>CAMASI010000031.1 GCA_945861065.1 Klebsiella pneumoniae | reverse complement strand
TCGAACGAACCGTCCCAATGGACTGCGCGACTGGACGTGGTGTGCGCTTTCAGGTGAAGCGCTCGACTACGCTGCCGCGGCGAATTGTCTAGGTGCCAGGCTAATAGCTAACGGCTAATCGCTAACGGCTGCGCTTGTTTAAGGTCTAGTACAGGAAGTTGATGCCGTTGATGTCGTCGGTATCGATCTCGTCCAGACCGGAATTGCAGGTTCCGACGGTGGAGTACATCGTTGCCGTAGACGTCGCGCTGTGACCGAGTCCGAGCACGTGGCCCATTTCGTGAACCATGATGCCTTCAACGTAGTAGGCCGCCGAACAGGTGCCGGGCGGTTTCTCGATTTCGGAATCGAACTTGATGTTGTTCTTCTTCGTCACCATGATGTCGGCGTCGTCGATCACGTAGATTCCGAGACCGCCATCGAAACTATAGTACCCGGTCAGCGTGGCTGCGAGGCAAGAGCCCGTGCAGATGTTGAGCGGATCGTTGAAGGTCAGCGTCGATACGCCGTCGCCCAGGTCGTAGTGGTTGGCGGACAAGAAGGCGTTGACGAGACCCGGTTGCGGTCCGTTCCAGCCGTTGACGCTGTTGAGTGCGTTCTTGGTGGCGGTTTGACCGAAGTCGAGGTCAGGAGCGGCGATCGACGTCTCATCCTTGACGGTACAGACTTCAACCGCGACGGGCCTGACTTCCCAAATGCGGGTGGGGGAGAGCAGCACGTAGGCGCTTGCCGGGTCGGACATGAAGATACCGAGGCCGAGGGTCGTGACACCCGCAACAGCAATGACAATGCGTTTCATGGGTTCAGTCCTACTTCAAGGTGTCGAGTGTGATGTCGAGGGCGTCTACGGCCATGCGCGGGGCCACAGGGGCCTCGGGCGCGAACGCGACGACGTTGGGCAGGTCCTGGACGGGACCGGGCAACAGGAGGTGTTTGCCGGTGCCTTTCTCGGTCACGACACGGTAGGTACCTTGGCCGTAGCCGTTGATACGCCAGCTGCCGTCTTGTTCCCAATGGGTGAGGAAGACGACCAGCTCATTGCCAGCGACGAGCGACGGAAAGCCCACCGCGCTTTGGTGGTAGCTGTCGACGGAACCGCCGACTTCTTTGATCGTGAAGATCTCGCCGGTGACGAGCTCGCCACGCAGCGTGCGGGACACTTCGACCTCCGCGAAGGTCTCAATGAGGTTGCGGGAAACATCCCACCGGGCTTCGGTGGAGACTACATGAATCTGGACGACGGCGTCGGACGTCGCGTTCAGCTCCTGTAAGGACAATCGTTCAAAGGTGGACGCAGACGCTGAGGACAACATCGCGGACACCGCGAGGGCGGCGAACAACATGGGTTTCTCCTATGGGCGACCCCCCGGTCGACCCTGTTCAGGGTAGCAGATGCGCCCCCACAAGTCCATTTCGGCGTAGGTGCACGACATTCAACCGCCATTCCTCGCATTGTTGCTTTTCGGGACATCCGTGCCCGAGACACCGGCGCCGTCAGCGTCGTTGGAGGTGGTGTTTGACCTGAGAGATCCGGGCAACGGCATCGGCGTGGATCTGCATTTGCTGCGGAGGGGCGGCTCAGGCGAATGGTTGTTGGAGCGGATCGCGTCCCCCGACGAAGTGCCACTCACGCCGCCGGTAGCGACGTTCAATGGGCACCCTGTGGCCTTGCGCCAAGAGGGCGCCAAGGTCACGGTAGACGGCGTTGAGGATTTGCACATCCGCTATACGGCCCGTCCGGGTGGGCTCGGGCGACATGGGCACCAAGGCTTTGTAGCAGACGAATGGGTGACGTTTGACGGGCGACTGGTGTTGCGCCCCGACATCGATGTGTGGCCGTTGACCGTCCGGTACCTGGTACCGGAAGGTTGGAACATCGCCAGTCCTCATCGTCGGGAAGGAAATGTGTGGATCGTCGATGAGGTACCGCAATGGGCCGCACTGGAGGCGCTGACATCGGCGTGTGTCGCGGTTGGGAAGCTGAGTGTGGACACCCATCGTGTGGGGGACACCCGGCTGGAGGTGTGGACCTACGACGGTTTTGAGGCCGCACGGACGGAATCGCTGCGCGCAGGGAGCCTGAAGTTGGGTCAATGGTTTCACGAAAAGGTGGGCTTCGACACCGGCGTGCCCTTTGTTCTCGCTTGGTTGCCCCGGCCGGAAGACGCAGGTGTGTTCGGCGGCGCGTGGACGACAGGCGCCTGCTACGAAGGCACGGGCGAGCTGCGCGAATGGCAGTTGTTGGGGCACCGGTTCGCCCACCCGATGAACAAGTACCCGCCCGCAGGCGTGATGCCTCGGGACGCGCGCGACCATTGGTTTGTGGAGGGGTTCGCGTCTTGGGTCGAGATCGAAGCGACGGTGGCGACGGGCTTGGACGACACGGGTGAGGCTTGGAACCGGCTCTATACAAGGTATGTCAACCAACGATGGCGGCGACCAGGACTCGATCGAGCGCTCAGCCTTGAACCGACGGCGAATGGCGATGGGGCCGAGTTTCTTCATTATGTGAAAGGGCCCCTCGTCGTTCGGGAAATCGATCGCGCCATGAAAGCTGAGGGTGCGTCGTTGCTGGAAACCGTTCGCGGGTGGACGATTGCCGGTGGACGGTACAATTTTAGGGACGATTTGGTGTGGCGAGCCCCTGCCGTCGCGGCAGTTCTAGAGGCACTCGTAGACCAGGAGGGATTTGTGCTTCCGGTGGACGTCGATGTCACAAGCGCTCCGGGTGAGCCTGCGGTGGAAATAGACGGCACAACCATCGGCGTGATGGAGGTTGCGGCCCTGCTAGGCAGCGGGGAGTTGGCGAGGTTCGATGATTTGTTTGAGCGCCTTGCCCGGGATGAAGTGCGTCGACGGGCGCTGGCGCGAACGGGTTCGGAGCTAATTGACCGCGAACGCCTGCACGCCCTGGACCCGAGGATTGCGGTGGAGGTGCGTGCGCTGCAGGCGTCTGTGCCGATGGCGACGCCGTCGGGGGGCTGTTCCGGGACAACCACGCCGCTGCGGGCGCTTCCTGCGCAAACGGCTTCCGGGAGGGCCCTTTCTACGGCGCGTTCTGTTGCGGCCGACCTCGGTCCTGACGCGCCCGACCTTCAGTCGCTGACCTTGCGGGCGCTGCGCAACGCCCCTGACGAAGGCGGCAGGTCGGCGCTGGCCATCTGGTTGGACGACGGTGTGCGGGTGGAGGTGCGGTTTAGCAGCGCGCCGCCGTTGCTCCGCTTCGAGTTGCTCGATGGGGACGACGTCGTGGCGTGGCGCGACGTCGATACCCAGCCCGGCTGGCATCGGGCGTGGGCGGGTTTCGACGCTGAGACACTAACGACACCGGGCGTCAAACGGATTCGGGTGCGGGCGGGCGAACGGGTGTTGGGGGAGCGGGTGTTGTGGGTTGCACCCGCCCGAACGTCGAACAAAGCGGACTTTGATTATTCGCCGGCCAACGATCCGCCGAAGTCCACGCCGAACCAACCAAATGAAGACTGAGCGAAACTTTGGCCTGCGAGGTCCGTGGTGACTGCGTGAACGGCAGGCTCAATGTACGTTCCGTCGTCGAACGTGAATTTCATCGCTAAATCCGCGTGCCCATCCCACACGTTGTCTGTGGGAACCGATCCACCGCCCACATACAATTTGTACCCGGCACCGCCGCCGATGGTGACGGAGGCTTTGGAGGACATCGGAATCGAGCGGCTGGCGCTGGGATGGAGGTACAGGTAGCGCCAGGTGGCCAACGCGTTCTGTACGCCATGAAAGTAGGCCAACTGCAGGCCAACGTCCGCCGCCCCCGACCACGCGACGGCGGCCGAGGGTTCGAGGTAGATTGGAAATGTGGTGCCCGCGACATCGTGTCGGGCGAAGGGGTACAAGAAAGCAGTCGCTGCCGCGCTCGCGGAAATCGAATCGCTAACGTCGCGGGAGATTGAAACGTACAAATCGGTTTCGGCACCGATGCCGGATTCGACCATCGTTACACGGTTGGCCCCGTTCAACTGGTAGGCACCCCACAGCCCGACCGTGATTCCCGACTCGCTGTGCGAAACGGCGAATGAGGGCGCAAACAGTCCATTCGCGTCTTGCTGGGAGCGTTGTTGGAACAGGTTGTACCCGCGGAAGGCGTACGCGCTGGCGAATGTCACCTCCATGGACCCTTCGAAGTCCGGCGCTGGCACCGTGTCCGTTGGCGCCTCCGGGGGTAGGGCGACGGCCACGGCGCACAGGGCTGTCGTGATCTCCGCTTGGCGTGCCGCGATGGCGGACAGGGCGGGCTCCGCGAATTCGGGTTCGAGACCGGCGGTCACGGCCGCTTCGATCTGTTGAGATTGGCTGGACAAGGCCAGCATCTCCGAGATCAAGTCGAGGCGGGTCGGGACGGGCTCAGCCACCGGTGCGGGCGCGTCCGTGGGCGCCTCCGAAGCCCATGCCGCGGGAAGTAGCAGGGTTGAAAGCATCGTCACCATACCACCACCTCGGTCGCCGTAAGGGCGGCAATAATCAGCTTGACTCCTTGAACACGCGGGCGTCGACCTGGGTAGGAGGAAACATCGGAGGTCAGTTGTCTGCGGTCCGCCCGATTCGGCGCGGTTTGGACGGTTTGTCGCCCTATGACAGTGACGCGGTGCAGCGGTGGATGCTGCAACGGGTGACGGATGAAATGGCTCGCACTGCGCGGGTCACGCCGCGGCTGTGGTTGGTGTGTGACGACCACTTGGAGGACATTGACCTGACAACCGCGCAGGGCGATCCGTTGGGGACGTTTTTGACGCTCGCGGACCGCGTGGACGTCGAGCATAGGCTGCTGTGCGGGTCCGACGAGGACGCAGATGGACGAGTCGCGTGGGTGTTCGCGGCTAGAAATGACGAAGCGCGGTCGTTCTGGATGGGCGTACGGCGTTTTCGTCGGCTTCCCGGCGGCTTGGGGTCGGTGGACGCGCCCTTTCACGTGACTTCAGGGGTGGGGCTGGCGGAAATTGGCGGACCAGCGGTGTCCCTCGCGCGGCCTGGACCGCCGATTGACCTGCTACCCGCTGCGCAGGTGCCGCTCCCAAAGATCTTCTGCCGTTCCGACAGTGCGCCGGCGGCCGCGGAGATGCCGGCGGATGCTCTTGCGGCGATCAACGTGATCGTCGGGCTGGGCCAAGAGACGACGGCGTGGGAACAGGGCTTGGAGGGCCTTGCAGTGTTTGTGTTTCGCGGCCGAGAGCTCGAACGTTGGCACGTGTTGGGGGAAGTGCCATTCGGAATC
Organism: Klebsiella pneumoniae; assembly: GCA_945861065.1. Lineage (GTDB taxonomy): Bacteria > Myxococcota_A > UBA796 > UBA796 > SXOB01. Next base: position 38,365 of record CAMASI010000031.1, on the reverse strand, counting down.
GACGACCTTGTACGAAACATTTGTGGGTACGGGGACCCGGCGAGCGCGGTGTTGACCCTGTGTGTGGACCTATTTGAGCACGAGGGAGCCGTGTGTCGGGCCGTGCGAACGGTAGCGGAGGCGGCCGGGCGCCGCATGGAACGAATCGCCGCTTTGCGGTATGAAGAAGGGGACGACAAGAGACCGTCTCACATCCAGTTTTTCGGAAGTGTACCGCGCGAAATGGGACAGGACGGATGGATTGGCGTCGACGCGATGACGGAATTGGAGCTATTTCCGATGGGCGGGAGCGCGGACTGAAGCGTCAGACCAGGTCGGTGTCCTGTAGGGCCGCGTCCCTCTCGAGCGAACGAACCAACACCTGGCCAATGAGCCCGCTGAGGCGTTCGGGGGGCAATCCGCCGCCTGGTTTCTTGAGGGCGAGGTCGCCTGCCGTCAGAACAGTACCGGCGAGCAGATTCCTGGCCGCCACAACACTGCGACCGAACATGGCCCGCAGGGCTGGGTCAACGTCTTGCTTTTGCACCGGGTTTCGAAGCGCCGTCTCTACGAATCGCACGCTGGACACGAGGTCCGCAAGGCCTTCTACCGTGAGCGACGCGGGCGTGTCGGGCCCGAAACAACCCGCGTGAAATACGACATGCACCTCAAGCAGGTTGGCGCCAAGCGCGACAGCAGCGATGCCCGCGGCGGTGCGCGCGCTGTGGTCCGACAACCCTACCGGACAATCATACCGCGAGCGCAGTTCTGCGAGCACATTGAGGCCCAAACGTTCGGGTGGGCAGGGGTAGGCGGTCGTGCACTGAAAGAGGGCCACGGGGGCGCCGCGGGCGCGAACTGCGCCAACAGCGCGGTCCAGGTCGCCCCAACCGGCGAGTCCGCTCGACAGCAGCACGGGTTTTCCGGTCGCTGCCAGACGGTCGATGAATGGGAGGTTGGAAATCTCCCCGGAGCCGACCTTCCAGGCCGGCATGTCGAGTGTTTCGAGTAGGTCAATGGCTTCGAAGGAGAAGGGTGACGATAGAAAGAGCAAACCCCTTTCCACGGCGTGATCGCGCAGCCCACGCCACTGCGTCGCACGAAACTCCATCCGTTTCCAATAGTCGAATCGGGTATCGTCTTGTTTGGAAAATCGAACACGGAAGGGTTCCCGTGCTGTCGACTCCGCTGCCGCAATATGGGTCTGGAATTTGACGGCGTCAGCCCCGGCGTTGGCGACGGCGTCGATGTAGGCGTGGGCAACGCCGAGGCTTCCGTCATGTGCTTGGGCGATTTCGGCCACGATGAGGCAGGGTGCAGCTGCGCCCACGGGCCTCGTTCCAATCATCATCATGCCGGTGTCTCCGGTTGCAATTCCGAGGCGCGATGAAGGATAACCAGGAGTCCGATGACGAACCAGGCAATGGCATTCTGCATTAAATCGCCGATGGTGAGGTTCATCAACGTCCACCCCACAATGCCGAAACTGGCGCCGAGCACCATCTGGTAGTGCCACGGTGGAATCGGCCGTGAAAGGGTTTCCCTTACCATCCGAAACAAAGACCAGGCGAGCCAACTGTGGGTGACGACGCCTACTAACCCCTGTTCTACTGTGAATTTGGAAATGCTGTTGTGGGTATCGCGTGGGCTCATGCCGGGGAAATAATCCATGGATACGGCATGGAAGCCGCCGAGTCCGATTCCGCTCAGCGGATGCGCCAAGAACTCGTTCCACGCGAGACGCTGAAACAACATCCGACCTTCGATGCTGTCCACACCCTCGCCTGTTTCCGGACCCCACACTTGTTCGGACCACAAGGCGTTGTATCGTGTCATCAGGTATTCGAGGTCGTTGCTGTTCCAGGCTGCGGCGAGCAGGGCGAGTGGCACGGTCAAGACCAGCACGCCGACGTCCTTTCGGACCATGCGTAGGTACAGGGGCGCGCAGGCGAGGATCATGATGAAACCGCCCCGGGAGCCGGTTTGCAGCACGACGAAGGGCGCTGATGCGGCGACAAGCACGGAGAGGGCCCGGCGTTGCCACGTGCTGGTGACGGCAGTAGCGACCCCGAGCGCTGTCAATGTGCTGAGTAAGACCATGGAACACAGTTGGTTGGGGTCACCAAACCACCCCTCCGTTCTGCGTTCGTCGGAGTCGGCGAGCGCGACGAAAGGCGCGACGACGACGGCCAACCACATGGTCACAGCGAAGAATGCGCCGACCCGTCGAATGGCGAACGCGTCGACCGCCAACGGGACGACGTGAACCATGATCACGAGCATCCAGGCGGTGAGGAGGCCGATACGGCCGACGTCTCCGATGTCCTCCTCGACACGCACGAAGTAGGCAAAGGTCATACTGCCCAACACTGCCGCCATTGGCAGCGTGAGCGCGTGAAACGGTTGTGCACGGTGGCGTCCGGTGACCCACCGGCTGACCACAACAGCGATGAGGCCCCCCATGGCGAGCTTAGAGGCCGTGAGCGGCACACCTCCGACGTTGGCGCTCATCGCGCCGAGCCGAACAGAAGCCATGGTGACGATAAGGGGAATTGTTCCCAGCGCAGGAATCTCGATAGCGGCGGCAAACAACAGGACGACCACGAGCGCGACGATTCCCAGTGGACTCCCGCGATACGCCTGCAACGCGAGCCCGAGCGCAATCGCGCTAATGAGTCCTGCGAATTGCCAGCCTTGCGGCAAGCGAATCGGTCCGAGTTGGAAACCCGTAGCGGGAAGACTCACGGCAGCGTCCCGTTGAGATTGGCAATCCCGTCCCAAGGGTTTGCGACGCGAACCGCACGGTTGGCGGTCCAGCCGTTTGCGTACACGTCAGGGGGTGTCCACAATTGAAGCTGCCACACGGTTTCCGGCGGCGACGAATCCGTGACTTCGATCAGCAGGACCACGTAGTCGCCGAGGTTGTCGGCCGACACAGGGTTGCCTTCGATAAATCCGACGCTGCCCCAAACGGTGAGGATATTTCCGTTATCGAGCACGTTCGCATCCCCTTCGCGGTTGCTGAAGGCCTTCCCCAGGATCGTGGTATCGAAGACCCAGGCCTCTTCCGCGACGCGGTCTTCGTAGTCAAGGTCATAGCGCACGACCCGACTGGAATTGGCTGCGTCCGCCACACGGTCGGTTTCGGTGAATGGGCTGGCGCGCTCATTGCCGTTGTCGAAAAGCAGGATGCCGCCGGCCACGGGCACAGGGGCGTGTTGATGGAAGAACCAGGCAAAGTCACCATCCAAGCGCTTGTCGGCTAGGTCGTCGATCCAATTGTCGGGGTTCGCCAGGATCCACGTCAGATCGCCGCTGCTGCCATCGAGGCCGACGACTGCGTCTTGGTGTCGTAACGAAACGACGACCTCCTGCCGCTCGTCGTTCCAACTCACGGCGTTGGCGTGACCCCAATCCATGCCGAGCCCGAAACGGTCGAGCAGGCCGCCGTAGCCGATGCGTTCGGGGTCCAATCGTTCCGACAGCGACCATTCGCTGATGACGCTGCCGTCGTCGCGGAAATTCACGAGGTGTTCGTCGGCAATGGTCGCCGGCGCCCGTTGTTGCGCGCTCAGGTAGTCTACTGGGTACGCCTCCACGTCTGTTTGGGCGAGTACGAGGGTCAACCAGGTGCCATCAGGCTTACGAACCAGGTCGTGGTGTACACCGAGGTCTGTGAGGGGGATGCCGGTGGAGGTGAGATTTCCGGTATGGGTCCACGCGTTTTGCACGCGCCCAGCGATGTCCCAAACGAAGGCTTCGCCTAGGCGAACACCAGAAACCAGGCCTTGACCCGCGGGCCGAATGTCGATGACGTCGGTAGCGCTCTCCCGAATCCACCGCACAGCGCCGTAATTGTCCAACATTGCGGCGAACTCTGCGGTGTTGTCTCCCGCACGACCGAATCCGACCAGGGTCCACCCTGGCGCCACGCGCTCGATTTGGCGCTCTTGCACGTCGATTCGCGGCCAGGTCTCGGGCAGCCCGTCGGCCAACACCTCAAAGGTCAGCGCTTCCCCGGCGACGCCGTCTGCGAGGGGGGTCACGGTGACGGTCGCGGGTACGGCGGGTTGAAATCCTGTCAGGGGGAATTCGTGGTCCACTGTGGGGAAGAGAGTGGTGAGATCGATTTCGCCGCCGCCATCGTCGATGACGATGTGGAGCGTGCTTTCGCGGTCGGTATGCCCGACAACGATGCGCGACAGCGGTGCTCCTGCGTCACCAGGGTCCAGGCTGACGTCGGATGTCCACTGCGGACCCTCCAAGGGAGGAACCAAAACCTCCTCCGAGGGAAACACATCGCCATCCCCGGTCGAGCAGGACGCGAATAGGATCAGCGTGTACATCTTGCCAACAGGCTTTTGGCCTCAGCAGCCACTGGCGGGCCATCCGATAAACCCTCGCGAAGGATACGCTGTTCGCAGCGCGCGGTTTGCCCGTCAGACTCGTCCAATCTCGCGGCCGCAAGATGTAACCAGGGATTCATTCGACCCTCCTGTTCCAGCCGGGTCAGCAACACCCGCGCAGCGTCCACACCGGCGAACGACCACGTCACGTCCACGGCCCGTGCGAGCGCGTTGGGCAGGCCATCCCCGGCGGTGAGCAAGGCGCCGACGGCTTGCTCGGGTTTGCCATCGTCCGCCAATAATTCCCCTAGAGCCAGCCAAGCGCGCCAATGCCTGCGGTCGTCCGCGACCAGGTGCCGCAACCACGCCTCCCCCTCGGCGGGTTTTCCAGCGCGAGCCAGCACGGGACCGAGGTCGGCAAGGGTTCCATAGGCCTCTGGATTTCGTTCTATCGCCCGCCACAGGGCGTCGGCTTCCGCCCACGGGTCCTGCTCGGCGCGCGCCCGTTTCGAAAGGAGAATGAGCGTGTAGGCGGGCGCGTCTTGCAACTCGTCGACCCAGGCCGCGGAGACAGGGAGCACGGCGAAGGCTTCGTCCAGAAGCGCCTTGTTGGACGGACCGGCTCTTAAGGCTGCGGCGTAATATTTCACTGCGACGGGGTTACCGTCTGCCCTCGCCAATCGAGCCCGAATGATCCACGCACGCGAGTCCGCTGGGAACCGTTCTACGGCTCGTTGGAGCCACGCGTCGGCTGTCGTGGCGTCGCCGGTGGCGGCCAGCAGAACGGCAGCTTTTCGAAGCAGATTGCTGTCGTCAGGGTGGTCGGCCGCGACCTGGGTGGCCATAACGGCGGCCGCAGCGTTGTCGTGGTTCCGAAGTGCGGCATGTCCCTGGAACAATGCGACACGAGGGTCATTGGGAAACAGGATCAGTCCCAGCCGGGTGGGAACGGGGCGATTGAGTGTTTCGTTGGCGATTGCCGTGCGCGCCTCCCACAGACCCGCGGTGAGGCACAGAACGGCCATCCCCACGAGTATCCTGCGCACCGCGCCTGGGGCGACGTCGGCGTTGCGGGTACCGGCGGCGAGGACCAGACCGGCCGCGGCGGCTGTCGCGACTGCGGGTCCGGCGAGGTGCAGTGGAAAGTCAACGAGGCTGTGAATGGCGACGAGCAGGAGTCCAAGCATCGCCGGCGCGCGTGCGGGCTCTGTGGTGACCGGTCTCCACCCTCGTTTCAGGAAAAGGGCGGCCGCGGCAACGCACAAGGCGCCAAACAGGCCCCGCTCGAGCAGCCACTGAGCGGCGTCGTTATGCAGATGGCCGAGGCTGTGAAAGACGCCGTCGGAATCAACACGGGGAAAAGCCGCATGAAATCCACCTCCGCCGATTCCGAACACGGGGAAGGCAGGGAACAGCGTCAGCGCGTCTTGGTAATGACCGAGACGCCCGCCCATTGAGTCCCCAATCCAATCCCGATGCAACACGTTTGCAATGGGAATGGCGACGATCGCGGTCGCCACGGTCGCGGCTGCGAGCCCAAGCCCCCGTTTCGCAGACACGTTGTGGCCGAGCCAAGCGAGCGGGAGCAGCGCGATAGCGGCGACCGAGCCTGTGAGCAGCACGGCGATCGAGGCGATGGCAGCGATCAAACCTGCGGTGAACGTTTCCGCAGTGCGCGTTCGGAGCGCGAAGGTCGCGGAGGGAAGAAGCAGCAAAATAACGGTCGCAAAGTGATTCGAGTTCACCATGGGCGCGAAGAACGTGGCGACCTGATTTTGGTGTGGGATCAATCCTAGAATTGAATGAGAACCCGTTGCAACGTGAAGAAGGCCGAGGGCGACCCAACAGGCGAGAGCGATTCGGGCGTAAGGCAACACATGGATTGGGCGTCTGCGGGCGACCAACGCCGTGGAAGCGGCCAAGGTGACGCTTGCGGCGAGGGTGCCGAAGGCGAGGCTGTCGACGACGTCTCCGGGGCGCACGGCCACCGTCCACCAAGCATTGTCGGGTCGCGCGTCGGCGGTTCCCCTTGCAACGAACGCGAGCAGTGCGTGTGGAAGCGGAAGGAGTCCAGCGGCGGTAGCGAGGGAAAGTGCAGCCCACACCATCCCAATCGTTCGGGCGACCTCTGCGCGCGCGAGTCGGGCATCGGAAAACGCCGCAAGCCCGGCGAGGCTACCTGCCACCAACAAGGCGCCCAAGGCGCGGGCTTCGGGCAGGACGCCGCCGTTGCCGAGCAACACGACTGCGCAACCCGCGACGACGAGCGCAGCAGGCAGGGCAGAAGCGCTAGGCCGTGACCTAGCCCGCCGCTGCGTCTGGCTTGTCGTTGGAATCGTTTCCGTAGCCGACACCGTAGCCGTAGCCGTAGCCGTAGCCGTAGTAGGATCGGTATCTGTAAGCGCGGCCGGTCGTGGCCACTGCGTTCACGACAACGCCGATGAGCGGGGCACCGACCTGTTGCAAGCGGCGCACGGTGTCTCGGACCAATTGCCGGGAGACGGCTTCGTTGCGGATGACGAGGACAACGCCATCGACCCTACGCGACAGCAACATCGCGTCTGACAACACCTGGGCCGGGGGCGTGTCGATGAGCACGATGTCGAATTTGCTCGACCATTCTTCCAGCATACGAGTCATTTGGTCGCTGGCGAGCAACTCGTTGGGGCGCTCGACCGATGCGCCCGCAGGGAGAATGAAGACGTTGGGGACTTCGGTGGCGCGGGGCTCCACGTGCCGCCCGGACAGGCTTTCGGTGAGTCCGGGTTCCCGTTCCTGCTGGAACACGCGGTGCACACGGGGGCGCCGAAGGTCGGCGTCGATGAGCAGCACGCGGCGACCCAGGTTCGCGTAAGAAACCGCGAGTCGCACGGTGGATTCGGTTTTGCCTTCCGACGCGACGGCGCTGGTAACGAGAATCCGCCTCAACCCAATTCCGCTCGGATTGAGTTCCAGCATCGTGCGAATGGCGCGCATCGCTTCTGCGGCCGCGGATTTTGGATGTTTGTGGGTGTACAGCGCCCGTTCGGTGGGGTCGGACACGTCCAGAAGTTGGGGAACCAGGCCCAAATACGGGACGCGTACAAAGGCTGCGATGTCCATCGGCGACCGGATGGTGTCGTCGAGTTGCGCGCGTGCCAACGCAAGCACCATGCCGCCCAACAAGCCGGACACCAACGCGATGAGCATATTCAACGGAACGTCGGGTTTGATTGCGCTGTCGTTGGGCCGTGCGGCTTCAATGATGCGCACGTTGTTGAGTTGGGTGCTGGCCGCAAGGTCGAGTTCGTCGTCCCGTTTGGACAGCTTGTCGAACAGGTCGCGGGCCCGTTGCACGTCAAGCCGAATGGACTCGTACTGGGTGGTGACGCCTTGCCGAGCCAACATCTCCGCCTTGGCGGTATCGAGCGCGCGGCCTAGACTCTCGTCCTTCGCGGTAGCAATCCGGAGTTGGATTCGTTCGGTATTGACGCGCTTCTCCACCTCGCCGGTGATGGCCTCCAACACGCCCCCCTTGTTGGCCTCCGCAAGCCGCCGTTCTGGCATCTTTTCGCCATAGCGGGCTGCGGCCTGGGCCGCTTCGGTAGACGCTGCGCCGTAGGTCTGGAGCAGGCTTACCAACTCCGGGGTGGCGAGGTCTTTTGCGAGTTCAAGGATCTCCCTCCGCTTGAGCATCGATTCGTGGGCCGCGAGGGACGTTTCCAAGACGACCCGGGTCGTGGTGCTTTCACCCTTTTCTTTCGCGAGCGAGCCTACCCGAGAGGACACCTCGTTGATCAGCTCCTGAGCGTCGGCCAGGTCGGTACGTTTCTGGTAGTCGACCAACTTGTTTGAACCATCGATGATGCGCTGTTGCGATTCCTCGAGGCGTTTCTGCAACCAGACTTTTGCGTCCAGGCTCGCCTCACGACGCGCGTTGAGGTTGTATTCGCTGTAGGTTTGGGCGAGCATGTTCGCCAAAGCAGCGGCCTGCTCCGGATCGGGCAAGATACTCGAAAGTGTCATGAGTTCGCTGTTGGGAACGGGCTCGATGTCGCTGACGAGTCCCACCCTGGCCGCGGTCATCGTGTCGGGGCCGTAGGCCTCCAAGAACTTTCGGGCGGTCCCTTCGAGAACGGGGTCGCTCTCCATGATCTCCATTTGGGTTCGGTAGAACTGGCGGGTGTTTCGCATCGTGTTCTGATCTGACTCGAACACCTCGCGAACGGCCACTTCCTGACCGGTAACGGGGCTGATCTGAACGAGCACAACGCCTTGGTACTGGCGCGTGGAAATCAGACTGCCAACCGCGACCAGCGCCAGCACGACGCCGGCGAAACCGAGGATGAAGTTGCGCTGGGTGACCAGTACGGCCCAGGCGTCTTCTAGACGTTGCGCCAGCGCGGATTCAGAAGAGGTTCCGTGCTCGGCTTCCACAACGCCCTCAGGCGGCACCTTAGCGCGGAGTAGAGCCGAGTGCCGACTTGAACCATGACACGGTCCGGGAGATACCTTCGTCGGTGCCGACGACCGGCTCCCAGCCGAGACGCTGGCGCGCAAGCGTGATGTCCGCGCAACGTTGGCGCGGATCTGCGTCCGGTCGGGGGAAATACTGAATCGGAGACGTTGACCCGGTCAGGCGGAGGATTCGATGGGCGAGGTCGAGCACGGTGATTTCATCTGGGTTCCCAAGGTTTACCGGCCCGTGGAAACCGTCCTGGTCCATCATGCGAACCAGGCCTTCGACGAGGTCCGAGACGTATTGGAAGGATCGGGTTGCGGTACCGTCACCTGTGAGCGTGAGGGGGCGTCCGAGCAGCGCCTGAACGGCGAAGTTGCTCACGACGCGGCCGTCATCGAAGGCCATCCGAGGGCCGTGCGTGTTGAAGATGCGTACGACCCGGATGTCGACACCCTGAGTGCGAAGCGCGTCGAAACACAGCGATTCAGCGGCCCGTTTGCCCTCGTCGTAGCAGGCGCGCGTAGAAATGGGGTCCACATGCCCCACATACGTTTCGCGCTGCGGGTGTTCGAGTGGGTCGCCGTACACCTCGGAGGTAGAGGCTTGCAGGATGCGGGCACCTCTTGCCCGCGCGAGGTCGAGGAGATTTGCCATGCCGACGACACTTGTGAGCATCGTCCCGATCGGGTCGTTTTGATAGTGGACCGGGCTTGCGGGGCACGCGAGGTTGAAGATGCGGTCTACGGCTAGGTCGATAGGGTCTCGCACATCGCCGCGTAGGAACCTGAATCGGTCCGAACCGACGAGGTGCGCCACGTTGCGTTCGGAGCCCGTCTTGAGGTTGTCCACCGCGGTGACATCGTGCCCGTCGGCGAGCAGGCGTTCGCACAGATGAGATCCGACGAATCCCGCCCCGCCGGTGACCAATACCCGAGACAAAGCGCGCCTCCTATCGGTGCGCTCGCGCTCTACCTCGCGGCGTGGGTGCCCGCCGTTCGCATGGTCGGCGAGCTGCTTGGGTCTGCGGTTTCGGCGCCGTTGTCTGGGCTTCTTGCGGCGATCTCAGCCGTGGGAGCGGCTCGCCGTGGTGTTCTGGCCGGGTTGGTATGGGCATTTGCGCTTTGGTGCGGGCTGTGCGGACTCCGCGCTTCGGACCCTTGGGACGGTCTTCGCAACGCGGTGGAGCTGTCTGCGCCCTGGTGGTTGGCGCTTGCAGTGGCTTCAGGGCGCTTGGGCCCGTCGATCGCGCAGCGCGTGTGGGTCGCCGGGGCAGTTCCGCTGCTGTTCACGTGGGTGCCTGCGTTGTGGGTGGGTCCGACCACCGTGGTGGAGCATGGGCAGGTTCGTTGGCTCGGGCCGTACGCGAACGTGCACAATGCGGCGATGACGTTTGCGGTGCTCACCTGCGTGGGCCTCGCGGCGGCCTGGTCGGGCTCCGGTGCGCGGCGTTTCGGAGCGGCCGCCGTATGTGCCGTGTCGGGCCTGTCGTTGGCGCTGACGCAAGTTCGCACGGGTTGGGTCGTGGTTGGCGTCTTTGTCGGGGTTTGGGCGTGGTCTTTGGGCGCTCGGCGGCTTGCGATGGGCGGGTCGTTGGTGATTGCTGTTGCCGTCGCTGTCGCGCGCCGGACCGACGTCGTCGCCTTGTTGACTGGCGTCCCTCCGCCGGGTGGCTGGGGGCTGATTGGAACGGGCCGATGGGCGATTTGGCGGGACGCCGTGGCGGCGTTTGCGGATCGGTCGCCGTCGGAATGGTTCTTTGGTCTTGGGCTCGGAGGGCATTTGCGGTTGTGGAAGCCCGTAGACCCGCACGCTGAGTGGCTTTCGCTCCTGTTTCAGACAGGCCTTGTGGGCCTGGGTCTGTGGGTGGCGGGCTGGGTCCTGTGGGGGCGGTTGCTGTGGCAGGCGCGCCGAGCCGGCGACAAAAACGCTTTTGCGCTGGCGTGGGGCCTGTTTGTTGCGAGTGCGTCGGCGGATCTGTTCAGCAACGCATTCATGAGTCGCCCCACGCCCCAGTGGATTGTATGGGCGCTGATCGGGACGGCCATCGCCCTTAGAAAGCCGACTCCCGTATGATGAGCGTGTCGCCGGCGAGCAAGGTGGGATCAGCCTCTTTGCCCCGCTGAACGCGCCGGAGGTTTACCGGAAGTCGATCGGCGTCGCGCAGGATGTAGGCACTTCCTAGTGCGGCCACTTCTGTCCAGCCGCCAGCCTCCGTCATGGCCTGCGTAGCGGTCATTCCTTCGCGAAAGGCGATTTCGCCGGGCCGCTTCACTGCGCCTGTGACGTAGACGTACACGTCCTCGGCGACGTTGACGACGTCGCTCGGGGCCAACTGGACGTTCATGTCCTGACCCACGGTCATCAGGTCATCGACGGTGACCACCAGCAACTCGCCGTTCGAGCGGGCGACCGTGACCCTGCGACTCGCTTTCTGTGCATCCAGCCAACCCGCCTCACCGAGGATTTCGCGTAGCGTCGTGGGGCCATGCAGGTAGTAAGGCCCTGGCTTCTTCACGGCGCCGTACACTTCGATCTTCTGCGATCGGTACTCGGCGACGCGCACCGTGAGTGTGGGGTCCCGCAACCAGCCGTCGAGGTAAGCGCTGCGGATGTGTTCCTGGGCCTCCAATGGGGTGAGCCCTACGACTGGCACTGCGCCAACGTGCGTGAGCACCAGGGCGCCATTGGCGTCTACGGTGGCGTCTACGGTCAGCGCGGGTTCTCCGTACACCTCCACGTGCACGACGTCGCGGATGCCGATTCGGTAGGCGTTGTCGCTGGCCAACGCAGCGATGGCGAGCAAAACGAGCAGCACGGAATCCTCGGTGCGGACCCATAGGAACGCGTTTCATCGATAACGAGGTCGCGCTCGCGGAGCGCTGGCCCTTCGGCGGCGGATCGGTCGGTTAGACGGATTGGGCTGGAGGAGGGTGCACTGGACCGGCTCGAAGCCCTTCGCTGTTTGCTCGAAGAGACCGATCCGGTCGGCAGGCGAAATCCGGACGCGCTTCGCGTGGCGGTAGGCGCGTTGCGCGACGACGTTGAGATGGGCGCTTTGGTGCGACGTGGCCTCGACGTCGGGTTCGTCACCGTTCGACCTGCGCTGGAGGCCGTGTGGTTGGCGGCGGGGCAACGGCCGATGCGACGAGGCCATCTGCTGCGCAGTGGTCTGCACGCGGGGATGGGATTGATGGTCATCGGACTCGTGCATGCGTTGCCGTCGGTGGAGGCGATGCGCGTTGTTGCGACGGTGGCCACGCTGCTGGCGTGGGCTGTGGAGGGTGCTCGGAGCGTACTTCCCGGCGTCAACGGGCTCATGATGCGCGTGTTCGGACGGACGGCGCACGCGCATGAGGTGGCGGAGGTGAACTCGGCGACGTGGTACACAACGGCGATGTGCGTGTTGGCGTGGACTGTGTCACCCCAAGCGGCGACCGTCGGCATTGCGGTTCTTGCTTTTGGGGATCCGGCGGCGGCGCTGGTGGGTCGGCGCTTCGGGCGCATCCGGTTGGTGGGCCGACGGACCCTGGAGGGAGCTCTCACCATGACGACCGTGGGAACGGCGTTTGCGGCGTTGACGCTGTTGACGTGGGGCATTCCGATGGGTGCGGCGGTGGGCCTCGGTGCGGTAGCGGGCACGGCGGGAGCGGCAGCGGAGGTCGGTAGCCTACGGGTGGACGACAACTTGGCGATTCCCGTCGTGGCGGCGTTCGCGACGGCTTGGTTGGGACTGTAGGGACTCCGAATATGAGGCGTTTTGCGCAGCGTTTACGGAACTGCGGTAAGGGCCCTTAGCTCAGGGCGCGATCCCCACAAGCCGGACCCGACCCGACCTGACCCGACCCGCTCCCGGTCCCGCTCCCGACCCCGCTCCCGGCGTCGCCCCTGGAAGCGTCAGCGATCATTCTGGAGCTTCTTCGCCAAGGCTACGAGCATCGCCACGACGCGATCGAGCTGCTCCTTACGGGACCGATGCGTTGCGTCCTCGACGAGGTTGAGGCGACGGCACACGTCGAGGATCGGCGCGCAGTCAACCGCTCAACGACGCCGTTGGCGAGACCAGGAAGTCCAAGGCGACGGCGTACACATCGAGCTTCTAATGGTCGAACGGCATCGCTGCCTCGGGTCGGGAGGGGGATCGGGATCGGGATCGGGTGCGGGCAGGAGTATCGCGGAGCGGCTTTCGATCATCGCGCCCGGCAGCCTCCCTACAACAGGAGCTCGGACACGTCTTGCACGTACAAAAACCGCCAGTCGCTGCCCGAACTTGGCAGGGCCGAGTAGGCCAACAGCGTGCGCCCGTTCTGCACCGTGACCGCCGGTTCCCCGCACCCTCGGAATTCCGTCGTCACATCGACCGACTTGGTGCCATCAAGGCGCGCCAACACGATCTTGTCGGCCTTTACGGGGTCGTCATAGGTAAAGGCAACCCATTTGCCGTCTGGAGAAAGCGCAGGCCGTGCCCGCAACGGTAGCCGCACCCCCTTCCCAATGGTGCGTTTGGCGCCTCCTGGCCCTTCGATGCTCGCCAGATCCCACAGGCCTTCGCCACGCGACCCATCAAAGTACACGACGCGTCCGCCTTCGCCCACAGTCGGCCGAGTCTGGTCGCCGCCGCCACCGACAACGGGAACTTCGGCACCCCCGACACCCGGAATCATGAACACATCTTCCGTAGACGACGCTTTGCGCGTGAACACAATGTTCTTGCCGTCAGCCGTGTACATCGGAAACATTTCTGCTGCGCTCGACTGCGTCAACTGGCTGATCTTGCCCGTCGCAGTGTCGCGACTCCGGATGTCGCCCGCGCCCGTCGCGTCAGCGATGAAGAGCATCGCCTTTCCGTCCCTAGACACGTTCGGGAATGTCAGGTCGCCCGGTACCGACGTCGTCTGGATGAGTTCGAAAGCAGCACCGCCTCCGGGCTGGTAGCTGTAGATCCGGAACTGGCCGCCCTGGTTGCTGCCCTCGAAGATGGCGACCCGTTCGGGATGCCACACCGAGTTCACCACCACCTGGCCTTGACCGCCAAAGGGCGTGCTTCCGCCGGGGATGGCTACGCGGACGGCGTCCTTCGCAATCGCACCCGCGACTTCCGCGATGAACATATCGACGTTGCCGGCGTAACGATTGACCTCGAACGCCAGAAATCGGCCGTCTAACGACCACATCGGGTGGTAAGCGTGGCCGTCACCGACGAAACGTACTTCCCCGGCGAAGGCCGCGGACATCACTAAGCAAAGGAGTGCACTGCACATAGGTCGCCTCTATCCCTCAAAGCGCGGAACGACGGGGATGATTCCCAAGCGGAGACCCATGTCGACGTAGCCGCGCGCCCCGTCGCCGTGCCAAGAACCCCCGAGTTCGACCAGACCTTGCAGGCGGTCGCCCAAATCCAACAAACCGACGCCTGCCGCCGCGTGAATCCCCGGCCCCCACGCCGAGCCTTGGTACAAGATCTCCGCGTTTGGGTCCACGTCAGCGTTTTGCCCAACGTCGAACCACGGGGCCACACCGGTGCCGCGCCCCGACATCAGCGCCCACGAGGGTCCCAGCGTAAATCGTAGGTTTCCAGGCCGAAGCAATGCCCCCACGTCCACGGTCACTACGTGCAGGGTGTCGTCTCCGAAACCCGCAGACCAACCCAGGGCGGCAGCAACTCCCAATTCAGGTTTGGCCCACGTGAGCCCAACTTCGCCCCCAAGCCGAATCCCGGCCCCAACCGACGACAGATCGTCGGGCGCAAATTGCTGGCGCCCACTCGCGTCGAGCACTGGGTCTGTCGACGCCGAGGACATCACCAACGCGGGCCCGCCCGACAACACAAGGCCGCTCCAGTGCACCAGGCCTCGGTCTGCGTCGGGCGTCTCTGCCTTGACCTTTCCGGCCTCAATGATCTGAAACACGTTGCCTGGGACGACCGTGAAACCCTTCCCACCGACCGTGTAGTCGCCGAGCGGCAACATGCCGCGGAAAGAACCGGTGTTCACGATGACCTGCGTCGCCCATTCGATGCTCTTGCGCTGGTCCGGTGCGAAAGGCATCGCCGCGCGGGTGAGCGACGGTGGGTGGCGTGCGTCGCCTTTCAATTCCACCCGACCATAATTCTCATCGAGCGCGGAGAGTTCGGTGTCGAGATCCGGACGAGGGTCCAACGCGGCGGCGGCCCTGAGGCGGTCAGACACCTCCAGCGTCTTGCCCAAGTAGCGTGCACTTTGCGCCCCGAGAAAGTGCTGGTCGAAGCCAAGCGGACACCGGGTCGCAACCAACCCTTCGTACGCGCGTTCCACGCCAGCCCAAGCGTTGCGCCCGGCCAGTTTGCGCCCTTCGTCCTCAAGACGCAGCCGCTCTGCGTCGTCACAGGCAAGCGCTGCAATAAGCGTGGTGAGCAGGAGAATCATCATCACCTCTCTGCCGAACGGCTAAGGTCATGTTCGCCCCAAGGGTCGAACAACATCCGAGCATAAGGGTGCGTTGGCTCGGCGTCGCCCGATGCGAGCACTTCCACCACGCGCCCCTCCAACATCACCATGCCACGGGTACACCACTGACGTACCACTGGCATGTCATGGGTGACGAGCACACAGGCCGCATGTGCGGGGAGGTTGCCGACCAAATCCTCCAGCACTGACGCTTGACGATCGGCGTCGAGCCCGCTCGTAGGCTCATCTGCAACCACAAGCACGGGATCTAGCGCCAGCACCCGCGCCAGCGTGACCCGTCGCTGTTCGCCGCCCGACATCTCCCGGGGAAGCGCGTGCAACCGTCGACCCAGCCCGAGGCGATCCAGCATCGCTCGCGCACGGTCTGGGGCCTCAGCAGCCGGTACGCCGGCGAGCACCGACAGCGTTTCCGTCACCGCTTCCAACGCAGTCTGCTGTGGATCAAGCGCCGAGAGGGCGTCCTGGGGCACATATTGGTACCGCGACCTGAGGGGGCGCCGGCTCGATTCGGGCAAATCGTCCCACCGACGACCCTCGATGAACACCGCGCCGGTGGAGGGGGGCTCCAGACCCAACAACATGCGCGCCACCGTCGTCTTGCCCGAACCGCTTTGACCGACGAGGGCCAGCACGTCGCCCGCGAACAGCTCGAGCGACACGTCACACACCGCGTCCACGGATCGCCGCGGACTCCACGGCCACGGCCCCTGCCCTTCGAATTGTTTCGACACGCCACGAAGCTCGGCGACGACGGCGGTCAATGCGCCCCCAACTGCACGACATCGTGTGCGAGTCGCCGAACCGTGTCGTGATCATGGCTGATGAGCACCAGCGCAACCCCATGGCGGGCAGCGATGTCCAGCATGCGTTCGGTCACGAGGCGGCGCAGGACCGGGTCAAGTCCCGTCTCAGGCTCGTCGGCGATGAGCACGGCAGGCTCTGGCGCAATCGCCACGGCCAACGCCGCGCGTTGGGCCTGCCCACCCGACAACTCGCCCGGAAGGGCCCGCGCCGTATGCGCAGGCAAACCCACCTCCTCCAGCACGACCCGCACGGTACCCGCGACATCCGCAACGGGCGTCCGGCGACGCGCCACGGCCATCGCCACTTGCGTGCCAATGGTCCGACCCGGGTTGAGCGCCGACGCCGCAGACTGAGGTGCGTACGTCACATAGGATCCGCGAAGGCTGGATGTTCGAGCGGCCAACGCCGCCTGACCGGAAAGCCCCGCACCGGCGACGCCCGAAAAGAAATCTTGGCCAGAAAGTTCTGGGTAGCACAGGCTCCCCGCGAACAACCCGGGCAACACATCCACGATTCCCATCGCGGCACGAGCGGTCAGCGACTTTCCGCTTCCAGAAGCGCCCACCAACGCTGTGATCCGCCCCGCTCGCGCCACAAGGTCAACGCCCTCCACCAGCACCTGGTGGGCCGATCGCATGGCGAGCCCACGCAGAACGAGTCGGTCTGTCATCGCGCCCTCGCTGCCGAGCGCGCCGACAGCGCGGCGACGGCGACGAGGCCGACCAAGCCCAAGCCGAGCACACCGGCGTGCCACAACGGCTCGCCTAGCAGCGCAGAATATCCCTGATAAAGTAAGTTTGCCCAGCTGAATTCACTGTCTAGGTGCGTCAACGAAGGTTCGCCCTGACTGACCGCCAAATAAGACAACGCGATCTCGAGGTAGACCACCTGCATCGCAGTCTCCGCAGCCACACGGGCCACCACCGGACGCAGATTGTAGCCGACGACGTGCAACAACAAGATCCGCGTGGACGAGAAACCGTGGGCGCGAAGCGCCTCCACAAATCGGGCGCCCCCCAACCGACCCGCCGCTGCCGCCGCTTCGTCCATCGCCCCTGGCGCCGCCAACAACGCCCATGTCAACGCAACGGGAAGCAGCCCCTTCGCTGTGCGTGGCATCATCACAGCTACGACCAGGACGACGACCATCCGAGGCAACGCCCCGACCATCTCGCCTACCAACTGCACGGCGGCGTCGAGGCGGACCCAACTGCTGCAACGCAAGAGCCCGGCCGCCGTGGCCGCCGCAGCCACCACCAACCCCGCCAGCAACGCAGGCAGCGCCACGATCGCTGCCCCCTGAGCGGCGACAGTCCACAACGGAATTCCGCGTTCATCCGTCCCGAACGGAGGCGTCGTCCACGGGCTCGCGTACCGATTCCCGAGTTCGGGCGTCGGCAAAAAATCCGGGGCCATCAGCGCGAAGGCGCCGAGGATCACCCCCACGGAAGCTGCGATGGCCAGAGGCAGTCGACGATCGCTGAACGTCACGCGATTCCCGCAGGGGCGCGCCGCACCCACCACACGGTCCCCAGTTCAACGAGCGCCTGCGACAGCAGCAACAAGGCACTGAGCCAGGAAAAGGCCCAGGCGCCGGCCAAGACGACCCCGAAGTCCTGCAACAGTGTGCCAGCCCACAACAAGTCCCCTAGGCCTGGGATTCCGAGCACCACTTCCACCACGACGGTGCCCGACAACACGCCCAACAACCGCGCCCGCCACTGCCCCGCCAGCGCAGGCAGCACATTGGGCAGCGTGTTCGCCAATACGCTCTCCCCTCGCAGCATCGCCATCGAGGCGTAGCGCTGGGCCCTTTCCCCCTCGAAGACCGCCCGTGTGGCGCCCACGGCGTCGGACATCGCGCCGTCGGAGAGTGCGAGGACCCCTGCCCCCAGCAACAAACGCAGAATTGCAGGCCAGCCATCATGCGACAACGCCCCGTAGCGGATCTCCACAAAGGCCGCAGCAACCAGGGTGAGCACCACCGCCGGCGCCAGACCAAAGGCCCACCACACACGCTCCAGGGCTCTGGGATGACGGCCCGACGCCGCGAAGACACTCGCGACGATCATCGGCACGGCAGCGAGCGCAAGAAGCGCCGCGGTGACCGGGGCGCTTTCTATCAACAGGTCGGCGACCGGAAACCCTTGCGACAAACGCCAACTGTTGCCAAAGGCGCCCGTCAGCGCGTTGCCCATCCACCCCAGATAGAACGACAACGGCCCCTGATCCAAGCCCCATCGTTGTGCCAACTCCGCCGTGCCCGTGCAGATCCCAGGCGGGCAGATGATCTCAGCCGGATCTCCCGGAAGAGCCCACAACGCGCCTGTGACCAGCGCCGGTACCGCAAAAGGAAGCGCCGCCGCCGAAGCGACCCGCAGCGCCGGTCGGACCCAGGCAGCGGCCATGCAGAACTACAACTTCCAGCCGTCGAACTCTGTGAAGTAGAAGTACGGCGAAATCGTGTTGTTGCGAACCTCGTTGCGCCACGCTGACTTCGTGTCTAGGCGCCACAAGAACAGGTAGGGCAGGTCCGTAGCCAGGAGCGCGTGTAGGTCGTGGTAGGCGTCTTGCGCCTCGGTATCCGTCCGCGCCGCGTCGAAGCGCTGAAGTAGCGCGTCCACTTCTTTGTTCGAGTAATTGAAGACGTTCAACGCACCTCGACCGTCGGCGGTACGCGTCTGGAACATCGGGTTGACGTCTTCGACGACGCCGAAGGACCACTTGCCGACGAGCGCCTCGTACTCTTTGCTCAGCTGTCCGGTGACCGCCTTGAGCGTCCAATCGTCGCTGGAAACGCGGAAGACCTGCCGGTCGAAACCCGCACTCTGAAGCTGGTTGCCGACCTGGTTCAGAAGGTCCTTGGCCTCCACATCTAGCGGCGCGTTCATGCCGATCCGCAGCGTGATCGGGGCCCCGTTGAGTATCCACCGCCCGTGTTGTTCCGTCGCGCCGGCAGAGGCCATCAACGACTTGACCTGCGCCAGGTCCGCGGTGGGTCGGCCCTTGATCGCACGGTTGTAGTACGGCGAGGACTGTACGAAGGGGCCCGATACGAACTCGCAGGGCGGGTTTGGATCGTTTGGGTCCACGCCGATCGTCAATTCGCGAAGCGAATTGCGATCGAGCGACGCGTCGAGCGCCTGACGAATTCGTTTGTCCTTGAGGGGGCCCGATATCGTATTGAGGGCAATGAACCACCAACTCCGAAGGTCATAGGACTTCAGTGCGACGTCGTCGTTCGCAGCCACCTCAGGCCTGAGCTGCGGCGACACCGAAATGACGCCCTGAACGCCCGCGTTGAGCAAGGTTCGAACCTGGACGAACGGATCACCACCCTCGGCCTGGACGAGTTCGGCGATGGCGGCGTTGTGGTGCCCATTGGGAAAAGCGGTGAACTTCACCTCACGCCGACCCTTGCTACCTTTCATCGGCCCGGTACCGATCGGCCGACTGCTGAAATCCAAATCGGGTGTAATCGTCGTGCCCGTGAAACCGTGTTTCGGGAGCACGGCGAACGCGATTCGTTCCCGCGGGTTGTGGTACACCTTGGAGAAGGTAATGACCGCCGCGTTCTCTTTAGGGAAAGACTCACACTTCACGATCGCTTCGCGAAACTCCTTTGCGACCGTAGAGGGCGTCTTGGGGTCCAACATCGCCGAAATCGTGAAGCAAATGTCGTCCGAACTCAGGTCCTTGCCGTCGTGCCACTTCACGCCCTCTCGCAGCGTGATCTTGAGCTGCTTGCCCTCTCCAAGCACCTCATGCGTGGCCACCAAGCGGCTTTTGAGCTCGTTGGTGATGGCCGACCGGTAGTACAGTCGATCGAAGACCAGTTCAAGCGACCGATGGTCCACCATGGTGCGTGCGAACAGTGGATTGAGCGTGCTCGGCAGCGACTCTTCGTAGTAGCTGACGCCGACAGAACCCACAGCCGCCACAAGCAGCGCAAGGCTGGCGAGGGTGCGACGAATCGTTTTCACTGCCATCGGGGAGAATCTCCTTCAGATGCCTGGGGTCTCACCCGGTCGCTCTCGCCCTACGCGGAGCGCAAGGGCATCGAGGGCGTACCGGGCAGGGTCCAGCTCTGGAAAACGACGTATTTGGGCATGCAAGATGTCGAGTGCCCGCGACGGGTAACGGTTCGAGGCGTCCCACGCCGCCAACGCGAGCAGACCCACGGGCCAAGCGGTCGCCTTTTGGCTGTGTTCCCACGCATTGATCCGCAAAAGCCCACTGACCTCGCGATCCCCTTCGACTTCGGCCACCAGGGCCAACGCGCGGAGCGACCCGGCCAACGCGATGTCGCTGAACACCCGATGGTGGGACTCGGTATTCCCACCCGTGCGTGCCGCGGAAGCGGCCAACAGCGCGTCCCGAAGGCTCGCAACCCGATCCGCGGCGATCGACGCGTCGATCCCTCCCGAAGCACCCCGGGACGAGAACGCCAACCATGCGATGACCGACTTGTCTTTCCACGTGTCTACAGCGCCTTTGCCCTCCGGCCCGTACACCGCACTGAGGAAAGGTCCGTCTTGAGGAACCATCAGATCGCTGCCGAATAGCATCGGCATCGACAGCGGCGCGCCTGGGCTCGGAGGCTCGACCGGGTACCGGTAGCCGGCGCTGAACGCGTCGAGTTCACCCGACAGCTCGGGCATCACCACCCGAGCCGTGGCGTCGTGCCACAACCCGAGCGCGACCAACGCACCCGGATCGCCCAGCTCGCGCTCAATGCCGCCGGCAACCCGCTCCTGAAGTTTGTAGTGCGGCGTCGGAGCCCCCGCGGGCCACCCCCCTGGCGTCGGAGGGGGCAGGCCCAAGGGCAAGGCCGCCAAGTCGGGCGGCCAGACCGCCGGGCCCGCCAACCACTGCTTCCACGGTTCGTGCCAGAGCGCTGTTGGGTCGCCAACCGGAAGCGCCAACGACGCGGCTCGTGCCGCCTCACGGTCACCGACAATCGCGTGGCTCACGGAGAGCAGGTGCGCAACCCCCGCGGGATCCGTGGGATCGGGCGTCTTCCCAAACGTCTCCAAAATCGCATGTGCTGCCAACAGCGCTGCCTGCCGGTACATCAACGCAGCTTCCACGTGCGCGCGCGCCGCTGCGGCGCCTCCTTGCGCCCCAAGGACCGGCGTCACATCTCGCACGTTGCGTTGCATGACGAGGGCGACCCACGCCGCATTGTCCGCATACTCCGCGAAATCCTGTTGCGTGGCCATTTTCACAGGCCAAGCTGCATCGACCATTGCCGCCGGTGGCACCAGGGTTGTTTCCACCACCACGACATCGTTCGCCGGCGGCCCGCACGTGCAAGCGCCGGCGAGACCTACGAGACCGATCAGAATCCCGCGTCTCACGGCGCCTCGCAAAAGTCCTTCGTACCGGCTGCAGACATGCACAACTGCAAGGCCTGCGTCGTGTCTTTGCCGGCGACCTTCGCGTACTCGTACCACTCGCGCGAATAGGTCTTTGTCGCGTTGCGCCACTTGTCTACAGCCCCTTTGTTGACGTCGTTGGGGTCCTGGGCGTAGGCACCCTCAGCTTTCTGCCAAAGTGCTTGACCCGCCGCAGACCGAAACTTGTACAATGACGTGACTCGGCTTGTGTATGTGTCGCCGCTCCAAACAGATCGATTCTCCAGTGCGGTCTCCGACCAGCGGATGACACCGTGAGCGGACCCAGGCCCCAGCTTGCTCAGGTGGAGCGCGTACTTGTAGCAAATGTCAGGGTCGGAGCTGTCGATCTCCTCCAAATGGCGCTTGACCAAACGCTCCCACTCATTCTTGTCGCCTTTCGCAAACGAATTGCCCATGAGCAAGCGGCTGACTCGGTTGCGATCGGTCTGCTTCTCTGCGGCATCGCCAACCCGTTTCTCGAGGCATCCGATCTGGCCTGGCGTGAGCTGACCAAGGATGGCCTGCGGTTCGAGCTTCGGAAGTTCGGCGCAGGAGTCGTCGGTCACGACTGGCGGAGGACGGGTCACGGAGACGTCGGCCACGAGCGGGGTCCCAGCCGCAGCCGCTTTCGCAACCCTCGCCGCCTCTGCTGCGGCCTGCGCAGCTACCTCAGCCTCTTTCTTGCGCCGAGCCTCTTCGGCCGACGCTTGAGCAGCCACCTGGTTTGCTCTTGCAAGTTCGACAGCCTTCGCCGCTTTCTCGGCTTCTAGGCGTGCGATTTCCTGACGTGCGCGCTCTTCCGCTTCCGCCTTGATGCGTTGTTTTTCTGCAACTTCCGCGCGCTTGCGAGCCGCATCCGCTTCCGCGACCAGCCTTGCTTTCTCTTCTGCTGACGCGACGGCCGAGTTTTCCGCCGCTTTGCGCGCGGCTTCCGCTTCTTCTTGCGCACGTTTCTGCGCAGCTGCGCGCTCTTTTGCCGCCGCCGCGGCTTGCTCCCGCGCAATCGACTCGGCTTGTTCCGCTGCGACGCGCTGGCGTTCCGCTTCGTCGGCCGCTTGTTGAGCGGCCAACTCCAGACCGCCAACTTCTACTTCCGCCACGGCAACTTGCGCGATGGCGGCGTACGGCGACAGCGCCGCGAACGGCGAGAACGCCCGCGTGGGCGCGAGGTCAAACCACCCGACGCGCATGGACGAGGGTCCCGGAATGCCAGCACCGTCCGTGATTGGCTCTGGCGTCAAAGGGGACTCCGCCACCAAACACGCCATCCACCCATCTGGACATGGAAAGGCCTGGAATAGGGCTTCGAAGTCTCCCCAACCTGCAAACGCGGTGTTTGCGGAAAGGAGTAGCGTCAACGGTAGACCGGTCACAAGCACTCCTAGTCGATCGGTTTGTCACGGCCGAACTGGATGGCCGGATCCTCGTCACCTTCCCCTACCTGCTCCGACAAATCCATCTTCTCGAGCGTGACCGGCACAACGTTCCGGCGCTTCCGCACGAGGTATTTCACATGCGCGTTTTGGTAGCCAGGCGCCGACACCTCGAATTCCACTTCCATGCCCTTCGTGAACACGAGTTCGCTGCCGTCGGGCAGGTAAAGCACGGAAATGTCGGTATGGCCGTCCGTCACATTGACGCGGTGTCGGTCCTGCTCATCCGGGTGGCGAACCACCGCAGTCGAGATCGGGGCCCCGGCGACGTCCGTGACGATCACAGTGACGGGAATTCCAACCGGATCCTCGGCGCGCGCAACGCCGCCCCAGCTGAGGGCGAAGCCCAACAGGATTTGGCTCATCGGTTCTCCAGGAAGGTATCGAGCAGACCGGACGTGACGCTGGCTTTGGCGGCATCCGTGGCGCCGACCAGCATCAAACACCGGGCAGCCGCCGCAGACTCCAATCCTTCCACCAATTTCTGCGCAAGTTCTGGAGACTTAGCCACCGCACAGGCCGTGGCCCGCGCATCCGCCACACCGTCGACCGGCGCACCCCCCTTCGCCAAAGCATCAAACAAGGTCAACGAATCGTCGCTGCCCTGCGCGGCCGCGACGATCGCATCGGTGGCACGCAACCGCCAAGTCCCTGAAGCATCCGGCGGAAGGCCAGCATCCGCCAACAACGCGCTCGCAATCTCCGGTTTGCCTGCAGTCGCGGCGCGCCCAGCCCAAATCAACACCTGTCCAAACCGCTCGGGGCTGTCGCCCGGCAGCGCCCGCACCATTTCTTCCGCATTTCCCACAGCGCCCTTGTGGTCGCCCAACGCCCACAACGCCGCGGCTTCTGCGAGGCCCACCTGGATCTGGTCACCACTGTCGAGGCCCTTGAGGTACGCCGTGGCCGTTTCTCCCACAGGACCTGGCACGCTCGCGAGGTCACGCAGCATCTTGCTGGCTTCCTCCGTCTCCAAGTCCAGTAGCCGTACTTCCGCAGCGAGCAGTTTTCCTTCCGGACGGTTGGATTCCAACCCAAACCCCTTCACCCGATCCAGCCGCTGATCGTCGCTCTCGGCCGACGCCAATGCGACCAGCGCCCTACGCAATTTCACCTCACCGATCCGATCACCGGCGTCCGCCTCCAGGCCGGCCAAAGCAGCGTCCGCACCTGCGGTATCTCCCTGCAACAACAGCAGATAAGCGTGGCCCGTCGCCACCTCAAAGTGGGTGGGGTTCGTCGCGAACAACTCCGCGTAGGCAGTCGCCGCGCCCGGGAGGTCCCCTTGGCGCAACCGCTCCTCGGCAGGCTTCGCCAACTCAGGTCCGGGGCCGCCGAGGAAGTCCTCAACGAACCCGCAACCAGCGAGTTGGAGCAAGACGCCGACAGCGCTCGAAAGTCCGAGACCCATAAAATGCCTCCTGCAACCAGCCTACGACGCGGGCTCATGCCACGTTCCGGACCTCGGAGCAACGGCCGGGCTCGACCGGGGAGGCGAAGAAAGCAACGACGGCCTGCCGAACGGCAACCACGCTCTCGCTGTGGAACACGGATTCCCGCAAACGTTCGCCGTTTTCGACACCGTCGGAAAACCAGCGAATCACCTTCTTCATGCGACCTACCGCTGCTTTTTCGGTGTCGAAGTTGTCCACCAGATCGGCGTAGTACCCCAACAACAGCGCCTCACGTTCGCGAACATCCACCACCGGCTCAGGAAGCCCAGCCAGGGCCGCTTCGATCCGTCTGAACACCCATGGGTCTCGCACGGCTCCCCGCCCGATCATCAAGGCCGACGCCCCCGTTTGCACCAAAGTGTCAGCGGCCACACGAGCGTCCACGATGTCGCCGTTCGCGACGACAGGGATGCGCACAGCGTCCACGACCGCCCGAATGGTGTCGAGGTCGCGGATCCCGCCGTACAAGTCGGCCCGGGTCCGCCAATGAACCGTGACGGCGTCTACGCCTTCTGCCTCACACAGCCGCGCGATCTCCGGGGCGTTGCGAGACGACGAATCAAAGCCCGATCGCATCTTCACGGTGAGCGGGCGCGACGTGGCTGCCCGCATGGCTCGGACGATCGCCACGACCAATGCAGGATCCTTTAGCAGCGCGGAACCCCCGCTATGCGCGCACACCTTCTTGCTAGGGCAACCCATGTTGAGGTCCACGACGTCAGCGCCCAGGTCCTCCGCGGTCCGGGCGGCGTCTGCAAGAATCTGAGGAACCCGCCCGTACACCTGGATGGCGACGGGGTGTTCGTCAGCATCGATCTCCGCAAGCGCCACCGCGCGGGGTACGTCTGCCACAAGGCTGGCCGCAGGGATGAACTCCGTCGTGGTGAGGCCCACCCCGCCGATCCGGCGTATCAGCCGACGGAACAGTCGATCGGTGACCCCCTCCATCGGAGCGAGAATGAGCGGTGGGTCTACGAGCACGTCGCGAATTCGCATCGTTGCCCCAATAATCCTGGCGTGGGCCTGCGCCTTCCCGACGGCGCCTCCTTCCCAGCCCGAGCAGGGCGTGCAAGCCACTGCGGCCCCAACCTACGTGGGGAGTCAATCGTGTACAAGCTGCCATCCCGCAGCGTCGGAGGCTTGGTCGCATTCTACGCATGCGGCTGCCGAACGCGGCGCCGACCCCACAGTCCCGTCTCCGGCTACGGACCTGCCTGTGGTCGGCCTCATTGGCGTTCGACCCGTGGTTCAATGGTTGGTAGACGCTGGTAACGGCCGCCGGCAGGTCTTCGACCCTGCGTGGGACCCTGATGCGGGCGTGTGGTTCAGCATCCATACCGCGGCACCCGAAACCTCCGAATGGGCCCATTGGACCGGCCGTGGATCGACGTGGAACACGCAGTGTGCAGCGTGTCACAACACCCGGGTCACGAAGGGGTACGAACTCGAATACGACAGCTTCAAGACCACGGTCGTCGAGCGAGGCGTGGGCTGCGAAGCCTGCCACGGCCCGATGTCGGCCCATGTGGCTGGCGCACCCGCCCCGGTCAACAAACGCATGGCTGACACCTGCGGGTCCTGCCACGCACGACGGACAGAACTGACCGGAAACTTCGAGCCAGGGGACATCTTCCTCGATCACTTCGCGCCCGCCTTGGTGGACCTCACGACGACCTTTCGGCCCGACGGCGGCGTGGCGGCAGAGGACTTCGAATGGGCGGCCTTCCTGGGTTCCCGCATGGGTCAAGTCGGGATTCAGTGCGCCGATTGCCACGAGCCGCATGGGAGCGCGCTTCGGGCACAGGGTGACGCGCTCTGTGCGACTTGCCACGCGGCAGCTCCCCACGACCACCACCCTACCGGCGTTGTGTCGTGCGTGGACTGCCACATGCCTACCACCACGTACATGGCGCGGGATGTGAGGCATGACCATGGGTTCACGATCCCCGATCCAGCCCTGGCGCAGTCGCACGGCGTTTCAAGCGCCTGTGAGGCCTGCCATACGTCCGGACGCGGCGTTCTGGCCAAAGCCGCAGCGCGTTGGTGGGGCGAACCCGACCGTCCCTCCCAGCGCCGCGCTCGTGCCCTGGGTGACGCTCGCCTCGGCCAGGGCCTCGACGCCGTACTCGCCGTCGTTTCCCAGGACCCGCACCCCGCCTGGCGAGCCATGGCGCTGGGTTGGTTGGAACCGTGGGCAGCACAACCGCACGTGTCGTCCGTGCTCACCAACGCCTTGCGTTCCGACGATGCCCTGGCCCGCTTCGTCGCGGCGGGTGCCCTCCATCGGACCGGTACGGCCCACGCTGCCGTTTCCACGCTGCGCAATGACCCTGTCCGCGCCGTGCGCGTCGAAGCTTCCCGAGTGTCCCGGTCCCAGCAGCCCGTGGATTCAAAGAACCTGAGCGACTACAGCGCCTTTCTCGAGATTCAAGCAGACCAACCGCTTCACCTCGCCGAACATGCAGCCTGGCGACTCGAACGAGGCGACACCGCAGGTGCCTTGGCGGAACTGCGCCGGGCGAACAGTTGGGATCCCGTTTCTGCTGACGTCGCCCAAGTCCTCGCCGTCGGGCTGTCGCGTCAAGGCGATCATGGCGCTGCCGCCGATGTGCTCGGCGAAACCCGCCGGCGAGTCGACGACGCAGACCTCGCCTTTGCGCACGGCCTGGCGCTCGCAGCAGCGGATCGGCCAGCTGAAGCGCGTGTTGCGCTGGCTACCGCGGTCCACCTCGCGCCTGATTTCACGCGCGCTTGGGTGAATCTGGCGCTGCTGTTGTCCCAAAACGGAGAACTTCAAGCGGCGCTGGAGGCGTTGGATTCCGCAGGAACAACGGCTCCTACCGACGCCACCATTCCCTACACGCGCGCGGCCTTGTTGCGCGACGCCGGGCGTCTCCCCGAAGCCAGGGCGGCCGCCGTCGTCGCCACGAAAATGGACCCAAACCACGCCGACGCCGCCGCATTGCTGAGGTCTCTTCCCCCACACTGAGCCGCCATAGAGCGGTGACCGAGCAGGTTGAGGCAAGGAGCGGAATCGAGCACCGAAGGGAGCGGGCTGCGTTGCCCGTGAGCGAGGAGCGCAGGCCCGCGACACCGCATCAACCCGCTCGGACGCCGCTCTAGGAGCCTCCCGCATCGGATGTTACACCCACCCTCGTGTGGTGGGGCACCCTCGTCTGGCTGTGGTGGTGTTCGCTCGCAATTGCGGGCGGAGCGCAAGATCGCGCCGAAGTGGATCGGCTGCTCAACGAGATGCGCGCGCTCGCGTCTCGCGGCGCTTGGGACGGTGTCGACCGCGCGTACCGCTCCCTCGTCGTGGCGAGCGGCAATGCAGCAGCGCCCGTAGAAGCCCATGTGCTCGGCGCGCACGCGGCCCAATCCGCCGGCTCGATGAACGACACGTGGGACCGCCTGCAACACGCAGCAGCCATCGCCCCCACAACGGAAACTGCGGAGTGGCTCGCACGCATTTTTGCCAACTACGGCGAAGTGGACCTCCGGGCCGCGGGCACGTGGCGCGGCCTCATCCTGCTTGAGTCTTTGGATCCGGTCTTTGCGCCAGACGCTACCCAAACCTTGGAGGCGGCCCGCGCGGACCTGCTCGACGTCCGAGCCTACCAGGGCTTGTTGCCGCTGGGACGGTACCGGCTCGGAGGCCAAGCCTTCGACATCGTTGGCGGCCCGAGAGTCGCGGTCGTCCTCCGAAACGGTTCCGGTCCTACGGAGCTTCCTGCCGAAGCGCCCGCCGTGTTGCTGCCTACCGCGGAAGTTCCCATGGCAGCGCCTAGCGCTGACTTTGACGTGCGCCCAAACACCCCAATGGACACGCTAGGCTGGCGGGAAATTGCCGTCGCGCTCCGGCGCGATCTGCTGGGCCTCACCGAGGTCGACCACGTTGAGATTACAGGTGACGTCGAGTCTTTGACGATCATCCTGACCCGTCCCGGAATGGGGCGCCTGCAATCGAACCCCGATGCGTTGGCGCCGATTCTCGCGGAACGACTCGCCGCGACGCAGGTCACTGTCCTGGCCGGACGGATCACGTTGCTCGGCTCCTTCCCTGCAGACGCCGTAGTCGCCGCAATGGAAGTCCCAGCAGGCGACGGGGGTCGGTCGGGCCCGTTGTCCGAAGTGGCACTCATCGAACGCCCCGGCCCCGAGGCACCCCAACAAGTGCATGTCGTGGCGGCGGCCGGTTCCGACGGGAACAGCCTCGGCGAAGGCGTACGCAGCGCTATCGCCGTGGTTGGGACGGAACTGTTGGCGCTGACCGAGTTGCCTAGAGGTCGACCGATGATCTGGGGAGCCTTGCCCTGACATTTCGCCTTGCCGCCGCGTTTGCGACGATGTGTTTGATTTGGGGTTCGACGTGGTTGGTCATTCGGTGGGGACTGACCGATATGCCACCGCTCACCTCTCTCGTCGGCCGTTTGGTGGTGGCCTGGCTTGCCCTGGCCGCGATTACGCCTGCGTTGCAGCGGCGCGCACCGGCACTGGCACCACCGCACTGGCTCTCGGTGTCCACCGGCACCCTTTCGTTCGCCCTGAGCTACACCGTCGTCTATTATACCGAAACAATTATTCCTTCGGGACTCGCCGCAGTCCTCTGGGCCACCTACCCGCTATTTCTCGCCATTTTGGCGCGTTTTTTTCTCGGTGAAAAGCTAGGGTTTCAAAAAGCGATCGGGCTCCTTGTCGCGTTCGCCGGAATCGTGACACTATTTGGCACCGACGTGCCAGCATTAGGTACGGGTGCGCTTGCAGCGGGCTTGATATTCCTCGTCAGCCCTCTTTCTGCGGCCATCAATACCGTCATCGTAAAAACCCACGCAAAAGGCACGAGCAGCGCTATCCTCACGCGAAATGCGTTGTTTGTCGGTGCCTGCGAAACGGCTGTGCTCGCACTTCTGTTCGAAAACACAGCTCAAACCGAATGGACCGCGCGCGCTGTGGTGTCGGTGACCTACCTCGCCATCCTCGGGACTGCGGTGGGATTCCTCCTTTGGTTCTGGGCATTGGAACATATGCCCGCCAGCCGGCTCGCCCTCATTTCTTATATTTCCCCAGTCATTGCCGTCGCCCTGGGCCATCTGCTCATGGCAGAACCGTTGACCTCGACATTGGCGGTCGGAACCAGCCTGGTGCTTGGCGGGGTGGTCATCGCGGCGCGCGCGTAGCTCGCGCCAGGCCACACCAACCGGATAGGTGCTGGCGATGACGCGTTTCGAGGGTCAGGTCGTGTGGATCACTGGGGGAGGATCGGGTCTCGGCCGCGGTCTCGCCCTCGCTTTCGCGAAGGAGGGTGCCGACGTCGTGGTTTCCGGTCGACGGCAAGACCGACTCGATGAGGTCGTCGCAGCAATCACGGCGCTGGGCCGTCGGGGGCTCGCGATCGCGGGCGACGTCAACGCGGACGGGGCGCTGGCCAACGCCGTAGACCAAGTCGTTTCGCACTTCGGAAAGCTCGACGTTGCCGTCGCAAACGCCGGGTTCTCCGCAGGTGGGCGCAACGACGACCTTCGTTCGGCCGATTGGCGCCGCCAGTTCGAAACCAACGTGGTGGCCCTCGCAGAAACCGCTCGAGTCGCCCTCCCCCATCTCCGAGCCACAAAAGGGCGCCTGGTCCTGATCGGAAGTGTGGCCGGCTTCATCTCGTTTCCAGGCCACGGCCCGTACCAGGCGAGCAAAGCGGCGGTGCGTGCCATCGGCGAAACGTTCTGGTTGGAGGAAGCCTCCACTGGCGTCGCCGTCACCACGATTCACCCGGGATTTGTCGAATCCGAGATCGGTCAGGTCGATCGCCAGGGGATTTTCAATTCAACCCAAAAGGACCGACGCCCCGCCGCGATGATGTGGCGCACCGAAGACGCCGTCCGGGTCATGGTTCGCGCCATTTACAAACGCAAGCGCGAGTTCGTCTTCACGGGCCACGGCCACCTCGGCGTGTTCGTCAGCCGGAAATTCAATGGCCTGCTTTACCTGCTGTTCGGCTGGCTCGTCCGCAGCGGCCGCCTGCCCAACCGCTGACCTCCACACATACGATGTTCGTCCACACCAGCAACCGCGCCGAGCGGCTCGCCCACATCCTCGCCAAAGTGGCGGCGCGCCCCCTATCGCCCTTCGATCCTGAACCCATTGTGTGCGGCAGTCCGGGGTTGGCACGCTGGCTGACGACCGAATTGGCGACGAGGCTCGGAGTTTGGGCCAACGGCTGGTTTCCGACGCCGTCGGAATGGCTCATAACGCTGCATGCCGCGCATTTCCCCACCAGCGCCCCCCCCTGGCGGACCGACACCTTGTCGCTTGCTATCGCTCACGTTCTGACGGAAATGGGTGACGACGCCCCACGTTTCCCCGACGGCCGGGCCCGCCACCAACTGGCGCTCGACCTCGCAACTGCGGTCCCGCGTTGGTCCGTGTTTCGCTTCGAAGAAGTCCGCAGTTGGGAAGCGGGCGCAGGTGTGGGTTGGCGTGAAAACCTGTGGCGCCGTCTCATCGCACACCTCGGTCCCGCCCATCCGGGCACCGTTGCGGCACGGCTTGTAGACCGATTCCGACGAGGGAACGAACTCGTCGTACCCCCACGGCTTCACGCCTTCGACACCCCCCTCGAACCCGCCTTCCTTTCCGTGATCCACGCCCTCGGGTACCGGGTGCCCGTTCATGTGTACCGGATCGGTCCGAGCCGCGAATGGTGGGCCGACGATACGGCGGCCGAAGGCGGGGTGCTGGCCGCGTTGGGCGCCACATGGCGCACGGAGGACAACCGGCTGGCTGAATTAGAGACGGCAGACCCCTTATTCGACCAGCACGACGAGCCCGCCGTCACCACCCGCCTCGGTCGCCTCACCCTCAGTTGGCTCGACCTCAAAGCCCCGGTGACCGCCGAGCCCGACCCGTGCGACCATTCCCTCCGCCTCCTCGCGGCTGCACATCCGGCACGGGAAGTGGAGGGGCTCCGCGACGCCTTGCTCGCCAGGATGGCCGCAGACCCCACGCTGGAGCCGCACGACATCCTCATCGTCGCCCCCGACCTCGACACGTACGCGCCCCTTGTGAGCGCCCTCTTTGGCGACGCCCTGCCCCACCGCATCGCGGATCGGCCGTTGGCGTCCACGGAGGGCACAGTTCATGCCCTGCACGCCTTGCTCGACCTCCCGGGCAGCCGTCTGGCCGCCTCGACCCTGTACGATCTGGTGACGCTCGAACCCATTCGCCGCCGATTCGGCATCGCTGCCGACGACCTCGATCGTCTACACGAAGCGCTCGCAGCTTCCGGCATGAGATGGGGACTGGATGCCGCGTGGCGAAAGCGGCGTGGCGAGCCCGCGTTCCAAGTCCAAACCTTGCGCCACGGCCTCGATCGGCTGTTGCTCGCAGCCGCGTTGCCAAGCCTTGGCGACCGGAGTTTCGGCGGCGTCGTTCCCGCAGACGCGGCATTGTCCGCTGACACACTCGGCGGGTTCGTCGCCTTCGTGGACGCCGTCGCGCACTGGTCTGCCGACGCCGACCGCAAACGAACCCTGAGCGCGTGGTGCACGGACCTGGTCGCGGCGCTTCACCGATGGGCCATGCCCGACGATGACAGCGATCGCAGCACACGGGCCACGCTGTTGGAACTCGGGCGACGGGCCGGCGACCGCATGGGAAGCCTGAGTTTAGAGGAAGCCGCTCCGTGGGTCCGAGACGCGGTGGGAGGCCTCCGATCGCGGAGCGCGTTGCTCGGCGGCGGCATCACCGTCGCCCGGCCTGACGCCCTTCGCGGCGTGCCGGCCAGAGTCATCGTCTGGTTAGGCGCAGATGCGGATCGTTGGCCTCGGCGTCGTTACACCCACGCATGGGATCTGCTCGCCACGAACAAGGCCGGCGACCCGAATGACACGGCTGCGGATCGTGCGTTGATGTTGGGGTCTGTGCTCGCCGCGCGCGACGCCTGGTGGGCCACCTTTAGCGCCACCGAGCCCGGGACCCGCGCTGAACGGTTGCCCTCCTCCCCGCTCGCCGCCATCGTCGACGCCGCGCAACAGGACGGAAGTGGTCCCGCCCGCATCGATTTGGCGGAAAGACCTTGGGAAACGACCGCACTCAGCGGAATCGCACCCACCTGGGAGGCGTGGGCGCTCGAGGGCATGACCGCCGCTTTGACGCCCAGCGACCGCCCATGGACCTTGCATGTAGACGGCCTCGCCGAGGAGGTCGAAACGCTCGCTTCTATCGATGTCGAGACCCTCGCGGAAACCATGTCGAAACCCGCCAACGCGTTGTTGCGCCGTCGACTTCAGGCGAGCGCAAGGGAGGCCAAGGAACCCCTCGATGACGTCAACCTGCTCGATGTCGACGGGTTGGAACGCTGGAGCCTTATGGACCGGCTGGTTCGCCAAGTGGAAAAAGGCGCCGACCTCGACCGGGTGCGGGCCGTCGTGCAGTCCTCGGGGGATTGGCCGCTTGGCTCCGCGGGCACCGATCTGTTCGACCAACTGCGCGAGGCTGCCGTGGCCCTCGTTCAAAAGGCTCGGGCCTTTCGTGTAGACGCCATCCCGCCCGCATGGGCCGTGGTGCCCACCGGTCCGGGACGCGTGCAGGGTTGGCTGCACAACATTTTTGGGAACCGCCGCGTGGTACTGCGGCCCGGCCAAATACGGCCCCACCACGAGGTGGCGGTGTGGATCCACCACCTGTTGGCCTGTGCGGCGCGGGCTGACTTTCACGAAACCCTGCATATCGGCCACGACGACGCAAACCTGCCACAAGTCATCCGCTTTCGCCGCATCGAATCCGCAGCTGAACACCTCTCGCGGTTGCACCGGGCCGCTCTGAAGATTCGGGCCGGGAGCAGAAACTGGCTTCCAAAAGCGTCCTGGGCGCTGCCCAACACGACAGCCTTCGCCGAGGCGTTTGCCAACGAATTGCGGTACGACGCTGAGCTGGCGCGGCTGTGGCACAAACCGCCCACCACTCCGGCAGAATGGATTGCCCCAGCCAAATTCGTATTGGACCCCCTCCGCGACCACCGCGAGGTCGTGCCATGACGCTCAACCCACACACGCTCACGCTGGAGGGGCGCCACATCATCGAAGCCTCCGCAGGCACCGGCAAGACGCACACCCTGACGACGTTGGTCCTCCGCCTCGTCATCGAAAAGGGCCTGCCTCTGGAATCGGTGCTGCTCGTCACCTTTACGCGCGCCGCCACCGCCGAACTGGTCGGACGTTTGCGCGACCGCCTCATCGCGGTTCGCCAAGCAGCGACGGGGGGCGAACCCAACGACCCGGACGCGATTCTCATCGCTCGTCGCGCAGGCAAAGACGCGGCCGGACGCGCGAATCTCGCGCTCGCTTCCCTCGACAGCGCCAGTGTGTGGACGATTCACGCTTTCTGTGCGCGTGTCTTGCAGCGGTGGCCCATCGAAACCGGCTCACTCGGCAGGGCCGAGACGGGCGCCTCTGCCCGAGACGCCGCCAGGCGCGCAGTCGGTGACGCGTGGTTTGCCGAATCCGAGGCGGCCCCGCCCCTGCTGCTCCGGTATGCGCGCGGGCCGCGGGCTCGGAAAACGTTGCAAAACCTGTGCGAGGCCGTGCTCGACTGCGGTTTGAAGGTGCTTCCTGACGTCGCCGAAGTCGCTGTGCAACAGGCACTCGACGCCGCAACGACCGTCAGCCAACTCATTGCGGACCTCCGCAAACGTTTCGGGGCCAACGGCCAGGCGGCGTCGATTCTGTTTCGCTCCCTCCCCCTCCAATTCTTCGATGCGAAAAAACTCACGGAGTCGGCAGAGAGGCTTGCGCGGGACCTCGCGAAAGACGTGTTGACGGTAGAAGGCCTCTACCCGCTGCATCCGGACACGATCCAGCCGCTCCTGCCAGACGACGCACGTGTGCCCGAGGACCCGCTGTTCGACGCCGTGAGAGAGGCCTCCGACGCCCTTCAACGGCTCCTGCCGCACGTGGAATCGTGGGTCGTAGATCTGCACCGCCGCGTGCTTTTCGGGGCCGTCGATCGGCTCGAATCCGCGCGCGGGCGGGGAGAGACCAACGCTTGGGGCGACCTCGTGCGAAGGGCACGAGCCGCCGTCCGGGACGTGGAAAACTTTTCCGACCAGATTCGCGCGGTGTGGCCCGTCGTGCTTGTCGACGAATTCCAGGACACCGACGCGGTCCAATGGGACCTGTTTCATCGGGTATGGGGTCCACAAACCACGTCGTTTCTGATAGGAGACCCAAAACAAGCGATTTACGGCTTCCGAGGCGCCGACGTTTTCACCTACTTATCTGCCTCACGCACCGCGCAACATCGTCACGAATTGGACGTCAATTACCGCTCCGACCCGTCGCTGGTGGCCGCTGTGAACGCGGTCTTCGACCGGTCCGCGCTCGGCGGCAAAGGCTTCATCATCGACGATATCAAATCCTACCCCACTCGGGCGCGGCCAGGCGCCATCGACGCCCTGGTTAACGACCAATCCCCTGTTGCGCCGTTGGAATGGTGGACCGATTTCGACGCATCGGACTACAATAAAGGGCCGGGAAAACCAAACTGGAGCGACCTCCCAGACCGAATCGCCACGGAAATCGTCGCGCTGTTGACCGGACCCACCCGCCTGCAAGACAAGGGCGAAAGCCGCCCCCTTCGCCCCTCCGACATTGCGGTACTCGTGCGAACCAACGACGCCGCCGTCGCCGTGGGCGACGCGCTGATTCGCCGACATGTGCCGATTCGCAACCTCGCCACGACGCACATTCTGTCCCAACCTATCGCACCTCACGCAGCGCATTTGTTTGCCGCGCTCGCACGTCCGGAAGACGGCGTGCGCTTGCGATCCGCCTTGCTCACGCCCCTCCTTGGTTTCGCCGCCAACCAGGTCGAGGCCCTCGCTCACGACGAGTCCGCCTGGGAGGAGATTACCCATAGGTTTCGTAGTGCGGAAACGCTGTTTCGTCGAATTGGACCGTTGTGCGCCCTTCGCGCAATCATCGCGACAGAGAATATCGCTGCGCACCTTCTCGCGAGGCCGCGAGGAAGCCGAGACCTCACCGACCTGCTCCACATGGGTGAAATCCTCCAAGACGAGTGGACGCGGCGCCCCTGGTCACCGATCGCCGCCGCAACCTGGTTTGAAACCCAACTCGGCACCAAGGGCGGCGCTGGCGACACCGAAGAGAGTCGGACGGTGCCCCGTGCCGAAGGCGACGATAGCGGCGTCGTTCTCGTCACTATTCACAGGTCAAAAGGCCTCGAATACAACCTCGTGATTCTGCCAGACCTGCCCGGCGCGAAGGGCAACTACGACCCTTATCTACGCCTGCACCTCAATGGCGAGGCCGCCGTAGACTTGTCCGAGCAACCCGACCCGGAGGTCGCCGATGCCGCGGCCGACGAGGCTCTCGCCGAAGACGTCCGCACCGCGTACGTCGCCATGACCCGCGCGCGCCATGGTCTTCGCGTCGTCGTGGGCCGTCAGAGTCGATTCGCGAAAACTGGCCTCGCGTGGCTCCTGCTAGGGGACGATTCTCATAAGCACCCCTCCACATTTTTGACCAAACTCAGTTCCGGCGGGAAAATGCCGCGGAGGCTGCGGGACTGTTTCTCGGGCACGTTGGCTGGTGGAACGGCCGTGCGCCCGCTCGCAATCTCAAACGACGCCGCCCTTCCGCTGCCAGAAACTAGTGTCTCGCCTTCCACGTCGCCACCACCGCCACGACCCACGTCGACGTGGCGCGTGGGCAGCTACTCGGCCCTCGTCGCCGCCGGTTCCGACGAACGCGACGTCGACAGGCGTGCACTCAGCGCCCCATCTGATGCCACCACGTCCGAGGTGCCCCTCGCGAATTTCCCAGCAGGCGCTTCGGTGGGCACGATTATCCATGGCGTGTTGGAAACCCTGGATTTCCAGAGGACCGAAACGTTGGCAAAGGCCGTAGACGATGCTTTGCTCGACGGCGCTGTCGACAGCCTGTGGGGACCCGTCCTGTCCGCTGGTTTGCTTGCCGCGCTGCAAACGCCAATGGGAGGCGACGCGCCACGACTCGTCGACCTCGCCCCCTCGCAACGACTCAATGAAATGACTTTCACCTTGCCGGTGCGCGCGGCCGGCTTGGTGGCAGAGGACCTTGCCCTCGTATTTCAACGGCACGGCAAGCACGAGGCTGCCGACGACCTCCGGCTGCTCAGTTTTCCGCCCTTGCGTGGATTTCTCAAGGGCGTGATCGATCTCGTGTTCGAGTTCGACGGTCGATGGTACGTGTGCGACTACAAATCCAATCACCTCGGCGCACGCGTGGCGGATTATTCCAAGCCTCGAATGGACGCCGCCATGCGTCAACACCATTACGTATTGCAAGCGATGTTGTATGCCGTCGCGATTCACCGGCATCTTCGCCTTCGTCTCGACCGATACGATCCCGAAAAACACCTCGGCGGGCTCCGATATTTGTTCCTCCGAGGGATGGACCCGGCGAACCCTGCGGGTCATGGCGTGTGGAGCGATCGACCTCCTACGGAATTGATTCACGACCTCTCCAGTTTGTTCGGCCCATGACCGAAACCGTCCATCCGTACGACCAGGCTGTGGCCGAAACGCTCTGTCGTTTGGGCGGTGAAACGGACCTGGCAGTCAGGCGGGCTGTCGAGGTGCTGGCGGCGCACACGCGCGATGGCAGCGTCACCGTTGCCGTGGAGGTACTCACCGCGGAAGTGGGAAACACCGACCTTCTCGAACGACTCCACCGCAGTCCGCTCGTAGGGGGACCCAACGAGAGTTTCCGGCCCGTCGTCGTCACGGAAAACCGCGTGTATCTCCGTGCTGCTTATGAGACGGAATGTGCGGTCGCGGAAGGATTGTTGTCGCGGGCACACGGCGTCGAATTTGGAGAACCAAATCTATTCGGTGGGCTAGAGCCAGACCAAGCCGAGGCCGTCTTGAACGGTGTTGCGCGGCGATTGTCGGTCATCACCGGAGGACCGGGAACCGGGAAAACGTGGACCGTCGTGCGTCTGCTCGGTGCCTTAATCGCCGACAATCCGCGCCTCGAAATCCGCTTGATGGCCCCCACCGGGAAAGCAGCCAGTCGGCTCGCCGAAGCCGTCCGTCAGGGGCGAACCGAACTTCCGCCGGAGATCGCAGCCGTTATCCCCACGACGGCGACCACCCTGCACAAAGCGCTCAACCTGGGCGGGCCCAGAGCGGCCGAACGACCGGTCGGGGCCGACGTCGTGGTGGTGGACGAAGTCTCCATGGCGGGCCTGGCGCTGATTCGCACCCTTCTCGACCGCTTGCCACCCACCACCCGACTCGTGTTGTGTGGCGACCCGGAACAGTTGCCGCCGATTGACGCCGGAGACGTGTTGGAGCCGTTGGTGCGGGCATCCGCTTGCCCGACGTCTCCGCTGGCTGGGTGCGCCGTCCGGCTCACGCGCAACCGACGGGTCGGCGTGCCTGCCCTGGCTCGGCTCGCCAACGCCATCCGCCTGGGAGACGGCGACGAAACCATGGCGGCGCTGCGCGAAGGCGGCGCCAACGTGCTGGTCGCCGACGCCGTTCCGCTGACGTCCGCCGGTACGGACCTCCGCGCGCTTATCCGCGAGCGTTATGGACGCTTGCCTGCCGACGGCCCGGAATCGTCCTTCGACGTGCTCCGCCGTTTCCGCATCCTGTGCGCCCATCGCACCGGCCCTTACGGGGTCGAACGATTCAATGGCATCGTCGAACGCGAGTTGGCGACGATGGATTTGCGGCCATTCTCGCGCTGGTACGCGGGACGGCCCATCATGGTCACCGTCAACAACCATGGCCTGGGTCTGCACAACGGGGATGTTGGAATTGTACACCGCGGCGAAGACGGAATCCGCGTGTGGTTTCCGGCCGAAAATGGCTACCGGGACCTCGCCCCCGCGCGCATCCCGCCCCACGAAACGGTGTTTGCAATGACGGTCCACAAGACCCAAGGGAGCGAATTCGAAGAAGTCGCGATTGTGCTTCCCGAACCCGACAGTCCGCTATTGACCCGCGAGTGGTTGTACACCGCCGTGACCCGGGCCAAACAACGTGTCGTCGTGCTGGGTTCTGAGGC
>CAMASI010000030.1 GCA_945861065.1 Klebsiella pneumoniae | reverse complement strand
GAGGATCGCCGCGCAGTCAACCGCTCAACGACGCCGTTGGCGAGTACCAGGAAGTCCATGGCGACGGCGTACACATCGAGCTTCTCATGGTCGAACGGCATCGCTGCCTCGGGTCGGGAGGGGGATCGGGATCGGGATCGGGTGCGGGCAGGCGTGTCGCGGAGCGGCTTTCGATCATCGCGCCCTCGCTACACTCACGCCTCCGCCCGGGTCTGCGGGGGCGTAGGCGTGGACACTTCAAAAGGAATCCGAACCACAAAGGTAGCACCGTCGCCCTCCGTGTTTGCGCCCAACGTCAATCGACCGCCATGGCTCCAAGCGATTTGCCTCGCCATCGAGAGCCCCAAACCAGTGCCTTCGGCCCGTGTGGTGAAGAACGGCGAGAAAATCTGGTCGCGCAATTTCTGCGGGACGCCCGGGCCGTTGTCGGTCACGGACACCGCTACGCCGCCGTGTTCCGTCCAAGTGTGTAGGTGAATCTTCACCTGCGCCCCCCCCGCCTGGCGCGCATTGACGATGAGATGGAGCAACAACCGCTCCATTTGTTCGCGGCGAATATTCACCACCGGCGTACCCCCAAGCGTGGTGGTCAGACCGCCGCTCGCCGACGCAAGCGATGCGACCCGTTTGACGACGTCATCCAGCGAGCAAGGCTCAGCGGGACCCTGTTCCACAGCCCCTGCGTGGGCAAAAGCGCGAAGGTCTTCCACTGCCGTCCGCACCCGTTCCACGCCCTCAATCGCTGCGTCGTGGGCCTCCCGCGCTTTGGCCTGGATCGTGCGTGTGGCTTCGTCTTGGGGCGCACGTTCCGCCAGACGATGAACCGCCTGTTGCAACAAGAACGCGCCGCTTTGAAGAAATCCGAGCGGGTTGAGGATTTCATGGGCGATTCCAAGCGCCAAAGTCTTGAGCGCCGTGTCGCGATGGGCCTCCGACGAGGCAGCAATCCCCAATGTCCGCCGGAGCAGATTGCGCACCGAGTGCAACAGCTCCGTCGGGTGAAATGGCTTCGTCAGGTACAAGTCGACCCCTCCGGCGCCAGCGGTGATTCGGTCGTCCGGGTCTCCCTTCGCCGTCAGCATGATGACGGGCACGTCGCGAAGTTGAGCGTCTGCCCTCAGCTCCCGGACGAGCGCGAA
Organism: Klebsiella pneumoniae; assembly: GCA_945861065.1. Lineage (GTDB taxonomy): Bacteria > Myxococcota_A > UBA796 > UBA796 > SXOB01. The sequence goes on along the minus strand of CAMASI010000030.1, from coordinate 43,508 downwards.
ACCGTCCATTTCCGGCATCATGAGGTCGGTGACCACGAGGTCGGGGTTGTGTTTGCGGGCCAGCAACAACCCAGCGCGCCCGTCCTGCGCGGAAAGCACCGCGTAGTCTCCCGCGAGCAGCCCACAAACGAACCGCAGCATGTCAGGGTTGTCCTCGACGACCAACACCGTGGGCGCGCTCGCGAGGTCCCTGCCACGGGGCGCGACCCGTCGTTCTGTCGCGTCGTCCATACCTCCCAAACGGTACATGTCTGTCCGCCTGATGGCCTGGTGCCATTCCGGAAGCCCACCCTCCGCGATGACAACCATTGTGCCGGGACGGAGATCCGGCGGCTCCAACGGAAGACGGAAGGTCACCGTGGTTCCGAAACCCAGCGTGCTCGCCACCTCAATCCGCCCACCATGCAGTTCAACAAGCTGCTTGGCGATCGACAATCCAATTCCCGTCCCTCGATGTCGACGCGTGGAGGCATTGTCGACCTGATGGAATCTATCGAATATCTGACTCAAATGTTCGGGTGGAATCCCAATACCGTTGTCTTCCACGTCCACCCGAATATTCACGCCTTCGCGCCGAATTCGAACGGAGATGCGGCCCTGGCGACGCGTGAATTTCACGGCATTGGTCAGGAGGTTGAGCACGACGCGCTCAATCTGGTCGCGGTCCGCGATGACGGGGAGCGCCGCAGCCGAATCCAGGAGGGCAACGTCCACGAGTTTGCGCTCCGCCAGGGCCCGCACCTCCGCCACGAGGTCTTCGGTCAAGGCGCGCAGATCGAAACTGCTGAGCTTGAGGTCCAGTCGCCCGGCTTCCAGTCGGGTGAGTTCCAACAAGTCATCGACGTCCCGAAGGAGGCGAACCGCATTCCGCCACGCCAGGGTCGCGTTTTGGTGACGCGTTTCTGGGCTGATGATTTCGCTATCGTCCATCAGCGTTTGCAGGGGCGCGAGGATGAGCGTGAGCGGCGTTCGCAACTCGTGCGACAAGTTCGCGAAAAACAACGACTTGACGCGGTCGAGCTCCTGGAGGCGTTCGTGGGCCTTTTGCAGGTTCGTGCGTGTTTGCCATTCGCCGTGTCGGAGGTCCCACCCGCGTTTCATTCCGACAGTCGCAACGACGCCAGACACCGACAACATTCCGACGTTGGGAACCCAATACGTCAGTTGGTCCCCGTCCCACGCGGCCACTGCATAGGTCACCACGACGATGGCATTGCCAATTGCGTAAGGCTTGGCTCGCCACGGAACAACGACCGCGTAGCCCATCATGACGATGACAAGGGCCAAATGGTAGGGGCTCTCGGCGCCTCCGGTTTGTGCTGCAAGGGCAACTACACCTAGCCCCATTGTGAGGAGCGTCGCAGTCGCGAGCAGGTCGACACTATTCTTCGCGTCAGATCGGCGGGACACCAACGCAATCAGTGCGAGCATCGAAAGAATGGCAACCCGTGTGACCAACAACAGGCCGAGGTCGGTGACGAGCAACATGTCGATGGGCGCAAAACTTAGGAAGGCACCCGCGCCGAGCAGACAGGCGAGTCGAACGGCTCCCGGTATTGCCGCGTTTTCCTCGACGGAAAAATCCGGGTTCATTCACGCTCGCAGGTGACGATCCAAGCGGCGGACGGGCTGCCAAAGCCCGGTTGTGCCCACGCTCTCACAAAGCCAGCGTCGGTGACCAATTCGATTAATTCCTTGTCGTCGAAAAACTGAAACAGACCCTCCTCCTCCAGCCGGAACGCCCCGGCTGCCAACCCGTGAAAACGTCGCGCCTGGTCCACCAATTCTGAAGCGGTTGTCCAACCTGTTTCGACGTCGCCGCGTTCGAGGCGTGTGACCACGTCGAGGAATTCAGCCGCCGTATCCGCGCCAGGTCGCATGCTGGACACGACCAGCCTCGCACCCGGTTTGAGCACGCGGTGAACCTCGGCGAGCACGCCCGAAGGATCGCCCAAATAACTGAGCAGTAGACTCGCCATGGCGCCGTCAAACGCCTCGTCTTCAAAGGGCAATGGACCCGCTTCCAGGTCGAAGGTGATGGCTTCCACGGGTGCCAATGGGCGGACGCGGGCCAGCGCGCGCTGAACAGCGTCCTCGATGAGGTCGACCAACACGAGAGACTGGGCGCCACGCCGCGCCATTTCCAGACTCACAAGGCCCGTTCCGGCGCCGAGTTCTAGAATTCGGCGGCCATTGGGTTCGATGGCTTCCGCTTGGGCTTGGGCGAAGCCGACGTAGCCCCCCGACAAGCTCATCAGGTCAAACCCGACACCTTGCCCGTCGCCGACCATATATTCCCGCCAGAATTGGGTTCGGTCGATCGGCGTCTGCGTGCGGACCCGCGCCCACTCTTCATCCGTTCGCAACTTCAGCGTTGCGGGCGTGACCTGGGTCCACGGCTTGGGAGCGACGCCGTGCACCTGTTCGTAGGTCAGGTCGGCCAGCGCCGCGAACTGCTGGAGGGCCTCCACGCCCGACGTCGGCAGGTGACCCGAGTCAAACTCGACCATCGCATGCGGGACCTCAGGGGACATCACCTCCAGGGCCGCCACGACAAGGCGTCGGTCGACCCAAACGTCGTGCTGGCCGACGACCCAGACCACCGGAACCCGGAGGCGGGACAAATCCGCCTTGGCGTGTTCGAGCGTGCTGAGTTCTCGACGCTCGAGGTCGGCGCAAAACAGGTCGGCGTCCACCGGGCAGCCTGCAAGCATGACCTCGCCGACCTGGCCATGGGTGCGCCACAAGCCGACGGCGTCGATGTGCCCGGAAACATGGAGGATGGAGTTTTGCGCATCCGCAGCGCCCATATGCGCAATCCACCCCTTGACCGCTGGATGACTCCCGTCTCGAAGGAGGGCTCGCACCGGCACACTCGCGAACGAGGCCGACAGCAAGTAGACGCCATCCACGTCCAGGTGGGGGTTGTTTTCGGCCCATGCCAGCACGGCCTCCAGGTCCTCAATGACGCCGCCCGCCGTGAAACGCATGGTGTGCAGTCCGGGCGCCACAAAACCTGGTGCCTTTCCGGATTCGCCCAAATTGTTGGTCCCATCGATTCGCAACACGGCCACGGGTTTTTGGTGTTGCGCAAACAGCGCAGTGACCAACCTCGCGTACCCACAAAATTGTTCCTTCCTACCGGCGAAAGCAGGTACGACCACCACGAGAGGCGCCCGGTTACGCTTGCCCGGGCCAACCCCGGTCGTTTCGAGGTGGGCCACGACCTCCAGTCCATCGGGCCGACGAAACGACACACGCGTTGCCGGCGGCGCCTCGTCGCTGCTGCCCAACACACGCTGAACGAGCGATCCCGCCAGTACCTGAAGTTCGGTCAGGCGCCTCGTCCATCGGGAGGGCGCGACGCGGACAGTGCTCGCAACGGGCACAGGCGTTCGGGCGTACCGAACGTGCTGTAGGCCCAACCGTTGCACGTCAGCGTTCCCCTCGAATGACTTGACGTGTCGAACTTCCAACGTGGTGAGCGTTTCAGGGGGTCTTCCGGGCCGGTGAAGCACCGCGGGTCCGAGTTGATCCCCTCTTTCGTGGGCGACACCGACTGGCGTGCGAACCGCAAGGCCGTTGTTGCCAGTCTCGATGACTTCATACGCGATCGCACCAATGCTCAGCAGCGTGCCCGCGGGTTGAGGCGTGCGTTGGTTGGCTCGGCGCTCATTGCTCGACAACCGCGTGGGAACCGAGAGCCGGAGCACACCCTTCGACGACAACACCTTGCACTCAAACGACCAACAGACGAAATCGACCGTCAACGCGCACAACACCGTCTCTTCGTCATGAAATCGCGCAGACGGGCCAAGCTGAAGCGAGGAGGGACCCACACCCGTCAATGGAATCGGCTGGCGAACTGCAGCCTCTGCCGACACCACGTCCACCCGGGTGCCGATGAAGCTGTGAAGGAGGTCGTGAATGCGTACGGGGTCGGACACCGGTTCGCGGGGACCGTCAAGCGTGGCTCGGATGTTTCGTCGCGTCGCGTTGAGCTGAACCAGATCGTTGACGAAATGCCGCAGCTTTCGGTGGTCCGCGTCTTCAATCGCCACGAATCTTAGGCCCACACCGCCCGGCAACAGGTGGGCGACTTCGGCGTCCGCCCGAAAGGAATGGCCCTCCACCGTGAGGTGAATTGGGAGAATGGTCTGAGGTTCCAGGGGACGATCGGTCTTGAGGTACATGCCCTCGAGACTGATGTTGCCTGCCTCACCTAGCGTGACATCCGAACCGTCGGTCACCGTAAGTGCACAAACGACGCGGCTAGACCGCCGACGTCCGGCCACAGCGCCGCCGGTATGCTGACCTGGGCGATTCACGCGATGGCTTCTGTGAGGTGCCGCGGCAGGAGCACGCGGAACGTCGTTCCGTGGCCGGGTTGACTATCCACTTCGATCCTGCCGTTGTGGCCCGTCACGACACCCTGCACGATGGACAATCCGAGACCTGCAGTTCCCCGGCCACTCAGTCCACGTTCGAAAATGCGGGAGAGTTCAGGCGCCTCGATCCCTTCCCCGTTGTCGGAAATGGAGATGTAGACTTCGGGTCCTCGAAGGCCCGCAGTCACCGAGATGTGACCGGAATCGTGTGTGGCGTCGATGGCGTTGCGGATGAGGTTCGTCAACGCGCGCACCATGCGGGCGTTCGCCATCCGAACGGTGGGCGTGTCCGGCGCAATTTCCACGCGAACCGTGCGGTTCCCATAAGACGAACGGCACAGGTCTAGGGCTTCGCTCACCACCCCGAGCACAGACCCCGGCAACAACGTGTAGTGGGGGATTCGCCCACGAGCGACGGCCCGCAGTTCTTCGAGCAGGCCGTCGATGGCCACGCTTGCGACTTCGATCTGCTGCGCGATCTCCCGTGGGGGCGCGCCCTCCCGGAGGGACCACCCAGCCGCAGTGACGGGAACCAAATAGTTGGCGAGATCATGGGCCACGTCGGAGGCCAGGGACGCCACGGCGCGGGCGCGTTCCGTGTTCTCGACCTCGCGCATGGCGTCTCGGTGTTCCAGTGCGCGCTTGACGTCCAGGCGAAGCGTATGTGGGTCACAGGGTTTGGGGATGAACCGATAGACCCCGCTGAGGTTGATGGCGTCTTGTAGGACGACTGCATCGACGTAGGCGGTCATCAGAAAACGCACACATTCGGGCTGCAAGTTTCGGAGGCGCGCGAGCGTCTCGACGCCGGTGATGCCCGGCATGCGGTGATCCACGATGGCGACGTCGAATGGAATGCGGCCAGCGAGCGCGAGTGCTTCGTCCCCGGACTGCGCGACGTGTGTGGTACAGTCTTCGAGCACCGACGGCAGCAAGATGCGCTGCTGGCGCTCGTCGTCAACGATCAGAACAATAGGTGGCGCGCCCTGCACGACCGTACCGTATCACAAACCGAATCGTTTCAGAAGTTAGAAGCACGCCACGCCCGCACGGATTGCGACATCCCAGTGTTCGACGTCGAAGGGTGAGACCGACGCCGCGGTTTCCACAAACACATGATCTTCCAAGCTCAGGCGGGCGCCCAGTCGAACGGAGGGTACGAATCCATCGCTTTTCCACTGCGTTTCCGCGTCGCCTACCGGCAGGTCTGCCGTCCAGTGCGTCATGCTGCCGAGCACGTCGACAAAGGGTGTGACGGGTCCGATCGGCGGCTCGACCCCCAAGCCGAACACGACCTCTTGGCCGCGGAGACCGTGCAGCGCACCGCTCACCGCCTCGTCGGGCCAGTCCGGCCACAGCGCGTTGAGCCCCAGCGCAAACCGTACCTGCGATGCCACGAGCCGAGCCTCCCACGAAGGGCCAAACGCCAGTGTCCCCATCGGCACACCGGTCGATAAGGGTGCCGTGAAGCTGGCCGATGGCGTGCCCTCCACTTGGGCGAAGGGAGCAGCCGACGGCGCTCGATTGCCCCCGACGAAGCCGACCAGAATTTCCGTTCGATCTTCCTCCCAGTGTTCAGCATGTGCGAGCGAGGTCCACCACAAAGCAACGATCATCGCGTCCTCCCGCCTGTCATGGAACCCTTCGGACGCGGCCCGATGTGGAAACGGTTTGAATCGGAGGTGAATCGTGGACCTCCGTCGGCTAGAACACCTCGCGGAGTCTCCCATCGTGCGCCCGGTGCTTTGTTTGTCGATGCTGGGTTGTTCCGAGGCGTGGACGCTGTCGGTGATTCCCCACACGATCGCGGGACAGGCCCCGTTCGACGGCGCGCCCTTGGTGGACCTGCACGTCCCCCAAGACGATGGGACTGTTCTCATCGAGGCGTTGGGAACGGCGGAGGCGGAACGGTCCTTGGAGGGCGTCGGGCCGCTGCCCGAGGGGTCTTGGCTCGGGCTGTACGTCCATGAGACCGACGAAGGGCAATCCGAGTTTGCCGGTTTGCGCGCGTGGGGGCGTGCGCTCGTGCCCGCGGGCGCACAAGGCGGCGACGGCGAAGTGGTCGTAGACCTGCTCGTTCCCATGTCGCATGTCGCGGGTCAGTTGGGCAGCTTCGAGCCCGAACAGAGGCGCTTTCTCGCGGCCGCGGCTTCGTTGGCCGGCGGGGAGGCGTTTCTATTCGGCGGCATCGCGGATCCGACGGTCCTAGGCGCCGAACAAACCGACGTCCTGCGCCTGGCTGGCCTCGATGACGGAGACGCCGTTGCGGTAGTCGCAGGCGCCTTGCCGCCGGCTTCGGGGGGTGCCCGACTGGGAGCGACGGCCACGACGGTATTCCGCGGTGAAGCTGAAATGATCCTCATCGCCGGAGGCCGTTCTTCCGTTGACGACCTAGGCGGGTCTTACGACGACTGGTACCTGTTCGACCCAGCCGTCGGCGGCGTCATTCAACAGGGTCGAATGGCAGTGGGTCGATCTGGCCACGCCGCGGTTCCCCTGGCCTCGGGCGAGGTGCTCCTGTTCGGCGGCACGGCCGAAGGCGAAGTCGGCGTCTACGAATATTTTGACCCCCTCGTCGGCGCCATTCGAACCGGCGGAGAAGATCTAGGGGCCGCGCCAGTCGGTTTTGGCGTTGCCGACCTCGGCGTAGACGGGGTGCTCGTGTGCGGGGGAGCGGACGAATGTACCGAGGCCCGCGTCGCCGCAGCCGCCTGCAACGCCGATCAGCTCGGCGCATGGGTTGTAACGGAGAGATGCGCCCTGATCTCGGCCAACGGCATCGTCGAAGACGCCCTTCCCCTGCTCGTCGCCGTCGCAGGCCACGCGATGTCTCCGCTTCCCGACGGTCGTGTGCTGAGCGTGGGCGGCCTCACCGCCGATACGCGGCTCGGCGACAACCTCGCAGCGACAGATTCTGCCTGGATTCGGAAGTCCGACGGGTCCTGGCGCGGGATCGGCTCGTCAATTCAACCCCGCGCCCATCACCAGATTGTCCCTCTGTCTACGGGAAACCTTCTGTTGGTCGGCGGCTCGGCGGGCGGCGCGGCTGTCGGGTTTGATGGCGTGGTGGCGGTCGCCTGCATTGAGGTTTTTCAAGGCCTAGGCGAGCAGTTTGCCGAGGTTGTCGATGGCTGCGCGCCGATGGCGGGGGGCGCCATGCCAACCCTGACGCGGCCAGGCCCGGATGGCGTCGTCATCATCGGTGGAATTCGTGCGGCTGGGGTCTCGTGGGACGGGGCCGACGGTTGGGGGCTGATCGGTCTAGGACCTCCTTAATTCGCTCGGATCGGGTCCGACAAGTGAGTTGGGGGTGTCTCATGGTTTGGTTTGCGCTTGGGGGAGCGCTGGGCTTTGTTGCGTCTGCGAGGGCGAGCGACTTTGCCTGGGATCCGGAAACAGAGGACTGCCGGAACACCGCTGGCAATCCTGGACGCAACATGGGCTTGGGTGAGTGCGGCGCGTTGCGCAACTCCCGGCTCGTGGCGCTCGACCTGTCCGACATCGATTTGATCGCGGCTGATCTGAGAGGGGCCCGGCTCAGCGATGCGCTCCTGCGCGCGACGAACCTGATGTTCTCCTGCCTCGCGGACGCCGATCTGCACCGTGCGGACCTTCGCCATGCGGCGTTGAATCAGGCCAACTTGAACGGAGCAGATCTGTCGGCCGCCGACTTGTCGTTCTCTGACCTGTCCGGCGCAGACCTTCGCGGGGCCGACTTGCGGGGAACACTGTTGTTGGGGGCCCGCCTCGTGGGGGCCGACCTGCGTGGCGCGCAGCTTGGAATGACCAACCTCGTGGGTGCCGACGTGACCGGCGCGCGCTTACCCGACGCACTTGAGGGGGGCGCGCTCGTCAACCACTGGCCGTAGCCTCCGGTTCGGGTGAGTCCACCCCCGGAGTGGACAAGATGAACGCAGCGGTGGTCTGGCTCGACCTGCTCCATGGGGAAGCTCGCTTGAGGGTCGTGGCGGCCGACGGGGTGGAAGTCACCGCTGACGCTCCCGCCGACGTGGCCGTCCGCTCCCATGCGGGTCGCCACGGCGCATGGGTGTTGGGGTCCGACCTCGTCCATGGCGTGCCCGTTGGGCCCGTGCGCGGCGACGTAGAAGCCGACTTGACCGTCGTGTTGTGCACCAAAGCCAATGGTTCGTGCGAACGCACCTCGTGGTCGGTCGCTGCGGACGTCGGCGACTTGCGGCGAGGCTCGGTGTTTTTGTCCGTCGTGGAAACCAAACACGACAGCCCGTTCGGCAAGGATGCAGCCGTCGTAGCCGAAAGAACCTTCGCTGCAGCCCGGCTCCGCAACGTCCCCGTCTTGCTGGATTTTTCCGCCGTGTGGTGCCCACCGTGCAACCGGCTCGCGGCTGAGGTGCTGCATGCCGACCCAGTGCCGAAGGAGCTCGCCGCGGTCGAAGTGGCCGTCATCGACGCCGACGACGGTTCGAGCTGGGCACTGAAAGACCGGTACGCCGTCACGGCCTACCCGACAATCGTTTTGACCGCCGTAGACGGGACCGAGCGAAGCAGAATCGTCGGCTACCCTGGGCGTGACGCGTTCTTAGGTTGGTTGGCGACGTCTAGCGCCGGTGCGTCACAAGCCGAACGAGCGCTTGCGGGCCCGGCGGCCTCGTCTCCAGCAGAGGCCGCAGCCATGGCACTCGCCGTGATCGGGCAAGGTGGGGAGGCGGCCGCGTGGATCGCACGCGCCGAAGAGGGCGACCCCGAAAGTGCCGACCTTCGTGCGGCAAGATTTGCCAGCCAACATGGCTTGGCGGATCTCGACTGGCTCGTTGCACACCGACCCGTGACGACCTGGCTGGGCAGCGCGGTGGAATGGGGCGATGCGTCCGCTGCGGCGACCGTGGTGGCGGCAGTGCGCGCGGCACTTCCGGAAGCCAAAGGCCTGGCTGCTGTCGATCTCCTCGACGCGCTGATCACCTTTGAGCCCGCTCGCCGCTCTGAACACGCCGCTGCCGCTGCCGCGATGCTGCGCACGACACTTTCGGGCGATCCCGAGAGCGACAAGGGATTTCTCGCCGACCTCGCCGTGTACATGGAAAAGGCCGGAAGGGTGGAGGCAGCACTTCGTTTCTTAGACGAAGAATCCGCGGCCCGCCCAGGCGACCCCACGTTCTTGCTGACGGCCTCGAAGATGGCGTCCAGAGCCCGGCAATACGACGGCGCCCTGGCACGCGCGGATGCGGGATTCGCGATGGCGTGGGGCGACAACCGGCTGCGATTGGCGGCGGCTCGGGCCGAGGCGCTGATCGGTCTCGACCAGGGTTTGGAGGCTCAACGATTCATTCTAGAGGTGTTGGCAGAGGCGCCACCGCCTACCGACGTCGCGGTTCGTACCCATCGTTATCGAAAGGACTTGGAGACGCTGCTCGCCCGCATTCAGCTACCGGTCAGCCCGTAGCGCTGAAGCTTGTACAACAAACTCGAGCGCGGGATGCCGAGCAAACGTGCCGCACGTGTCCGGTTTCCTTCCGTAGACGTCAGCGCAGCCACGAGACTCGCACGCTCCTGATCCTCCGGCAGTGGGCTCGGCCGGCTCGGTCGCGGCTCCCTGCGAGGCAGATCGGAGAACCGCCACGGGTCGAAGGTGATCGCCTCAGGTTCGATTCGTTTCCCACCGAGCACGACCGCCCGGGTGAGCACGTTGCGCATCTCGCGTACGTTGCCGGGCCAGTCATGATTTCGCAGCACAAGCGCGGCGCCAGGCGTCAACTCAGCCCCCGGATGGGCACGAGCCAGCAGGGTCGTGGCGATGACGGCCACATCTTCGGGGTGCTCACGAAGCGGTGGCATGCGCAACGTGACGACAGCGATGCGGAAGTACAAATCCGCGCGAAATCGCCCGTCCCGAATGGCGGTGGGCAGGTCTTGGTTTGTGGCCGTGACGAGGCGAACGTCCGGGTACTCAACGCCCGTCCCGCCGACCCGACGCACTTCGCCGGATTCAAGCGCGCGCAACAGCTTCGCTTGCAGGTCCGGTTTCATTTCCCCGATTTCGTCGAGGAAAAGCGTGCCCCCTGCCGCTTGGTGAAAGGCCCCATCGCGACGTTGTAGGGCGCCCGTAAACGCCCCTTTCTCATGTCCAAACAATTCGGACTCGAACAACGCCTCACTCACCGCCGCACAATTGATCGCGACGAACGGGCCCTCGTGCCGATCTCCTCCGTCGTGCAGCCCGCGCGCAGCGAGCTCCTTGCCCGTACCGCTCTCTCCGGTCAGGAGCACAACGGCGTCGGATTGTGCGACCCGTTCGAGCACACCAAAGAGCCGCCTCAACACGACGCTGGTTCCTACCAGTTCGCCGAAGCTCCCGCGCTCGGGAGAAGGTACTGGCACAGGCGTCACTTCCACCGTGAACCCGTGGTCGCCAACCCGGACCTCTTCGCCCGGAAGCACCGGTGTGATTTCGCGGACGCGGGCGCCGGCCAGCCAAGCCGCAGCCTCTCCCGGCTCGACCAGCGCGCGGCTACGGACCACCCGGATGTGCACAGCTGCGAAAGGCAGGCCGTCTAGCGCCACATGGGCACCCGTCCCCCCGATCGTGGATCGCGACCTGGTGAGTTGCACGGTTTCCCCGTCGAGCGGGCCGCGCACGAATCGCAGGCCAGCCCTGGCCGCCGTCCACGCGTCGGGCGCCGCGTCGATCAGCTCTTCGTGGGCGATGTCGTGAACCAGCGTCGTCTTGGTCGGTGCGCGTAGGGTGTCGTCGGGGGTGAGCTCGAACCTCGCTGTGTAAGCGCCAATCGAGATCAAGTCGCCGGGCGCCAGCATGTGCTGGGTCACGAGCGATCCGTTGACGCGCGTGCCGTTGCGGGAACGGTCCGACAGGCACCAGCCTTCGGTGCGTCGGTCGAGCACACAATGGATCCGGCTGACGGACTCAGATGGGAGCGCGATGTCGGACGTGTCCGACCGTCCGACAACGATCCGGCCGGGTCGTAGCGGCTGCATCAACGGAGGTCGGTCGCCAAGAAGGAAACGGAGCAGCGCCATCAAATCCTCATGGCGCACCGTGCCCGTGTACCGTGTTGTTGTCAACTGGCCGCCGCCAGACGATGATGGGCGGCACGAATGCCGTCGATTCAAGAACGCGAGTTTGTGGTGGGCCTCTGCTTGGGACGCGGCGGGTTCGGCGAAGTCTACCGCGCGGTTTTGCACGCCCGATCCGGCCTGCAGCGCGACGTCGTGCTCAAGGTGCTGCGCGACGACCTGGACCCCCGGAGCCAAGCGGCCGCCCGGCTCCACGACGAGGGACGCATCCTGTCACGCCTCAACCACCCGGTGCTTCTCGGGGTGATCGACGTGGTCACACTCCAGGGAAGGGTGGCGTTGGTCGCCGAGTTCGTCGACGGCCAAGACTTGGGTGACGTGCTTGCGGAATTGTCACCGAGGTCGCTCGTCGAGGTCATCGGCCAGTTGGCAGACGCCCTGAATGCAGCGTGGTCCCACGACACGCGCGAGGGCACGCCGATGCGCCTCGTGCACCGAGACGTCAAGCCGAGCAACGTGCGCATGGGTCGCCACGGCGAAATCAAGTTGCTCGACTTCGGCATTGCACGCGCCGATGTTTCCGGTCGTGCTGCACACACCCAAACCGATTTTCTGGTCGGTAGCCCGCCGTATATGGCGCCCGAACGTTTCACTAGCGCGGAGTCGGAACCGTCCAGCGACGTGTATGCGCTGGGCGCTGTGCTCGCGGAAGGCCTGACCGGTCGTCGCCTGGTGGGCGGAATGCCGGTGCCAATGATCGTCGGACTGGCGCTGGACCGAGAGGCGCACCAGGCCCACATCACGGACCGCCTCTCGCATACGCGGCCCGACATCCCCGAATCCGTAGTTGCGCTCGCACGATCGTGTTTGTTGTGGGCGCCGCAAGACAGACCCAGCGCGGCAGAACTCGCCAATCGCTGTGAGGCGATGTTGGACTCGGTTCCCGGCGTGCGGGTCGGGCGTTGGGCGCGAGACCGCGTGTGGCCCGAACCGATGCTTGCGCGAGGCGCCTTGACCGACCTCACGCTGTCCGAAGGTCAACCGCCAGGCACACAACCGCCCCCACGAACCCGCATGGCCGCGCCGTGGGCGGTGGCAGGCCTCGGCCTCCTGGCCCTCGTTTCGGCTGTCGCAGCAGTTGCGACGATCGCGGTTGTTGGGGTGCTGTGGACCGGTGCTCCGCCGAGCGCAGAGCTGCCGACCGCCGTCAACACACCGCGCCTCGACGCCGATCCGCCGCGACCCGTGATTCCGGTCGCTTCCTTGCCAGAGGCCACGCCTGAGCCTGTGGCCGCCTCGGATGCCCCGCGTTCGGCCGCTCCGCGAGCGCGCCCAAGCCCAGTTCCCGTCGAAACAACGCCGGTCGCCATTGCGGAGGCGGTGCCAACGATGTCATCGGTCACGGTTCCGGAAGGCCTGACGGCGTTCCTGATCCAAGGAACAACGAAGATCGCCCTACCGTCCGATGCCGTTCCGCCTGGCGACTACACCATCGAAGCGGCTTTCCCGGCTGGCACCCCGCTCCAGCGCAAGCGACAGGTCACCATCGGAGCCGGGCGATGGGCCGTCAAGTGTGCGATGCGGGATTGTGCCGTCGAGCCAGGGGCATGAGGTTCGGGTCGGTTGCCGTGCTACGCTCCCGCCAGTGAACCCGCAACCGGAGGGGAGGCGGATCGTGGAGCCGACGCTTCTGGCGCTTCAGGCCGCGCTCTTTGATGGGCGGGACGACCTTCTCGACACTCTTCCCGAGGAGTGGCAAGCGCTGTTGACGACGCTGCGGGAGGCGCGAGAGAACAGGACGCGCGACGCGATGTTCTTGGAATCGATCGTCGAGAACATCCCTATGATGGTCTTCGTCAAAGACGCCGTCGATCTGCGCTTTGTTCTGTTCAACAGGGCCGGTGAAAAGCTCCTGGGGTGGGACCGCGAGACGCTCATCGGCAAGAATGACTACGACTTTTTTCCCAAGGAGCAGGCCGATTTCTTCACCACCAAGGACCGCGAGGTGCTTTCGGGTCGGTCGGTGGTGGACATCCCCGAGGAACCGATCAACACCCGAGACATCGGCGTGCGGTACTTGCATACGTGGAAGATCCCGGTGTGCGACCGCGAAACGGGTGTCCCACGTTACCTTTTGGGCATCAGCGAAGACATTACCGAGCGCAAAAGCGCCGAGGAGGAGTTGGCGCGACGAACGCTCGAGTTGCGCGCCGCGAACGTAGAACTTCAGCGCAAAGAAATTCAGGCCCGGAGCGCGCTGGTACACGCGCAGACGGTCAGTCGTCAGCTTCCAGGGGCCGCGTGGACAACGGATTCTGACCTTTGCGTCACGAGCTTGGTCGGCAGCCGACTTGCGGGTCTCGGGTTGCACGCGCGCGAATCCATCGGAAAATTGGTGACCGACTTGCCAGCGGGCCACGGCGCTGCCGCGCTGGAAGCACATGAAGCGGCGTTGCGGGATGAAAGCGGCGGCTACGAAGTTCGCGTCGGTGACCTTCGATACGAGGTCACCGTCGAGCCGTTCTACGATGGGCTGGGCGTCGGCGTGATCGCGGTGGCGCTTGACGTGACGGGACGGCGCGGCGCGTCCCAAGATCCGCTCGATCTGTGCGTCGGTATCGTTGGAGCGGACGATTCGTGCCGCGCACCCATCGCGGCCATTCTCGTGAAGGAAGTGCGACAGGTCGTTGAAGTGGATGCGGGGGCGGACGCAAGCGTTCGCGCGAGCCTGGGCGATGTCGACCTTTGGGTTGTTCTTGGCGGACGGCGCCCAGTGGACGTGACGAAGTGGGGCATCCCGGTCGTCGCGGTCGTCTCCAAAGGGGCGGAGACCCAGGTCGTCGGGGCGCGTGCCACGCTGACACGCCCCCTACGGGCGTCCGCGTTGGTACACGCCATACGAACGGCCAGCGGCCTCGGTTAGGGCCGGGACTTCAGCCACGCACCCAGATCGTGGCACGACGTCGCCTCCGGCGAATTCACAAGCATCGGGCACAACCGTCGGACGAGCACGTCGGCATCGTCAATTCGTGCGGCATCTACCAGGCGAAACGCCACTTGAAGGCCCATGGCCGCCGTCGCATCCGGGGTCGCCGCTAGCGCAGAATCCAAATCACCCTTGGCAAGTGCCGCCCGTATGACGGCGTCGGCTACCCGGCTGCGATCCGCCTCCGCACGGGCCTTGAGCCCCCGAAGCAGGGTCAGGGCTTGATCGGGTCGACCCGCGGCAACCAGCGCGTCCGCATGCGCCACCGCATCGGACAGGGGCACCCGGCTGACGCCGCCCAGGCTGAGCAGAAAGGCCTCCGCCGCCATCGGGTCCGACCTCGCAGCGCACCGGTACGCCAGCCCCAACAAGGCACCTTCGCCAGGCCACGTTTGCAGCGCCGCTTTCGCCGCGACAAGACAAGGACCGTAATGGCCGATTCGCATCTGGCCCGCTGCACGATTGTAGGCCGCAGTCCACTGCCCAGCGCGTTCCAACGCCGCGTACACCTCGGGCGGGGCACCGTTCGGGTCGATGGACACCATCTCGCTAGCGACACTGGTCGTAAACCCCGTTGGATCCCGTTCTTCTAACGCCGCTCGCAGTTCAACCCAGGCCGCCGCATTGCGATGGGCCGCCAGATCCACCCGCGCATGCGCCGCACGAAGCACCACGGCATCGCCAAACACCTTGTCCGCGAGCGTCAGCCACACGCCTGCCGCCTCGGCGTCCCCCGCCCGCGCGTCCAGAACCGCGAGCGTAGCGGCCGCAATTCGCCGCTGTTCCACCAGATCCAGGCTCGTGATTGTGGTGTCGATTTCTATGAAATTCTGCGTCGTCACCTTTGTGCGCGTCCACGTCTCCGACGAGAACGCGGACGCGAGATCCGCCCGTGCTTCGTCCGTGCGTCCCAACGCAAACAACGCAAGGCCCCGACCCACGGCCGCGTCCAACACGGTGGGATCGGCCGCCAACACCTCGCCGAACATCGCGACGGCCTTGGTGTCATCTCCGGCGTTGGCCGCCTCCCACGCCGCGATCACCGCAAGCATGGGATCTGGAGCCGCCCGGGGTGCCGCCAACGCGAGTCCGACCCACCACAGCATCGCCGCCCCCACACGATTGTAGCCCCGTTGCTCTTGCCCTGCGTGGTCGCGCAATCTACGTCCGGTGCCCGTTGGAGTTGCGCATGCGCTACCGTCGACTTGGCCAGTCCGGCCTGACCGTCTCGAATGTGTGCCTGGGTGCCATGACTTTCGGCGAAGCGGACGCCTCCTCCATGATGTTTGGCGCCTCCGCCGACGAAGACACCTCGTTCGCCCTATGCAACCGGGCCCTGGACGCCGGGGTGAACTTCATCGACACCGCCGACGTCTACGGCCAAGACGGTCTGTCGGAGCGGGTCATCGGCCGGTGGTTCGCCCGCGATCGCCGCCGAGACGAGGTGGTCTTGGCCACCAAATTTCGTTTCCGAATGGGCCCCGGTGTGCTCGGTACCGGCGCGTCTCGCCGTCGTGTCGTCTCCGCAGCCGAGGCCAGTCTTCGGCGCCTCGGAACGGACCGGCTCGATCTGTTCCAAATCCACATGCAGGACGTGGAGACACCCGAGGAAGAAACGCTCCGTGCGCTCGATGACCTGGTTCGGGCGGGCAAGGTTCTGTACATCGGCTGCAGCAACTACGCGGCCTACAGGCTCGTGGACAGCCTGTGGACCAGCAAAGACCAGCGCTTGGAGCGGGTGGTCTCGTTGCAGGTCCAGTACAGTTTGGTGGAGCGTTCCATCGAGCGCGAACACGTGCCCGCGGCGTTGCAGTGGGGCGTCGGACTCCTTCCATGGTCCCCGTTGGCGCAGGGTTTCCTCACAGGCCGGCACAGCCGATCCGATGGGCCGGTAGCGGGTTCACGACTCGCTCAACACAAATGGCGCTGGGATCGCGCGCAATCGGATCGCAACTGGGCCATCCTCGACGTCTTGGTGACGGAAGCGACCGCCCTAGGTGTTCCACCGAGTCGACTGGCTTTGGCATGGTTGCTTCACCGTCCGGCAGTGAGCTCGGTCGTGGTCGGGGCACGCACAGTCTCCCAGCTCGACGACACGCTACCAGCCGGTGATCTCGACGTGCCCGCCGAGGTCCTAGATCGGTTGGACACCGTGAGCCGACCCGATTTTGGCTATCCCTACACGTTCATGGCACACGTCCAGGGGCGGTGGTGATAGTGTTCCGCCTGTTCCGCTGCGGGACAACGATTCCAGGACATGGGATCGCTGCGGAGCCGGTTTCTCGTTGGCACACTACGTGCGACTGGCCCGTCCTGAACGGAGGTCTTCGTGAACGCAATTTCCCTCGCAATCCTGCTCGCAGCCTGCAACGACATGGCGCCGGTGGCCCCCACCGAACTCGACAGCCACATGCTGCCGCCACCGCCCGAGAGCACCACGACCACCGAAGAAGACCACGGCGGCGGGTCTGACGGCGATGGCGACGATGACGGCGTGCCCGGCGGCGACGACTGCGACGACAACGACCCACGCATCGGCGTGCTGCTGTACGAGTCCGGCTTCGACGCCGACGACGACTACCTGAACAACACGAGCACGCTGCTGGATCCCTGGTGGTACCTCGACAGCACCATCAACACCGCTGGTTATGGCCAACAGGCGCAAATCGGCCCATACGAGTCGTGGCGCAACACGGTCACCTTTACGCGCGTTTGGGGCACCGGGGCGTACAAGGGCTGCGAGGATTGTGAGGACCCCACGGAGCGCTACCGCGCTGGTGTGTTGTCGCGCGTGGTGGAAGACCGAGACCAAGGCGAGGGCTTCCACGGCTACCGTTGCGCCGTGGCCGAGAACGCGGGCGATGACTGCTTCGAACCGGGCCCGCACCTTCAGATTGCGGCCTTCCTGGACGGGCCGGAAGACGACCTGAGCTTCGAATGTGATGGCGATTGCCCGCCGAACACGACCTTTGACCAGCTCGACCGCGTGAACCGGGACGAGAATACGGACGCGCTCGTCGGCGACTACTCCGACCTCGCCTTCTGGGCCGTCGGCACCGAGCTCACGTGCGAAATGTGGGGCGAAGGTGGCGATTATTGGCGCGCCGACGCCACGGACGACCGGTTCGTCTCCGGCGGCACCGGGCTGTCGGTTCTCAACCTGGCGTCCACCTACAGCTACCTCAAAGTCTGTGAGGCCCTCGTTTCCCCGTGACTCTGATCGCTGCCGCGCTAACGCTGGGCGGCTGTACCGTCCCAGTGGCCGACCCACTGCCTCCCGTTGAAGCGGCTGCTCGCGCCGCGCTCGCGGAAACGCCTATCCGTGTCGTAGGTGTGGTCGTCGAGAGCGACGGAACGCCAGTCCAAGGCGCTCAGGTGCGCGTCGGTGCCCAAGTGACGACCACCGATCGCGACGGTTTGTTCACCCTGTCGGACCTGCCTCGTGCCAACGACATGTTGGTCGTAGACGCGACCGGATACCACGTAGAGCGTCTGCCGCTCGCCCTGCTACAGCCCGTGGCCGTGGAACAACTCACCGTGCAGGCCATCTTCCTACGAGAAGTGCTCCCCGACGTGCCTCGACTCGTTTTCGGTGGCGACGTCTCCTTTGGTCGGCGTTTCCTGGACCCCGACAGCAGCACCCCCCTCACCGCAGTTCCGCCCGATGATCCGCGGGCGCGCATTCAAAGCTCCGACCCCTTCACCGGTTCCTACGCCGCCATCGCGCCCTTGGAAGACTGGTTCGCTGACGCGGACTGGGTCGCAGTGAACCTCGAAAGCCCGGTCACGGACGCCCCGCAGACGCCCCATCCGACCAAAGACTATGTGTTTTTCACGCTGCCGGAGTCCGTAGACGCGCTCACAGCCGTGGGCGTGGATTTCGCGTCCATCGGAAATAACCACGTGTTCGATTACCTCGAAGCAGGGCTAATCGACACGCTGGGCCACCTCGAGGCGGCCGGCCTTCCCCACGCGGGCGCAGGCCTCGATCCCGCGTCCGCCTGGGCCGTCCACGACACCGACATCGGCGCACTCGCAGTCACGATCATGGCAGCCACGACGATCAGCGGTGAACAGCACGAGATTCACTACGTGGCGGACGATAACCAAGGAGGCGCTGCCGATTTGTACGATTCCGAGCGTCTCACCGCGTCGATCGTCAACGCGAGGTTGGCAGGCCGCGTGCCCATCGCCTTCCTCCATCTCGGCGACGAATACGTGCAAGATGTCTCGGAGACGGCAGCCGGGCGATTCGAAAAGGTCGCGGAAGCGGGCGCTGCCCTGATCGTTGCCGCCCATCCGCACGTGCCTCAGGGCTTCAAGCGGTACAGCGGCGTGCTCGCCGTTCATTCAATGGGAAATCTCGTTTTCGACCAGGATCGGTTGGAAACCCTCGTCGCAAACCTCATCCGCGTGGATCTGTCGGCCGTAGGTGTCGAAAACGCTGTCGCGGTTCCAATTGTTCTGGAAAACTACTCCCCGCGACCTTTGGTCAACCGCGATCTCGCCAACAACGTGGTTCGTCGTTCCGCCGAAACGTCCGTAGACGTCGTCGTCGTTCCGTGGAACGGCACCGCGCTCCTGATGGACGCTATGGACGTCAGTACGGCAGACCGCCTCGTCGAGTTCGACGTCGACATTCCGTACACCCGCAAGGCGCTATTAGACCTGCGCGACCAGATGTTGCCCGGCGAATCCATCGCTTCCGTCACCTTGAGTCGCCCTGGCCTCCTTCAAGTCGGTCGCGACATCCTGGAACACGGTGGTTTCGAAGACGAAGACGTGGACAGCGACGACGGTTTACAACTCGCGCGGTGGGACCTCGGCAGCTCGTCGTTCGCCTGCGTGCATGGTCCCCGACGAGGCGCAGTCGCCTTGTGCTTGGACCGCGGTGTGGAGAGCCAAGGCGACGCTGCCGTCTCGTTCCGCAACCGAATCCGCGTTTGGGGAGACGCTGAAGACGCGCCCGTCTACGACCAAACGGCGGTCGGCTACATCCGAGCCGATGGCGCAGGTCCAATCACCATCGAGTTGACGTGGACGACATCGCTGGTCGGGGAAGAATTCGAGACGGTGGAAATCGCCAACCACCCCGGCGCCACCACAGACTGGACCCGTTTCACCTCCGACATCGCCCTTCCTGACGAACCCGAAGCCCGCGCCATGCGCCTCGTCATCAAGGAGGGGCCGACCACAAAAGGCACCGGACTTGCCATCATCGACGACCTCGCCATCGTGGCCTGGAATCCATTTGTGGACGCAGCGGAACCGTTGGAACTGAGCACACCCCACGCCATGGACTTCGTTCAGGCAGAAGCGGACCCCGGACCCCTTCGAATCAGCGTAATTCTGCGATCCACCAAGCCCATCGCGGCGCCATAGTGGGACCTCGCGCTTCTCGCGGCCCATGATTCAAACCCAGGAGCCAGCACCCAACGCACCGGTGGGTGGACCTCCCAGGGACACCGCAACAGCGGACGCCATCGTGCGGATGCTGTGGGTCGGCGCCGCCTGCCTGACGCTTCATTTTCTTGGGGCCTTTTCCAACGTCGACCGCACGGCCGCCGCTATTGGGGCCGCAGCGAGGCCCGAGCCGCCACGCAGCATCCAACCCCTCCTCCTAGAAATAGACCTACGGTCGGTCGATCGGTGGGGACCTCCGCCGTGGTCGATTCGCAGCTGGAACGAGATTTCTGTCGGCCTCCGCACCGCCGGGTTTGCGGAGGCTTGGTTGGTTGAACCCTGGTCCCGCGTGGTGGATCCGCGGGGTGCCGTCGGCGGACCGACCGATGGCGCGCCGATCCGGGTTCCCAACGTACTCGTGCCGTCGCCGCATAGCGCGATGCCCGTAGAGCACCGCCTCAGCGCGCCTCTCGGACCCTTTGTAGACGCGGGCGGCATGTTGTATTTGCCGCCCAATCCCGATGGCGTCGTCCGCGACCTGAGCCGGGAGAGTCGATCAGCGGACCTCTCCGGTCGATCCGTTCTGTGCGATTGGACGTCCCGGTGCCCATCGGGTGGCCAACTCGCATTGCCGCTGCGGCTCCTCCCCGACCTTCCGAGGTTGTCTTTGCGAGACGTCGTCGAGGGTCGCGCCTTGGCGCCCACCGAACGCGACCGGTTGACGCTGATTGGCCTCACCGCCGACCCGTGGGCCCAACACGTCCGCCTCGGCACCGCAGCCCAGGACGCAACGTGGCCCGAGGCCGTGGCTTCGGCCACCGCGGGCCTCAGCTACCGGCGTCCCGCGGTCACCATCGGCTGGCTGGGAGACGCCGCGCTGATCCTGGCGGTTCTGGTCGCCGCAGGCATGTTCGAAGCCAATGAACGCCGACTTCGGGCCGAGCTCCGCCTCGTCATCTTGCCGCTGGTAGCTGCGTCCCAAGCGCTGCTCATCACGACGCTTGGCTGGGTGCAAATGCCTATCGGAGCCCTCACCCTCGCAGCCGCAATGCCGCCGTTTCTCACCGCCCTTGCCGGCCGCCGCGTCGCGCTCGCAGTTCTCCGCAAAGCAGCCCTGTTGGTCGCCCAAGACGCCTGGGATTCCGGGTGGCGCAGCGCCCAAGTCCGCTCGACCCAGGAGCTAGGCCTCAAACTCGCGTCGCTGGCACGCAACCAGACCCGATCTCAGCGCAGCGCCCTGCTCGTCCGCGATGGCGCGCACATGATCGCCCATGCGGTGTGGGGCGTTGAGTGGCGACAGAGCCCGCTGACCGTGCCTGACACCCTTTTGCGCGCCGCCATCCGTTCTCCCCGAGGCACCGAGGCGGACGTACTCGTTGCTGCCGGGCATGCCCGGTTGTTCGCCATCCGATCCGGGCGCCAGATCGTCGGTTGGTGGGTCGTCGCCTGGGCAGACGGCGAGACGGAGCCCGATCCCGCCGTGCTCGGTCGCCTCGCGGGTCGCCTGTCGCGCAACCTTGCCATCGAGGACCCGTCGCGAACGAAAGGATTGCACGAACGGCTGGTGGACCACGTCGCCGCCGAAACTGCGTCCGTACGCGACCTGCTCGTGTTGGCGTCGGAAGAACGACGGCGGCAGGTCCAGACCCTGCATGCCGTCGAACTGGCCGTGCTCACCGCGGATTTGACCGGACAGGCGCTGTTCGTCAATCGTGCGCTCTCGGCCATTCTCGAAGAGACCGATCTGGGCCCAGTGCGGTCCATCCGAGAGCTGATTTTCCGCATCCGCGGGGAGGCCGGCCTGGACGAGGTCATGCGGGCGCTTTTCCTCGGCCTCGAACCCCTGCGTGTGCCCTGGTTGGACCCGCTCGGCCGGTTGTGGCGGGTCTCCATTCAACCCGTGACGGCCCCCGAACCCGGGGACGAACGGGCCGTGTTGGGCTTCGTCGTGTCCTTCGTAGATCGCACCGACACCGTGCGACTCGATGACCTGCGGGAGAGTGTCGTCGAATTCAGTAGCGCCCGTGTGCGCGACGCCCTCACCGTCATCATTGGGTATGCTGGCCTCGCCCGCGACCGTATGGAAGACCCGACAACTCGCGTGATGATGGATACGGTTCACGACCGCGCCATCCAGGTCTCCCGGGCGCTCGAGGACCTCAAAGCAGTGGGCCAGCTGGCGGCGACGGACCATCTCAGCATCACGGTCGACGCACGACGCCTCATCGAGGACGTGCTCAAGGACGTCAGCCAAATTGCGGAGGAACGCGATGTCAACCTCCGCTCTTTCGTCCCGGAAATCGGCTTGCCCATTCGAGTCGTTCCCGACGACGCGCGCGACGCCCTCGCAGCGCTCCTGCGGGAGGCCGCGGTCACCGCACCGCCGGGATCGGATGTCGTGCTCCGCCTGGACCAAGACCACACCACTTCGGTTCTGCGAATTGAATGGTCCGGGCCCGGCCTCGATCCGCTCGTACGCGAGCATTGTGTCGGTGCTTGGCACGAAAATCCGGAGCGTCTGCCAGAGGTGCTTCGGCCATTTGCGCGCGTTCGCCTCAGCTTTCCGTATTTGGACCTCGACGGTACCCCCGGTGGCGGCGTAGCGGTGAGCCTCTCGATGCATCACGGTCAGGAGCGATCGACGTGATTGAGATTTTCCCAGAACGGATGCTCGACGGATCCGTCCACACGGCCGTGCTTATTGGAATTCTAATCCTGTGGGTCGCGGCCGAGACCTTCGGCTGGAGCATGGTCGGTTTGGTCGTGCCCGGCTACCTGGCCGCCATCGCCATCGCGGCACCCATGTCGCTCGCTGCCATCGTGCTGGAGTCGGTCCTGACGCACGCTGTGGTGGTCCTCGTCGGCGAAATCGCTCCCCGGTCTGGCCTATGGATGCGGGTGTTCGGTCGAGACCGGTTCTTGATTATTCTTCTGCTGAGTGTGCCGGTTCGGCTCTTCGTCGAGGGTCTCGTTTCACCCCATGCCGGCGCACTCGTCGAAGCCGTCATCCCAGGCGATTTTACCAGAGGTACCGGCTTTTTCGGCATCGGCGTCGTGCTCGTGCCCCTGACCGCCAACGTGTTTTGGAAACTCGGTCTCGCGCAAGGTGCCACCCAGGTTTTTGGTAGCGCTTTCCTCGCCTGGGGAATCATCCGCGCCTTCCTCATCCCGCTCACAAACTTCCATTTCGGCGCCTTTGAGTCGACCTTCGAGGGCGTGGCACGCGACTTCCTCGCCGTCCCCAAGGCTTATGTGCTGTTGTTGGTCACAGCGGCAATCGCCTCGCGAAACAATGCCAGGTACGGGTGGGATGCGGGCGGCATTCTCGTTCCCGCCCTGCTCGCTATTTGCGCCCTCGATCCGCTGAAACTCGCAGCGACCTTGGCCGAGGTGCTGATCCTCGTGGTGTTGTGGCGGGTCGTCCTCCAAATTCCCTGGGTGAGCCGCCTGAACCTCGGTGGGCCCCGCCGCATCGTTTCAATCTACATCAGCGCGTACCTGCTGAAGATCGGCATTGCCCTGGCCTTCGAAGCCCTCGGTCTGCAGTTTCAGGTGTCAGACGCCTACGGATTTGGCTACCTCCTCACGACCTTACTTTCCGTCAAGGCCATCGAAAAGCGCGGCATCGTGGGCACCATCGTTCCCACCCTCATCACCACCGCCCAAGGCCTCGTAGCTGGCCTGTTTGTGTCTTGGTTGTTGACGCGATTCATGCCGCCTCGACTCCCGCTCGAGACGCCAAATCCGAGCGAATACACCCCTACGCCCATCGACCGCGCCGTCTTGCGTTCGTCAGCCTCCGTCCGTTCAGGGTGGCCTGATGACGCAGACGCCGACGCCCGTTGGTACGCTTGGGTTCGAGGCCTCGCGAGCTTCGTGGACTCGCCAACCCTGACCGGCCCCGCCGAGCTTCGAGCACGCGGAATGTCCATCACGACGGCGGTCACCGAAGTCGGAAACCGGTGCGTAGGCGCACACCCCCCGCGTCAACTGGGACAAATTCCCGACGGGTTGCCCAGCGTGTGGTGGTGCGGCGGGCAAGGGCCAGTGGTCTACGTAGCTCGACCCCTCGGAGACCCCGACGCGTTGGTGGCTGCCGCTTGGCTTGCACACCGTGGAAATGTGGCAGGGGTCATCGTCGCTGGCGTCGATGAATCCGTAGCGCGAAATGTCGAACGGCTGCCACTCGCCGAAGAATCCCAACGGTTCCGGGCCATCCGAGCCGCCCTCGGCGACTACGCATTCTTGGTCGTGCGATCTCGTGCTGATGGCACCACGACGCTGGATTCTCGGTCTTCCGATGCCGCTAACAACTTAGGAATTGCGGTCGCGTCGCTCGGTGATGTGCCCGTCCGATTCGACGATACCCATGGCGACCTGGAAGGGATCTGGGGACGTTTGCGGAGAACGGACGGGTTGCTGACCGTGTCGTTCCCGGATTTGTCCCGACAACTCGGCGCCAAAGTGGCGACCGTAGACGGCCCAGCGCGCAGCCTCCAAGAGGTCATGGCTGCGCGAATCGCCGCGAGCCCCCAGGACCGACTGCCCAATGCTGACGCAGCGATGGAGGATCGTGTCGCTGCCACCGAGTTGGTGCTGGGGACCGCGCTTCGGCGCGCCCGGCTGGGCGACATCGACCTTCCCGGCGCCGTCCGCCACGCCGCCGCCCAGTACGGCATTGATGCCCAGCAAGGCATCGACAGTTCTGGGCGGACGAATTGGGTATTGGCGGAAACGCCGTCCGCTCCACGTGGTTGGGGCACGTGGGTCATTCGAACGGGCATCGCCAATGGGCCGTGGTCGGTCATTGCGCCCTTCTCCACCGACGAGGTCGGCACCGCAGAAGTTGCGACGCGCTTGTTCGAATCGCTGGAAGCGCGAACGTTATGGACTTCGGACCACGGCCAGCGTTTCGGCCACGGCAACGCCCATTTCCCGCGGCTAGAGATGGCGCCCCTGGAGCAGCTCGCGATCCGCGTCGCGCTGCGCCCGGAGAAGGACTGGAACGCCGACGAAGAAGACCCGCACACGCGGCTCCTTGTCATTCGTCGCCAAATGGATTTTGGTCGTCCGATCGAAGCAGCCATCCTGTCCCAAGGGGCGGAATTGGTGCTGGACCGAAACGAGATTCCGTTGGCCAAACAGCTTCAAGACGCGCTGTCGAGCTGGCCGATGCTCGGTCTCGATGACGGCCGCATTGAAACAGCGGCGCTCAACGTCTACTCGGAATTCCCGGTTTACTACGTCAACGCATTGGCAGAGAGCCAAGCGGCCGTGTTGTGGGTGGCGCCGCGTGTGCTCGACGAGGTGGCAGGCACCGACGATCACGCACGTCGCGTCGCCTGGTACGAAACCGAAAAGGTGCCCGTGGTCGGTGCGGCCGACGCACCGCAACCGCCTCCCGGGTGGAAGCCACTGCCGCCTGGCAGCTACCCAGCCGCATGGCGTCATCTGCGCCACCACGCCGAGACCAGCGCCGCTGGGTCATTACACGTGCTTCAGGAAATGGCCCAAGTCACCGTCGTTGACACCAAGCTCCGGCTGTCGGTGGTCGCCTCGGGGGACGGTTTCTTGTGTGCACTCGCCGCCCGCGCAGATCGAGCGCCGGCCACGTGGCCGCTCGCGGGATGCTGGGGGCCCCCGTGAATCGCGCCCTTTCCGCACTGCTTCTGGCCGGTTCCGTCCTGTTGGTTGCCCTGTTGCTCCTGTTCCGGCCGGGAGACAAGGCTCCCGGCCTTCACACAGAGTCGATCTTTGTGTACGTGCTCGACCCAGGTCGCCACATTGATCTGGTCATCCCGCCCGACGTGGAGCGCATTCGAATCAGCTCCCGGATGGCCGCGCCGACCGAAGCAATCTACCAACCGGGCTGGGGCGCTGACTACACCCTGCGCGTTCAATGGCTCGACCTCGAAGGGCAGATCGTACGGGAGAAAGACGTCGTCGAACGCACACGAATCAGCCGATTCCCGTCCGACAATGCCGAGCCCCATCGGAACTCTTGGCTCCGCGATGACCCTCGCATCGTCACCGACGGGCGCGCGACCGTGCTTCCTGCCGGCGCGGTGTTGCCGGGAGGCGGCACAATTCGCATCGTCTCACCGCCGGAAGGACGGACGCTCTTCGTTCGAGCCTGGGGCGAAACGCCTCGCGACCCCGTTGCACGCGAGCAGATGCGCCAGCGGCCCACGCAAGATCAGCAAGGCGAGTACACCCGGCGGGTCGGCGTCCCGGACTGGACCGAACTCACCTGGGGAGAACGCACGGCCATTTCTCGAAATGCGTGGCGCACCCTCAAACCCGCAGAGCCCGATTCGGTCACCGCCTGGCTACAGTTCACCGATTTCCAGATCATTTTCCACCATCAGTTGCTCGGGGGCTACACCCTCGAACCGCATCGTAAGCTGGCGATCAACTTCGATGGTGCCGTAGACCTCGACGTCGCGGGCCCACCAGGAACGGGTCAACTCCTGTGGTCTACCGTCGCGGACCACGCCCCAGGCACCGAGCCCGTCACAGTCACTGCAAAGAAAGCAGACCCACTTCCGTTGTATGGCTTGACTGAGGCCCGCCGTTTCCACTTCCCAGGCGGCGCACCCGTATCGCTCACGCTTTTCAACGACAGCGACCATCCCGTCGGACCCATCGTGCTCACCCTGCCCAACGCCGATCCCGCCGACTTCTTCGGTTGGACCGTCGGCGCACTGGCCGATGACCTCCTTCCACGAGACGCACCCGTGTTGCCGGACGGAATCTTCGTCGCTTCAGAATGGCGTTTCCACCGAATCTACCGCACCTGGGAAAACGCAACGCCCATCGAAGTCGAGGCGACACAGGATCCGACGGAACTGATTGCGCTGGAGGTTCGCGCAATCCTCAACGGGCACGACGACACCCGGCCCCGATCAATGACCGTCAGTTCCATTGGGATGGAAGGTCAGACGACATGGTCGGAAGCCGCCCCCATCGAAATCGTACCGGCCCCTTACGAATACCGCCTGCCCTCGCTCGACGAACACCTGTTGGCACCCGGCGGCCGTGCAGAATCCTGGATCTCCGAGCCGTTCACCGTCTACGTGCCAGATGGCGCAGGCATCGACTACATCAGCGTTTCGACGAAAGACGATCTGCTCGTCATCCCTCGACTGAGAGGACCCGAGCAGGGTGGCGCCCTGTATGAATTGCCCTGGGGCGAAGAAGTCAACGTCCGCTATGAGTGGCGCCCCATCCGCGAATGGCACCGCGTAGAAGCGCGCAACGCGTCGAAATTGGTCGTGGACGATCAGCTCGCGCAGGTGGCCTTCGACGTGCGCCTCGAGAACGTGGAAGACGGCACGGGCGACGGCCAGGACGATGTTCATCGCCAGTACGCCTCCATCCATCCGACCGACCCCGTCGTGCTCAACCAATCTCGGGTTTGGCTCACGCCGCTGGCCGCCGACGCGGGCGCGGGTCCCGTCACTTGTCGTGTACAAGCCAACGCCGAAGCCACGCCCTTCTTGTGGGATGACGCAGCAGCCGCCACCCTCGACCGGACCATCGAAACCTGGCTGTGGTCGCCAGATGCGCGCACCTTGGGCAGCGCGTGGCGAATCGAGCTGGACGGCGTCCGGTGGCGCAACGGCCTGCTCGGGCAACGCGTCACCCGCACAAGTTCGAACCGCGAGCCCAACCATACGACCACGCGCCTCCTCGGCGCACCGGGCGCGGTGGCCTGGCTTCGCACCTTCGGTCCCCCATCCAGCTGCGCCGACCCGCATCGCCCCGTGGTGTACTACCCGCTCGATCCGGGTCGCAGCGTGACCTTCCCCATCGCAAAGGGTTCGGGCGAACAGCTGCTGTCCATCGGTGCATTGGGCGACCCGACCTCGGTATTGGTGACGTTGGACGCGGGCACCGTCCGCCGTCACAGCACGGGAATCCTCACGCGCTACACCAAGGAGCAGCGGTCGCTGAACCTCGGATCCGGAAACGGGGCGACAGCGTCGCCGATCGACGACCCCGACCTGGCGCTGCCCATTCTACGCCCCAGGGGGTTGTGGCTCGGAAGCGACATGGCAATTGGCGGCCATTCCGCGACCGTCAGCAACAACGGAGGGTCCTTGATTTGGATTCGCGCGGTCCTCGAAGATGCTGCCCCCTTGCCGCCGACCACCCCGACGCCGCTGCTCGTTCGTGACAGGGAGATTCGATGATCGCCGCCGCGCTGCTGGTCGCAAGCGCCTTCGCCGCTTCCGCGGAGGACGCCTTGCAGGACCTGTGGACCGACGCCACAGAAGGGGC
Source organism: Klebsiella pneumoniae (assembly GCA_945861065.1). Classification (GTDB taxonomy): domain Bacteria; phylum Myxococcota_A; class UBA796; order UBA796; genus SXOB01. The sequence goes on along the minus strand of CAMASI010000030.1, from coordinate 15,440 downwards.
TGTTTGGCGTTCGATCACCTCTCGCGAGCGCGGCGCGTTGCAAGACGCCGTGGGTCTGTTGGCCCGTTCAGCGAACATGTGCCCTGCCGCCGACCTCGAGGAAGCCAACATCAGGCTTCGCCCCTACGACTTCGTCGCGGAACGAATCGACCTCGGTGGCGTGGACGTGATCGCGGTTCATGAAGGCCGAGAGCACCGCGGCAGCGGCCTTCTGGTCCTACGCTGCGGCAACGCGAGCCCGTTGCTTTGGCAAGCGCCGCACAGCTTTTTCGATTTGCACACCGCCGAGATCACGCGCCAGGTGTTTCTGGAATCCGGCGCTCGCGCCGCCATGTGGAACTCCGTGCATCGCTACCGCTCGTCGCCCGACGAAAACGAAGACGATCCCGTGCACCCGGCCGACGTCACCCGCGAGTTCGGGACGGCCTTTCATGCCATGACCGTCGCCGTCGCCGCGGCCGATCCGGGTCTGAAGGTCGTACAACTGCACGGGTTCGCTGAGCGCGCCGCCGGCTGGGACGTTGTCGTCAGCACCGGTGACGCCCGTCGCCCGCCGTTCGCCGCGGCCGGCGCACTCAGCCCGTTGGGTAAGGTAGCAGCGTACGGCAAAGACACCGACGAACTCGGTGCCACGACCAACGTGCAAGGCCGCGCGCTGAACCGCTTCAGCCTGCCGCGGTTCTTACACATCGAGCTGTCTCCAGACGTGCGAAACCGCCTGCGTTCGCAAATCGACGCGCGGGCGGCCATCATCCACGCCGCCTCGGTGCCCCTGTGACCGGTTTCTTGTGGGTCATCTTGTCCACGGCGCAAGCCACGGACCCGGTCGTGCACGAGGTCCGATGGGAATCGTTGCGCGCAGAAGAAGGGGACGAAGTCCTCTTCCTCGGCGACGCGCCGTACCGGGTCATCGCGGCAACCAGCCCAGTGCGGCTCCGATGCCCCAACGACCTCGAGCCTGAGCGCCTCGCCATTACCTTCGTTGCCGACGGCCAACCCGCGGCCTTGCGCGGTCCGTTCAGCGTCGGTCACGGTGACGGGCCCTACAGGACCTTTGAACACGCGCCGGGCTTGCGGCGTTGGCTCGTACCCGCAGATTGTACCGCACAACGTATCTCTGACGACGTAGACTCCGACGGCCTCGCCCGGCTGGAACAACGGACGGAACAGGGCGTAGCGTTTGACCGTAGTGAAATCGATCCATTGGCGTCGGTCTGGATCGCAACCGGTGGGGACAGCCTCGACCGCTGGCTCGCCGCACGCCCATTCGGCCCCTGGTACGCGCATCTGGGCTACCGCGCCACAGGAGGCGAAACCGTCCATTGGGCGCCGTTTTCCGGCGACCCCGCGCGGCAAAAACACCTCCTCGCAGGAGACGCCTGGAGCCACCACGGACCTTTGCGCTTGGACCTGTCGATTCGTGCGCTAGGCACCGACGACGTCGCCTGCGTGACGCTCGATGGCACGCCCCACTGCGCGGCGGCCGTGCCGGAAGAGGACATCCGCGTTTCGGCCGGTGCCTTGGTTCGTGAGGCCGCTACGTTTGAGGGCGCGCCCGTCTCCCAAAGAATCGACTTCAGGTGGTTGCTCGACAGCGGCGAACACACGATCGTGCTCGGAGTCGACGCGCTCGTCGAGCTGACCGCAGGTCTGCCTGTCGATTTTCGTGACGGCACCCAACACGCGCCAGTGGCCACCGAGACCCTTGACCCGCCCTCGCCATGGACCCTGGAGCAGACCCAGCCGACGACGCCGATCGACCCTGTAGGCACCACGGATCGCACGCTGCTTTCGATCCCTTCGGACCGCACGGCATTCGGCGTCAACGAAGCGCGGTGGTTGCCACTCTCGGGTGTTCGCGACTCGGCAGGCGCCTGGGTCGACCGCACAGGCACGATGCAGTTGTGGCTTGAGCCCGAAGGAGACGCGCCGTGCACGGTGGCCTGGGGCCAATCTCATTGGACCGCCTTCCCCACGAGCACCGTCCACCGGTTCCGCTGGACCGGCCCCAATTTCGCCGACACCGCGCTACCCGAGGTGTGGGGCTGTACGGCCAGAGTGCGCGTCGTCGGGGCATTGCACGGCGACTCGGCGGCCTCCGCAGCACGCTACGAGCGCCTGGCGCCCGGGCTCTCCGCCACCTGGGTGCCTCCGACCGACGACCAGACCTACCTGTGGCTGGCGACGCCTGAAGGTCATCACGGGTCACTCACCTTTGACGTAGACATGGTGGGGCGCGGCCGTGACCGCTACGAGGTTCTGCCGTTGTCCGCCAACGTGCCACGGCCCGTCACGGACAGCAGCGGGCGCAAGTGGTCGGTACCTGTCCGCATTCCGCTTCCCGTGGTCACCGGTCCCATCACGGTCACGTCAACGTCCCTGATCGCCGTGCGAATGACGGGAACGGCACCGGCCGACGCAACCGAGGTTCTCGCAACTCGGGCACCCCCGTCGATGGAACGGATTTCAGCGCTCAGCCGCAGGGTCGCGGACGCGACGACCACGGCTTCCCGGGCTTCCGCTCTCCGGGTGCGCGCCGACGCGTTGCACGCCGCTGGCCATCCCGCCCTTGCCTTGGAAGACCTCGCGCGGGCCGTGGAGCTCACCGGTGAAGAAGAGGACGTGCAATACGCTCGCATCGCATTGTGGCAAGACGGCGCGCGCGCCCTCGGAGGCCGCGACGCTTGGGCGCCAGTCGAAGAAATTTGGGTGCCGGGCTCCGGACCTGACGCCGAGCCCCCGGCAAGGGCTGCCGCAGCGGGCGACAATCTCGCCGTGGCGCGGCTGTTCGCTGCCTCCGCACGGCCCGAATCGGCCCGGCCTTGGTGGCGCCGGGCGATCCTTGGAGGGCAAACCCCGACATTCGCGGACCGCCAGCGGATGTACCTTGACGTGGCGCGCGTCGCCGACGAAGTGGATTCCACGTGGACATGGCCGCTTCGTTCCCTCAGCAGTTGGGAGTCGGTGCACCTGGCCCGCGGACCCAAGGTTCGCGCCACACGCGAGGTCTGGCCCGATCCCGCGGACCCAGACGACGCCCTCCGTCGCGAATTATTCCCGGACGTCTGGCCGCTAGAAGCGGTGGTTCAACTAAAAGAAGGGTGGGACCTGGCATTGCCCCCTTCCACCATGCCCCGCAGTTGGGAAGCACGTTGCCGTGTTCGACGGGCGCTGGAAGGTGTCGACGCTTGCCAATTCGAACTCACCGATGAGTCCGGCAAACGCCGCGCTCAGTTTAGTGCCGACCCTTGGGGCGTGCCCACACGAATCGACGCACCCGCCTCGTCGGAACGGCTGTACCTGCACGTGGCACCGGCTTGGGCTGTGGAGGCCGAAATCCGGGCGACAGACCTCGTCGGCAAAGCCGACCTGGCACGCCGCGCTTGGACCGTGCCCGCCGGCACCGACCTGACCTTCGAAGTGCTCGCCCCAACCGTCGTTCGCCTGGACAGCTGGGACGCAAAGTCGGGCGGCAACGTGTTGACGCTGACCGTCAACGGCGGCCCGGCGCTGACCTCGCCGCCACAACCCACACGTGGCCGCTGGATCCTGCCTATCGATGCCGTGGGTCCCATTTCGGTCACCGTCCGCCCACAAGCGGACACCCGAATCGACCTCGCTTTTCGCATGCCCGCCGCCCGTTCCGTCGAACCGGCCTCAGACCGAAAGCTGCTTGCCCACCACGACGACATCGTCATCCTGCCCTTCGGTGACCTCGACGCGGAGCCGCCAGGCCCACCGCCACTTCCGCTCGCCCGACCCACGGCCCGTACGCCCCTGACCGTCACGGCGGGCGCCACAGCGGGCACGCCTGACGGCGATGTCGGTGCAGCCGATGGCAATGCCCTTCGATCCGTCTTGTTGCACCAGGACGTCGGAATCACGACCCACCCTGGCGACGCACCTGTCTGGGCCGCCCTGGCAGGCTGGCATGAAACCTCGCCACCGGGCTCCGTTTTCGGAGCGGATGGCGGCTTTGATTGGCGTATTCACCGGTACTCCACACGGTGGTGGCTGCGAGGTGACGTCGGCTTTGCACGCGGGCAACTCCACGACGGCATCGCCCTGTCTGTTGCCGACGCGCGCCTTGGAACCACCGTTGAGAAGTTCGTGTCGCCGCGAATCGCCTGGGTGGCGCGCCTTGACGGTTTCGCCCGCGGTGTCGTCAACCAAGTTCCCGCTACCGGCGTGGACCTGTCTGGCGGGTATGCGCTGTGGAATACGTACCTCAATGACCACCCTGCAGGGTTGTTGATCGTCGCGGAAGGGCGCTACCAGCCCGGTCCTTGGACGCGCGCTACCGCCCGTGTCTCGGCGACCTCCAACGCGCCCGGCGATCAACTGCTCGAGCGCTGGACCGCCGGCGGTTCCGCTGCCTTCGGAATCCCAGCGGTTGTCGGCGAGGCCGGATTTCATCTCGTCCGGTGGGTCTCGGACAACGACCGCCTCGACGGCCGGTGGGACCCGCTGCTTTCCGCGTCCATCGCGGGAACGCCGTGGTTTCACGGCGCACTTGGCAGCCAGCTGTACGGCGACGTCACCGTGGGCCTGCTCGATGGCGACCTGACAGCACTGACCGGTCTCCGTTTCTTCGCTTCGGGGGACCGCGCGCTCGACGACGTCCGTCCGTCCGATCTCAGCTACAAATACATCCACGCCTGGGGCCAGGACGGCGCAGCCGAACGCAGCTGGCGCAAGGAGAGTCAGTAATGTGGGCGCTCCATCTCAACGAAGCCCTTCCCGAAGTCGCACGGCGTGCCGGGCGCGACAGTGTGGAGCGGCTAGCCGCAGCACTGACCCGCGAAGACCCCACGATGGCGCGGGTGCCTCATGCCCTCGCCAGTCAAGTCGTCGCGCAGTGGCGCGCGATGGAGCACACAGAGGTGCTTGTCGAGGAGTGGACGGCCGCATTGGACGCCGGGCGCGCGTCGAACACCGAGCGCGCCACCATCGAAGAACTGATTCACCAGACCATCCCTTCCGACGAGCGAGCCGCCTGGGTGCGAGCGTTGGACCGTCACTTGGACGCTTCAGCCCTGCTCGACCGATGGGCTCGTCGGGTGCAAGAAGCGCAGCAGGTTTTCGAGTACGCCGCACTCGCGCTGTCGGCCGAGGACGTGGCCACCCTAGACAACGAAGAACATGCCAATGCGTTGGACGCGGCCATGGTCGTCATGCGCGGCCAGGATCGCCCGTGGGTCGTGCGGGTCGCTGCGGTACACCTCGTCGGCGAACTCGCTTCCCGCGAGGGAATCATTTCCCTGGGCGCTCGCCAGGCCTTGCTCGATCGCGTGTGGGCGGCCCAAGATCAAGTGTGGGTGCGTTCCGAGGCGCTTGAGGCCTACCTACCTCTGCTCGACCAGCCGGAAGACGTGGACACCCTCGTGGACGCCATGCTCGCGCCGGGTCGCGAACAGCTCGCTCTGCAGAGCCCGGACGCCTGTTTCATTCGTGGGCGCGCGGCCCGCCTCGCCGCGGATCATGGCGCATGGCACGTGTTGCGCCGGGCGATCGCATCGCGGGCGGATCCGTCCGAACATGTCCGCATCGAACTGGTTCGTGCGCTGGCGAGATCCACGACCGAGAACGACATCACCTTCCTCCAGCAAGCCATCGCGGGCCCGTGGCGCGACGGCAGTGAGCGCGTGCAAGCGGCGGCCGCGATTGCGGCGCTCCCCGAAGCCGCGGACGCGCCAGCCCACTGGATTCTGCTCCTGCACACCACGCTGACGGGCGAGGTGGACGGTCGCGCCGACCAAGACCATCGACCCAGCCCCTGGGTGGTCGAAACGGTGCTCGAAGCCCTGCTGCGTCGTTGCCAAGCCGACCTTGTGTCCGCCGACGCCGCGGTCGCATGTCGGCAAGTCTGTGGCGAGGCGCTGGACTACTGGCGGCAAGTGCGCGTGCAGGCTGACCTCGCCGACCACGCCGCGTGGATCCTGCTCTGGCTCCAGGTCCAGGAAGACGACCGCCTTCGCGCCGCATGGGACGAGGTCCGCAGTTGGGCGTCACGCGCACCCGAGGGCGCGCAACGCAGCTTCCGTGGAAGCCCGGCAGCGCAGCTTGACGAGCGCGAATTGCTCGACGTCATGTCGCTCGTAGCAGCGCACGGCTACGACCTCGTCGGTGAGCCAGGCCCCCTCGGTGGTTGGGTGCTCTCCCAAGGAACGCCCGAGGCGTTCTCGCCCTGGCGGTGGTGGTACGAAGCGACACACCCCCGCGCCGACAAACGTCAGGGCCACAGCCACACCGTCGACCGGGTGCCCACGGGTACCCTGCTCGCATTGTCCACAAGCCTGTCCGAAGTCACCGCGACGTCAGTCCCCGGTCGGAGAATCGGGTCCCCAACACAAGTCGCGTGGGGCGCCGAACTGCCCCTGCCCTCCCACCTCATCACCGCGGCGCGCCGAGGTGCCATTCGGGTTCGCACGCCGCGCGCCGCGTGGTTCGTGCGTTCTGTACTTCCGCGGCCGTTTTCGTCCATGCGGGCCCACGGCGCCTACGCGGAGATCGCTGACCTTCGCGAACGTCTGCTTGCCCATCCCGGAATGAAGGCGACGGAGGAGTACGATCGCGCGCTCGGCCGCCTCGGTTTCGAGGTCGTTCGGCGGCCGGTCGGCACGCTGGCGCTGCCGCTCATCGACCCGTCGCGATTGATGAGCGAGTTGTTCGTCATGGACGGCAACACCGTCGGCCAACTCGTCGCCTTCGCCACGATCGGCACCGCCGCGTGGGCCGCGGGCAAGATCGTCGAAGCGAGCCGCGTGCGCAGCTGGCGCAAGGACTTGAGACTCGTGATTGGCGGTTGGGGATCGCGCGGAAAATCAGGCACGGAACGCCTCAAAGCTGCCTTATTCCACGGCTTGGGTTACAGCGTTCTGGCAAAGACCACCGGCTGCGAAGCCATGGTCGTCTGTTCCACGCCCGGCCGAATTCCGATCGAAATTCCGCTGTACCGGCCCTACGACAAAGCCACCATCGTCGAACAACAAAACGTCATGGAGTTGGCTTCGGGCTTCAAGCCGCAGGTGTTCTTGTGGGAGTGTATGGGCCTTCGCACGGACTACGTGGACATCCTCCAGCAGGACTGGATGCGTGACGACTTCACGACGCTCACCAACACCTACCCCGACCACGAAGACATCCAAGGCCCGACCGGCGTCGACGTCGCGCGCTCGATCAGCCGCATGATCGGCGGTTCGTCGGAGATTCTCACGACCGAACAGCACATGTTGCCGATGCTGACGGAACGGGCGCGTGAGGTCGGAGCGCCGCTCAGCACCGTCGCTCAAGAGTCATGGCGACTGTTGCCGCGAGACCTGCTCGCACGTTTCCCCTACAACGAACATCCCCGCAACATCTCACTGGTCGTTGCGCTCGCGGAGCGGCTGGGTATCCAACGCGACGTCGCGCTCAAAGCCGCCGCGGACCACGTTGTCCCGGACTTGGGCGTGCTCAAAACCTGGGGCCCGTTCCCCTACGACGGGCGCACTGTCAGCTTCATCAACGGGTGTTCTGCCAATGAGCGCGCGGGCTTCTTGTCGAACTGGTCACGCATGGCCTTCGACCGAGTGGACCCAGGCGCCGGGCTGCTCGACTTCAACGTAACGATGATCAACAACCGAGCCGACCGCCCGGCACGCCAAGAGGTATTCGCTCAAATCGTCGCGCTCGACGTAGGGTCCGACGCCGTGGCCATCATCGGGACCAATGTCGGTCCGTTTGCCGACTCCGCACGTCGCCACATGCGCACCACGCTGCGAACCCGCCTGGCGGACGAAGCCGCACGCGGTCGGCCCGCCCTCGTCAAATATATGGGTGACAGGCTCCGACGTGTGCCACTCGACGAAGAGGGTGCACGTTCCCTCATGACGCGCGTCCCCGAAATTGGGGAAGATCAACGCGAGACGATGTTGCAGGAGGCTTACCGGGGTTTGGATCCACTCCAAGACGAGGCTCCGCTCCCGCACGACCCGACCCGAGTCGACGCAGCCCGCCGCTGGCTCCGCGAAGTCGCCTGGTTGTACCAGTTGTCGGTTCGTTCCGACTGGGACATGGACGCCGCTGCGTCGCAGTGCATCGACATCCTCGTCGGACGGATGCTTCCGCTGACCGACAGTGCGCTGACGGGTGACGCCGTGCTCCACCGGTTGGCGCACATCGCCCCGCCCGACGTGCCTGTGCGGCTGTTGGGCGCCGCAAATATCAAGGGGACCGGATTCGGTTTCGTGCAGCGTTGCCTGTCCGTGGACCGCCTGCTCACCTGGACCCGGGAGCTAAAACACGCCGAGGGCGACGAAGCCTCACTCGGGTTGCGCCGAATCGCGGCCTACCAAGACTACGGCGTGGCGGACGCGGGCGTCGCCGTGGACGCGCTCCGCGCGCTCGTCAACGAAGGGCGCCTTGCCAACTGGGGCTTGGACGCCGAAGCGCGCCAGGTGCTCGAACAGCTGGAGGGCACGCAAGCCGCCGCGGCGGAGGCCCTCTCCGATCCGAACAAAGCGCCCACATCCCGCTGGTGGCATGCCGCGTGGGACGTCTGGGACGGTGTCTCCCGACGTAGGGGTGCGGACCGCCTCTACCGAGACCTCGCCAACGGGCATGTGGGCATGGAAGGCGCAGCCCGCGTAGGTCGTGCGCTCATGGACCGTCAGAAAGTCTAACGGCGCGCCGAGTCTTCACGAAGCTGTCCAGGTCCGCGACCGCGCGGAACAACCCCTCTGCCCGGTCGAGAGGCAGGGCACTGCCGCCGTCACACGGCGCCCGAGCCGGGTCCGGATGCACCTCGACAAACAAGGCGGCGATGCCGATCGCAACCGCCGACATCGCCAACGGCTCAACCCATTGGCCGCGGCCCCCTGTGGCACCGCCGAGGGAGCCTGGCGTCTGTAGCGCGTGGGTCACGTCGAAACTCACCGGCCAACCGAACGCAGCCAACTGCGGGAAACTCAGCGGATCGACGACCAGGTTTCCATAGCCAAAACTCGTGCCTCGTTCGCAAAGCACGACCCCTTCGGCCCCCGCCTCCACAGCTTTGTCCACCACAGACCGCATCTCGGAGGGCGCCATCATCTGCATCTTCTTGAGGTGCAGGGGCCGGCCCGTTTTCGCGGCCGCCGAAACGAGGTCTGTCTGCCGCACAAGAAAGGCGGGAATCTGCACGAGGTCCGCGACTTCCGCCACCGCCCGACACTGTTCCGGACTGTGCACATCGGTCAAGATGGGCAAACCGAGCTCACGCTTGACCTCCGCCAGCCACTGCAAACCCAGCTCCAAACCGGGTCCACGGAAACTGCGTCCGGCGCTGCGGTTTGCCTTGTCGAAGGATGCCTTGAATACCATTCCGAGGCCCACAGTTCGGGCCGCACGCTGCAACTCTGCGGCCACACGAAGCGTCTCGTCCCGCGTCTCCAACACATTGAGTCCCGCCAACAGCGTGAGGGCCCCGTCGTCGCTCAATCGCAGATCGCCAACGTGTACCGCAGGTCCGGCCGAATCCACGGCGAGCCAAGCGTCCGCGATCTCCGCCAGCACGCCCCGACCCCCGCATGCCTTCGTCACCCAGTGTGCAACGGCACGCACCGCAGGCGCAGCGTCCGCAGGTGCGATTGCAAAGCCGACGAGGCGCATCGCACCCACATCGATGTGGTCGTCGCCGACCATCGCGACGTCGCTGGCCGCGAGACCCCACCCCGCCAACAACTCGCCCAGCACCGTCACCTTGTCCTTTACACCGAGCCGCACATCAGGGATGCCAAGCCGCTCGAATCGACCCCGAAGCCCGCTGCCATCACGGCCTGACAGCACTGCGAGCCGCACGCCCGCCTGACGCAGACGCGCAATCGCCGTCCCATCACGCGCATGAAATGCCGCCCGCGGCTCGGCCCCGCTGCCAAGAAACAGACGGCCGTCGGTCATGACGCCGTCCACGTCGAAGATCAGTGCGCGGCGAGCCCCGACAAACACGCTCGTCCTAGTTCGCTGCCGCCACCGCGTCGTCCATGATGTCGCCGCCGGACACCGGAACCCACCACGAATTGCCCGGGATGCGGACGGGCTCCCCGCTCAAGCGCAGTTGGGCGCCGGAGTCGAGCACGCACAGCACGTCGCTTCGCATCGAGTACCGGTTTTGCTCATTTGGGAAGAAAGAACGGACGTTGACGGCCTGACGAACGGTCACCACGTCGCCCACCGCGCCCGGTTTACGTTCGCCGGCGTGCCACCAACCCACAGCCGACGTTGGCGCCGAGCCACACGGGCTTCCCGCGGGTCCCGCGGCGCCTTTGACGGTAAGCACACGCTGCGGCGCAACTACGGGCGCCGTGTTTGCAACCACGGTCGCGGGTGCTTGCGGCACGACGATGACGGACTGAGGCTGCAGCGGTGCCAAGACGGGCGCAGACGCAGCGACAACTGGGGGTTGCGCAGCAGCGACCAGCGTCGGAGCGCCGTTGAGCACTTGAGCCGTCTTCCACGCCAGCCCCACGCCACCCAGGCCAAAGACCAACGAAGCTGCCATCGCAGCGACCGCGATGGGGAGTCTGGAGGGGCGCGGCGCGAGGATTCTCACCGCCGCCTGCAGGTTTTCATCCTGCGGCCACCGGGCAGCGACCGAGCGAACCACGGGACCGAGCGCGTTGTCCGCCTGCGCGTCGTGCAGACGCACCACCCAATGCGCTTCCGCGCCAAAGCCGGGCGGACCGCCTTCCGGCCCACAACGGCGCGCGAGGAAACCAGCCAGATCTCGAATCTCAGAGTCGTCGAGGCGCATGAGAACCCTCACCGTGGACACGTCAAGGACTCCCTTGATGTAGCACACGAGGATCCGAAAGTCACGCCTTTGTGCGACGTAAGGGCGACCGGATGTGAGCTACCCAGTTGCCGACCGCCTCGTCATGGAACTCGGAGCACCGCCACATCGTAACGGGCAATCTTGTCGTCGTGGGTCATCAGGGTGAGACCCTCGCAAGTTGCCTGAGCCACCAGCATCCGATCGAAGGGGTCGTGATGGTGTGTCGGAAGGGCGCTGGCGACCCGTGTGTGCCTGAACGTGACGGGCAGTTCGGTGAATCCGGCGGCGAGAATCCCATCCTCAACGGGCTCGGGTACGCGGAGCTTTCCGAGGCTCACTTTCAGGCCCAACTCCCACGCCGTCGCAGCGCTGACGTACACCTCGGCAGCTTCGGCGATCGCGGCGATCATCGTCGCTGGCAGACGGGGATCTGCTGCTTTCCACCAGAGGAACACGTGGCTGTCCAGAAGCAGCCTCATTCCGAGGCTTCCCCGCCGAGCAGGAGCGCCGCCAACCTCGCGTCCGCGTCGTCGAAGTCCGGCGCGATCCACACCGCTCCCTCCCATCCTCCTGGGCGACGGGCGACCGGCGCGGCCAGGGCTACGAGCCGCGCGGCAGGCTTCCCATTCCGAGCGATCACGATTTCCTCGCCGGCCGCAGCGCGCTGGACGAGTTCAGAAAGATGCGTCTTGGCGTCGTAGATGTTGACCGCGGACATGCACGGAGTCTAGCGCGCCTGACCAGCTTGGTCAATCGCGACGCTCGCTGTGGTGGCAGCGCTTCAAAAACAAAGCGTCGAACAATCCGACGACGCGCGGGTACAACTCTCGCCCGACGTCGCCCGTGACGGGTTCGACCACGCATTCCCCGACCACAACCACACGTCGTCCAACGACCCGCAATCGGACTTGCCGCCCATCACCCACAAGGCGCCGTCTGGGGTCAAAGCTGCGGCGCCCGCGCTGCGACGTTCCGGACTGTCGAGGTCGACCTCGGTGAAGTCCACCGGGAAGTCGCAGAAACCGTTGGCGGGTGCGCCACCCGCATCCCCCTCGATCAGCTGCGTCCAGGCGCCGGCGCCGAGGTCGAATTCCCACAACTCGTTGCTGTTGCCAAGGGTCCCGTCGTCGTGGCCGCCCCACATCAGCAGGCGATCTTTGCTGGCGTCGTACAGGAGATTGGCCTGAATGCGTCCACGGGGACCGCTTCCGCTGTCGAGTTCTTTCCATTTGCCGGTGTCGATCGACAGCTCCCACAGATCGCTGAAAAACGGGCCGATGAACGCGCCTTCGTCACCGCCGCCGAAGATGAACAGGCGATTCGTTCCGTCCGACGCGCCTACATGAAACAACCGCGCGCTGGGCTTGTTCGTCGTGTCCAGTTTCTCCCACACGCCGGTCGTCAAATCCAGGGCTTGGGTATCGACCAACGGCTCGAACACCAGCCCATCGTCACTGGCATTGCCGCCGAAAATGACCAGCCGACCTCCGACCATGGCACCTGCATGGCTGCTGCGCGCTTCGGGTGTGCCTGTGGTCAGGACCTCGGTCCAGGTGTCCGTCGCGAGGTCGAAGGTCCACGTGTCGTCCTTGACCTTGTAGTCGCCGGACGTGCCGTTCCGGAATCGGCCGCCGTGAATGACCATGCGATCGCCGTCCAGCGCCGCCACATGCCGCCCGCGGGCCGTTGCGCCACCACCGAGCGACTGCCACGCACTGCACGATTCCACAAAGGCCCAGGTTTCATCGCTGAAGTCCGATTGGCTCGAGCATTCCACCGGCACACCGACGTCGCCGCCGAACAGCACAAAACGCCCCCGTGCTGCGTCCCACACACCGGCGTGATCACCCCGTGGTTCCGGGAAGTCTGCCCCGAGTTGGGCGCAATCCACGGGCACGACTGCAACCGCGTCCGTCGCGTCCGTTCCGTCGCCTTGTCCACACGCAACGAACCACCACATGGCTGCTCCCCGGGGGTCGCCCTATTCAGCAGCGCCGGTCCGGTCGCGGACAACCAAGTCGAGTCCATCGACGACCGCACGGCCCGCGGCATCCGTGACTGAGGCCTCCACATGCACTGTCTGCCCGTCCAGTGCGGACGGCACCACATCCTCGTTGAAAATCAGCAGGATGTTGCGCGCGAGGCGCGTCCCGCTCGACGCATCACATACAAAGTCGAGGCGGGGCAATGCACGGGCCACCTCGTCCTCGCCCGACAGGCCCACGAACAACGCTTCCAGCGTCGTGGACGCATCCAGTCCGTCCGCGAGCAAACCCACCTCGATGTGGTGGCCTCCTTGCGGCCCGGTGACGAGGTCGGCCGAAGCGCCGTCGTCCAGCGCCACCACGGGATTGCCCGTCCCGATCGTCAACACCGGCGCGTCGGAAACGTCGCACCCAAAGGTCGTTGCTGTCGCCGCGGAATCGGTCGGAACGGCAGCAGAGCAGGCCAGTAGCAAGTGGGTCAGCACGGCGAACGGATAGCCCACGCCAGGGGAGGGCGACATGAGCGACGCGGCCATCGTCACTGCAGCGCTGACCGGTGTGCTCACCGACCCAACGCAGTTTCCGGTACCCGTCACACCGGCACAAATGGCGGCCGAAGCCCGTCGTGCGTTCGACGCGGGTGCCACCGTGGTGCACCTGCACTACCGACGCCAAGAACCGGGTCTGGGTCACCTGCCCACCTGGGAGCCCGCCACCGTCGGCGCCATCGTCGACGCGATTCGCGCCGAGGTTCCCGGCCTCGTCATCAACTCGTCCACGGGTGTGCTGGGTGCCGACATTTCCGGTCCTGTCGGTGCCCTCGAACGCATTCGCCCGGAAATCGCCGCGCTCAACGCCGGAACCCTCAACTACCTCAAAGCCCGATCGGACGGACGATGGGCATGGTCGCCGCTGATTTTCGACAATCCCGTCGAGAAAATCGTCGCCTTTCTGGACGTGATGAAGCGGCTGAACATCCGACCGGAGTGCGAGGCCTTCGACACCGGAATCGTCCGATCCGTCGCGCTCTTCGTGCAGACGGGCATGCTCACTGATCCCGTACATGTCTCCTTTGTCATGGGCGTGGCTTCTGGCATGCCCTGCAAGCCCGATTGGCTTCCCCTTCTGGTGCGGGAGCTGCCCCAAGGCGCACAATTCCAGACCATCGGGATCGGTCGCACAGAGGTGTGGCCCGTGCACCGGCGGTGCGCCGAATTGGGCGGAAACGTGCGTACCGGCCTGGAAGATACGATGTACCTGCCCGACGGCAGCCGCGCATCGAGCAACGGCGACCTCGTGGCCGCGCTGGTCGCCACCTTGAGGGAGGTTGGACGCCGACCCGCGACCCTGGCGGAGACGCGAGCCTCCCTCGCGGCGTAGACCTACACCCCCGTAGGCAACGCTGGCACCGACTGCAAGTACAAGAACATTGCGTGGAGTTCAGTGTCGCTGAATTTCGCCATCAACCGCCACGGCATCACTGGGTCGACGTCGGTTCCGTCTGGGCGCTTCCCTTCACGCATCAACTTCACGAAATCGTCCTGGGTCCACCCCTTCACGCCCTGCTCGTGCGGCGTGAGGTTTCCGGCGGGCGGCCACGCAGGGTCGCCGCCTCGAATCGGACCTCCCTCGAACCCGTCGCGGTGACAGCCCACGCAGGTCTGCGCGATGTGCCCACCGAACGCCACGGTGACCCCCTCCGGCGGCGCTTCGACCGGCCGAAGTTCAGCGTGGTCGATCTGCTCGGCGGACAACGGAATCTGGTTGAACCCGAACAAGAAACGGCCGAGCGGCCCGACCTCGATCTCCTCGCTGACCTTGTCCGACGGAGCCAAACTACCCACCCACGCCGCAAGGTCTGAAACCTCCCGATCGGCCAGACCCGCTGTGTCCACACAGGGCATCGCCGACGTCGTGCCATCCCGGTTGACGCCATGACGAAGCAACCGATCGTAATCGGCGCCCGTGTAGTCTTTCGTTCGCCCTGCCGACGTGATGTTGGGCGCCACGAAGCGCCACACCGGCATCGCGTCGGCCACCAGTTTCCCGGCCCCGTCATCGCCGTGGCACTCGGTACAACCGACGCGCACCGTCGCCAGCCGCGAACCCCGGAGAACCGCCCGATCTCGGGCAACGGCGGCCAGATCGACACCGGCGAGTGGGTCCACCGGCGGTAGCGTCGGGTCTACAACTTCGCCCTCTCCAGGGGGTGCCGATGGGTCCAAAGGGACCTGTTGCGCCAACCGCTCCTGGCGCAACACGTCCACCTCGGCGTCCGACAAGGGGAACGGGATGGGGATGTCCTTGCCTACGATGTCGGGCCAGGTTCGCGCAAATCGCGTTTCGGTGGCATTTCCCGCGTACATGAACGCCCCTCCCCCGAATGCCAGCAACAACATCGCAACGGCCAACGCCGCTTGTACGAACCGACGCATCGCACCCTCGCAACGGCGCCCGCTATCCTGCAGAACCTGACAAGGGGCGCGATGACCGAAAGCCGCTCTGCGTTACTCATCCCGCTCCCGCTCCCGCTCCCGCTCCCCCGCCCGACGCGAGGCACCGATGCCGTTCGACCACGAGAAGCTCGACGTGTACGCGGTCGACCGAGTCGTCGCAATGCTCGTAGCCCTGGCGAAGAAGCTCCAGAATGATCGGTGAGCCAG
>CAMASI010000029.1 GCA_945861065.1 Klebsiella pneumoniae | reverse complement strand
AGGTGAGGCCGCCGCCGGACGAGGAACGGGGTGCAACCCGAGGGAAGGCGTGCTTGACGCACTCCGACCGAGGGTGGGGTCCCCGTGACGAAGTCCCGCGGATGGCATCGCCTCCCGCAGCAGGTGCGCAATCTCCGACAGGCTGCTAGACCTCTGCCTCGTCGGCTTCCGGTTCTTCCTCGACGAGTGCCTCTTGCAACTCATCGAGCAGCAGCGCGCGGCCTAGATAGCGGTGGTGGACGGCGACCACCACGCCATCGACGAGCCCGACGCTCAGGTACAACATTGCCCCAAGGCCCCAGAACAGGCTGACGTCGAAGGCCACGGCGCCGACGAGGCACAGCGCCATACACGGCGCCAAGATTCGCCGCGCGGTGCGATTTCCTTTGATGTCGCGGAAGCTGCGGAACGGTAGCGAGGACACCATCATCAGGCCGAGTGCGGCGAGGAAAACGGCAACCAGCGTAGGGGACGGATGCATCCACGCCGCGGCGTAATCGTTGGCCACCCAGCAGAAGGTGACGAAGGCGCCTCCGCTCATTGTGCTTGTGAGGCCTTGGCTATGCCCCTTGAACGGCCAGCTTAGGTCTTTGGTAGCGACGTTGAACCGTGCGAGTCGGAACGCCGTGCACACGACGTACCAAAAGGTGACCGCCAACCCGATCGACCCGAGTTGGTGCAGACTCCACGCCCATGCAAGCAATGCAGGCGCCACGCCGAAGCCGACAAAGTCGGCGATGGTGTCGAGTTGCACCCCGAACTCGCTGTGGCGGCCGGTAAACCTCGCGACCCGCCCATCGAGCATGTCGAAAATGCCACCAAAGATCACGAGGACAGCGCAGCGTGCGAGCGTATCGGCGTCTACGGGTGCGCCGACGAGCTTGGACATCGCAAGCGTCGAGCACAACAGGCTTGCAGCCGTGAACCAATTGGGCGGATTGAGGAAGTGTCGGATCACAGTCGGCCTCGGCACCGAGCCCGGTATAATCGGCGCCGTGCGTGTGGTCGTCCAGAAATACGGGGGCTCGTCGGTCGCCGACCTCGATCGGCTGCAGCGCGTTGCAGATCGCGTGGCGGCGACGCTGGCCGCAGGCCTCCGCCCTGTGGTGGTGGTGTCTGCCATGGGGGACAGCACGAACCAAATTCTCGCGCTGGCGCACCAGGTGTCGGACAGGCCCGATCGCAGGGAACTCGACATGTTGGTCTCGGTTGGCGAACGCGTCACGATGTCGCTCCTTGCGATGGCGCTTCGAGCCCGCGGCGTACCTGCTCGGAGTCTGACGGGTTCGCAGTCCGGAATCGTGACCGATGAGCAACACGCCGACGCGCGCATCGTGGAGGTCCGGCCCCAGCGCCTTCTGGCTGCGTTGGAGGCTGGTGAGGTGCCGATCGTCGCTGGGTTTCAAGGGGTGAGCCGCGAACGGGAGGTGACCACCTTGGGACGCGGTGGGTCGGACACAACGGCGGTGGTCCTGGCCGCCGCGCTCGGTGCAGAGCATTGTGAGATTTGTTCCGACGTAGACGGTGTGTGGACGGCGGATCCGCGAATCGTACCAGGCGCTCGTCGCATCGCCGCGCTGTCGCCCCAACACATGTGGGAACTGTCGCGGGCCGGCGCAACGGTATTGTTTGAGGACGCGGTGCGTTTTGCGATGGAGCGGGGTGTCGTTCTTCAGGCATCGGCAACCTTCCGGACAGGCGAGGGCACTCGCGTGGGCCCGGTTCCGCCGTCCGATTCGCCTGTGGGTTGTGCGGTGGACCGGCTGACCCGGGTGCCCGAAGGCGAAATCGGCGCGCTTTCCCGAGGGGTCAGGCTTCGTCGGAGGTCAGCGGGCTGGTTGTGGTTGGATACGAGGAACAGCCACGGTGGCGACATGCCTGGCGCGGTGTCCTGCACGGTGGTCAGTCTGGTCGGCGGCGCAGTGGGCGAACAGGGGGTGACAATAACGACCGTGGATGCGGCGCTGTCAGACGCGGGAATCGGCGTGACTCACTGTGGTTCGGCGGGTGAGGTGGCGTGGTGGGAGGTGTCCGAAGCGCAAGCGGGGGAGGCCTTGGGCCTGTTGCACCGGCAGGTTAGGTAGTTTCGTGGGTGCGAGGCCGATGATGGCGATGGCCTGTACGCGCTACGCACTTCGGGCAGCGATTAGCCGCAGATACGCCAAGTCCTCGCGGTCGCGCGGCGAATCGCGCAGCTGCTTCGTGCGGATCAGGTCTGCCAGACACGGCACATGCACCGTCAGGGTTGCGTCGGCAAGGACGACATGCGCGCGGTGCATGTCCTCGAAATCTAGCTTTGTACCGTCTGGCAATGAATACCCACGTGCACGGAAAATGTCGGCTTTGAATCCGTCCGCGAGCAGTGTGAAAAGGGGCCGGGTCGAGCCCGGTTCTGGCATTCCTTCCAGGTCCAACTCCTCCGCCACGCCCCGCAAACGCTCCAGGTCTTGCGCCGAGGGGTGAAGGTAAATGTCGTAGTCCATCGTTTGTACGGGAGCGCCATATTGAATCACGGCCTGTCGACCTACCAGAAGGTACCGAACCTCCTTCTTGTGCAACCGATCGAGGAATACGATCGGGTCGACGAAGTTCGCACTCATGGTTGTCGCGGACGAAGCGAAGCCAACCGCCGCGTCGCACGGTTGTGGACCTCGAGCGTCCTTATTTTCTCACTCGGGGACAGCGGGGAGAACCATTCGATGTTGGCCAAGCGCTCTGCGTCGAGGCCATCGTCCTCAAGGTGTCCAGCCGCACCTCCGGATTTCGACTTGATGGATGGCGCCATGGTGAATCCTAACGCGAGCGGGAGCGGGATTACCGCGGGGTACCACGTCTAGCGATCAACCTCATTGTTCGCGGCCCGCTTGACATCCCGATCGGAATCGGGCACAACAAATCATCCTCTTCCCGGCGCACCCGCGACGCCCGTCGCATTCTCGGCGCCCTCCTCCCCGGAGTCCCCATGAACCTCATGAATCCGCCCGACGGCCGCCCCTGGGCCTTGTTCGCACTCACTGGCGCGAGTTTGATGACCAACCTCGTGTTGGCGGTGCGGTTGGCCACCCTTGGCGCCGCACCTCCGGTCGCGCAAGTTGTGGTGTCGCCCCCCGCGGAGGCCGCGGTGGCCAGCGTGTCCGCGCCAACACCGCCGCCTCCAATCGTCACGCCGACCAATGTGGTGAAAGCACCGATTATCGGCTCGATCGCCGCGACCTTCGATGAAGCAGCGCCCTCCCACGCCGACGTCCTGACCCAGGTCTACAATCGGCTGTTCATGTGGGACCTCGACGTTACCCGCGACCTTCAGAAGGGTGATGTCATCGAAGTGGCTTACGAGTGGGACGGCACCCTCGCCCACATCCCAGTGGCGGCCTACACGAGCAGCAAACACGACAAACGTTTCGTCGCCTACCAATTCAAAGCCACCGGCGACACTTACGCTTCGTGGTGGAACCCAGAGGGCGTCGAGGTGCCCTATCGCTTGGTGGAGGGTCCCATCGCGCACTACGAGCAAGTGACCTCCCTCGTTCGCGATGGACGGGGCCACAAAGGCATGGATTTCAAGACGCCCGAAGGCACGCCCATCGTGACACCCCGCAGCGCGACGGTGTTGCGCACCGATTGGAACTTCGCCAACAATGGAAACTGCGTCGAAGTTCGGTACGCCGACGGCACGACCGCCAAGTTCCTGCACCTTTCTCGTACGACTGTGGAACCTGGCCAACAACTCGCGGCGGGAGCAGGGATCGGGCTGAGCGGCAACACGGGCCACAGCACCGCTGCGCACCTGCACTACGAGTTGGAGAAGGGTGGACGGGTCATCGACCCCCGGACCTACCACGGAACCGAACGTCGGGTCCTAATCGAAGCAGATCGTCCCAGTTTTGAAAGCACGAAGGTCGCACTAGACGCCCTGCTGCTCGTCAACCTGCAAGCGTCGTTGTAACGCTCGGCTTCGATGACAGACCCCGGCACCCTGCTCGTCGCCAGCCTTGCGCTGGGGACTGCGTTGGCCGCGGTAGTGGCCCATGTGCCGTGGCCACGGAAGTTGGACGCGGCACGGGTGTTCAAGGCGGCATTGCAGCTGCGCGCGCCCGCGGAACTGGCGCCGTGGCACCCCCTCGCCGCATTCCCAGAGCAGAAAGTCGCACTTCCGGTGGCCTGGTTGCCGTCCAACGACGCCTTGCCCGGCGAGCTGGAGCACGTGCGCTCGCTCGTTTCGCTCCCGATGGAAGAACGGTGGGTTGCACTCCATCGCGGGGTGTCGCCGAGGCCGTTCCCGCCAACCGAAGACCCCGCAGTCTGGCTGGGGGCGACGTGGGAGGCGTTGGTCGCGGGTGCCGACACCCAGGAACCGCACCGTCAATGGGTGGTTTTCCGAGACGAACCATCGCTGGCACCGGCGTTGGACTTTCAAGCGCTCGACGCGGTGGATGTCGCCTGGACGGACGGTCCCCTGGAAGCGCGCCTATCAGCCGTGTTCGACATTCTCGACACGCGTGCTCAGGACCCGGCCAAGCGGTTTGTACTGGTCGGCGAAGGAAGGGCTATCCACTTGCTTCTGCGAGCCTTGGCGGCCGAAGACGGTCTGCGAGACCGCGTAGAAGCTGTGATCAGCGCCGGCGGTGCCATTCACGGGTGTGAGGAGGACGGGCCGTTTGGCGTGACCGAGGTCGCGGACTGGCTTGAACACTGGTTCCAACACAATCGTTTGGATACCGAGGCGTTCGCGCCGATTCCCTATGTTGCCTTTCAGTGGGTTGCGGCCGCCGCGCCGGAACCCGGTTTGGTGGGCCTGCCGATGCGGCGCGCGCGATTCCCAACGCCGCGGCCGCCAAACCGCATCCATCAGGCCATCGACGCCCACGATCTCGGGCCCGTGGACGTTCGCTGCCCGCCCGACGCAGTTGTCGCTGCACTCCGCGTTGTCGTCGCCGCGTTGGCCGTCCGGGTCCCATGACGGTGCGGGTGACGCCCCAAACGAGGCACAACGTGTTGGCTTGGTTTGCAGAGCGGCGGCGCCCATTGCCGTGGCGCAACAACCCAACGCCTTGGCGTGTACTCGTCAGTGAGCTGATGCTGCAGCAGACGAGGGTGGACACGGTTGTTCCTCGGTTCGAAACGTTGATCGCCCGGTGGCCGAGCCCCGAGGCGATGGCGCGCGACACGGAGGCCGACGTGGTCGAAGCGTGGGCGGGCCTTGGCTACTACGCCCGTGCCCGTTCGTTGTACGCAACTGCAGCCGCGGCGACCGAACTCGGTGGGCTTCCGGAGGACCCCGTTGCCCTGAGACGGCTGCCCGGAATTGGCCCCTACACGGCGGGTGCGGTGCTGAGCCTGGCCTTCGGCAAGGTTGCGGCTGCGGTGGACGGCAACGTCGAACGGGTGCTCTGTCGCGTCGCTGCGCTAGATGCCGACCCTCGGGGGTCAGGGCGGACGGCGCTGTGGGAATTGGCTGAACAACTGGTCGTCGCCGCAAAAGACACCCCCGGCGCATGGAACGAGGCGCTGATCGAGTTGGGGGCGACGGTGTGTACGCCGCGTTCTCCGCACTGTGATTCATGTCCGCTTGCCCCAGACTGTTTGGCGCGGGCCACCGGCGAGCCCGAACAGTGGCCGAAACTTCCGCCGCGGACGCCGCCTCGTCCGATACGTGCAGCGATCGGCATTGTCGACGTCGGGCACGGCATCCTCTGGGGGCGCAGGGCACGCGGCGGACTGCTGGGGGGTCTATGGGAGCCGCCTCGCGCCGAGGGTGGTCCTGACGAACTCCGTGCGTTGTTGCTTGACCTCGGGGTGACGTTGTCGTCACTTTCGCCGCTCGGGGAATTCGTGCACGTCTTTACCCATCGGCGCCTGACCGCGACGTTGTGGCAGGTGCACGGGCTGGCACCGAGGCCGTTTGTCGCGTCGCCTTACGATCGGGTTGAACCAGGGCCGGTCAATCGTGCCGGTCAGTCGGCATTGTCGGTCAAAGCCCTTCACGTGTCCGGCCGCGCGCGCACCCATCAGGGTTAGGGACGGGGGCGCCCATGAGCAAAGTCGCCGCCGTCATCATTGGGGATGAACTTTTGTCGGGCCAATTCGCCGACGAGAACGGGCCGTGGCTGATCCGGCGCCTTCGGGAATTGGGTTCAAGTCTGATTCGTTTGACCCTCGTGCCTGATGACCGCGCGGCGATCTCCGATGAGGTTGCACGGACCGCGTCGTTGGCCGATCGAGTGGTGACCTCAGGCGGCATCGGTCCGACGCATGACGACATCACGGTAGACGCTGTGGGCGCAGCTTTTGGGCTCGCCAGCGAAGTCCGCGCGGACCTGCTGGAACGGTTCGAGGCCTATGGCGTGGTCATCGACGCAGCGACGCGACGGATGGCCACGGTGCCTGTCGGATCGGAGATTTCGTTTGCAGGTCGCCTGCCCATTTTGACCGTACGAAATGTGGTGGTGTTGCCGGGGGTTCCGAGTCTGTTCCGCCTTGGTTTCGACGCGGTGGCGTCTACCTTTGCGGGTGAGTCGAGTTGGACGATGCGGTTGTGGACGCCCATTGCAGAACATCGGTTTGCCGAGGCCTTGACCAAAGCCGTGGCACGGTTCCCCGCCGTCAAAATCGGTTCTTACCCTCGGTTTGAGGAGGGACGGGTCCTCATCACGCTGTGTGGGAGGTCCGAGAACGCTGTTCGCGAGGCCAGCGCCGTGGTCGCTCGGGTCGTGGGCGCGGTGTCTTCGGAGGGGCCGGAGCGCGCATGAGACTCGACGCACAGGTTCGGTGGCGCGGCCGGGTCATTGATTCGCTGCAATGGCGGTCGGGACGCTCTGTCACGATCAAGGCAGGTGGATTGCCCGGTCAGGACGGTGCCGATTTCGTGGCGCGGTTGGATTGGGACGGTGCATCGGGCCTGACGGGCACCGACAACCAGGGCCGAACAGTGGCCGTCGGGGTGGGCAAGCCAGCCGAGGTCTCGTTGGGGGAGGTTTCGCTCGCGCTCGACGTCTCGTCCGGACAATGGTTGCAACGCCTTCGATGGCCCACGCTCGCCGGGAGTCTTGGGTGGTTTACCATCGTGGTCGGTTTGTTCGTTTTTGGGATGCAGGCCAACGTCCTGATTGAAAACCGGTGCGGGATCGGACTTGCCACCCTTCCATCCGATTGGTTCGTGCGTGTGATGCCCGGCTGCGTTGAGGACCAAGGTGCCCGGAGTGGTGGGGTATCTGCCGAGTTCCTCCAGCGGCTGCTTCGCGACGAGTACGACGGGGCAGACCAGGGCTACATGATCGAGGACATGAACCGTCCAGAAATCACGCGGGAGGCAAAACATATTTATATGCCGGCCGGCAATGAAGGGCCCACAGATCGAATGGGCGGCGCGGCCGAGGTGGCGGCGGAACCGATACGCACGCCGGACGAAGCGGCTGCGACGCTGGCAGAAGCGGTGACACCCGTTCCATCGCCGACCGAGGGTCCTGAGGTGGCCGTCGTGGAGACTCCGCGGGCGCCGGAAGGAAACGACGGGTCTAGCGACGGCGAAGCAGAAAAGGACGTGGCGCCACCCGCCGAAGAAGAACGCGGTTGGGGCGTCAAGGACTGGTACGACCAAGGGGACGAGGCGATCGACCAGCTCGAAATCCGTATGATGCTCCGGGAGGCCAAAGCGCGTCTCCGCATCGACCCCGACGACCCCGCCGCCTTGTCCTTATTGTCCTACTACCAGTACCTCGCTGAGGATTACGAAGCCGCGATGGACACGTGGGACCGCTACATCGGTGTGCTGCCAGAAGACGCCGCTGGCTACAACAACAAGGCGCTCATCTACAAGCGGCGCGCCAGCTACGACGAAGAAGAACGGCTGTATCGCGTGGCCCTTGCGCTCGCGCCCGACGACGTGACCGCGTTGAACAACCTGGCCGTTTGCCTCGCCCACCTCGAACGATTCGACGAAGCCATCGCGATTCTCGAACAACTAGAAGTGCTCGATCCCGACGACGCCTACGCCAATCTCCACCGCGCTAAAGTGTACGCGGCCAAAGGGGAGCCCGAGGTGGCAATGCGGTGGCTGGAGCGCTCGCTCACCGGCATGTCGGAACTCGATACGCTGCATCACATTGAGTACCGGCAAGACATTCGTCTGGACCCCGCGTTTTCCAACTTGCGGAAGCGTGCGGACTTCAACCGAATGTTGGCACAGTTCTACGGGCCAGACTCGCCCACGCTCCCGTAGATTGGATAAAAGGCGACAACCCCCGAGGCCGTCATTCGCGTCGCGATCTACGCCGGGAGCTTCGACCCCGTCACGTTGGGACATGTAGACGTCATCGAGCGCGGCGCGCGGCTGTTCGACGAACTGGTCGTCTCCGTGGGGCACAACCAGGCAAAGGTCACGTGGTTTACCGTGGACGAACGGTGCGCGATGGTGTCGGAGGCAATTTCGCACTGCGCGAACGTGCGCGTCAGCCGCTTCTCGGGCTTGCTCATCGACGCAGCAAAAGCCGAGGGGGCGGCGGTCATTCTGCGTGGCCTGAGGGCCTTGTCGGACTTCGATCTGGAGTTCCGGAACGGGCTGGCAAACCGCGACTTGGGGGGCCTGGAGACCCTGTTCTTACTGACGGAGCCGCGAAACATCTTCGTGTCGTCGTCGTTGGTCCGCGAGATAGCGACCCATGGCGGAGATGCGGGTCGGTACGTACCGGCAAATGTGCGTTCGCCGCTGAAGGAAAGGGCCAAGCGCCGATGACGTTCTTAGCGTTGTGCAGTTTCTTCGCCGTGGCGGCCGACATCGACGTAGAACGGGCACACTTGGCGCTGGACCGTGGTGCCCCGGATGTCGCTAGGAACTACCTCGTGGACCTGCTGGCCCAACAACTTGCTCCCGACCCGGAAGCTGTGGACTTGTATCTGGATGCGCTGGTGGCCGTGGGCTTGGGTCACCAGGCGGACTCGGTGACCGCGCTCGTCGGCACCACACCCTTCATGGCAGACGCCGAGCGGTTGCTGGCCGCCACGGATGACGCGGGCCGAGCCACGTTCGCCCACGTGCTGGCGGAGCGTCACCCGAAACGCCCCGATCTCTTGTGGCCACTTTTCGATGGCCCGGTTCCCGGTCCCGAGGTCGACAAGGAGCGGAAACGTGCCATCCGTGCTGCCTTCGCGTCGGCGGCGAAAGCGGAGAAAATTGGCGATGCTGTGTGGCTGTACCGCATTCGACGGCTCCTGATCGCAGCCAACGTCGATTGTTTTGAGATGGACGACGCGCTGGTGCGTTTGGGCGAGGCCAAACCTCCGGCGTCCCATCACTGGTCTGCGATTGCGATTTCCGACGCAGCGACCGCACTCGCGCAGGGCACGGGCGAAACGCTGCCCTCTGCGCCCCCGGACGCTCTCTTGGCCATCGTGCGAAGGGCGGCTGATCTGCGCACAAAAGCGCGTTTTGTGGATGGTGCGGCTCGTTTGTGGAGTGCGCTGCGAGAAGAAACCGATTCCGCCAAGGCGGCCACGGCGCACAGCCTGATCTTGCTCGATCTCGAGCGGCTGACCGAAGCGGCCACGGCCGCGGACATCGCCATTCGCCTGTCGGTCCTGCCGACGGCCAACGATGTAGCCGTCGTCAACGTCGCTCAGCGATCTTCCGACCTTATCGAGGCGCTGTCGGCACGAGCACACGTTCGGAAATCGCTCGGGGATTGGGAGTCTGCGCGTGTGGACCTGCATCTCGCAAGTGCGCTTGCGGGCGAGTTGATCGACACCCAGCTCGCAGAACAGCTCGATCGCGGATTGGTGCCCAACATCGCAATTCTCAAAAAGGAGCTTGCTGCCCGCAAAGGCGCACCCATTGAGTTGTTGATCGGCGATGCGGAGGTGGCGCTGGCGCAGTCGGATCGCGCCGGCGTGAACCGAGCCGTCAGCTCGGCCCTTCTGCTGTCTGCGTCTCTTGGGTCGATGAGTGAGCTGACGTCCATCCAAGTGGCGCACGCCGTGGCGTTCCGGGCAGCTGCTGCCGAACGAACTGGCGACGCCATTTCGGCGCTCGTGGACTGGAGCCTCGGCGTCTGGATGCCGGTCACGAAGCCCCCCTTAGAGTGGGCGGTCTCACGCGCCCGGGCACTCGAAGCGTCGGGTTCCAAGGACGCCGCATTCGAAGCGTGGTCCACGGTCCGCGCCCAAGGTGGAATCGTGGACGACTCGGTGTTGGCTGCTGATTGGATGGGCTTGGGCGATTGGCGCGCGGCCGCGGATCGCCCCGTTGTCGTCGTGGATGCGGATTCGCCTGCCGTGACGCCGGTGCTCGACTGGATGGGCGTGGCCGCCAGGAAGGACCTGTCGCGCGCGGTGGAGAAGGGCAAAGCGGGGCCGTCTTGGCGCGTGACTACGCCCCACGGCACGCTGGACGCGACCAGCATGCGGGGCCGCGTGGTCGTGTTGAGTTTTTGGTCCTCGTCGTGTGGAACCTGCTTGGCGGCGCTGCCAGAAATGGGCTCAGCGGTTCGGGCGCTCCGTGAGACTGGCCGTGACGCCGTACTCGTAGGCGTTTCGCTGGACACCGATCAGGTCGCCTTCGACGAAATCGCACGCTTGGGCAATCGTTGGGGCGTGCTCGCTCGTGACCCGGAACTCGCTGCAGAAATCGGCGTCGGGCGCTTGCCTACGACCTGGGTGATCGACCGCAACGGGATCGCCCGATACCGCTTAGAGACGTGGGTAGGGCGCGATGCCTTTTCCCGTTTGCTTGAACGTGCGGCCACCGACTGAGGGGATGGCGGATGTGTGGGATTGTGGCGTATATGGGGCACCGTTCAGCCGTGCCCACCTTGCTCACGGGCCTTCGCCTGCTGGAGTACCGGGGTTATGATTCGACCGGCGTTGCGGTCGTCACAGACGGGGGTTTGTGGATCCGCAAAGACGTAGGCCGCGTGGCGGCTTTAGCGGCGTCGATGACCGACGAACCCATGTCCACGGTGGGCATCGGCCATACCCGCTGGGCGACGCATGGCGCAGTCACACAGCTCAATGCCCATCCCCATACGGACTCGACCGGCCGCATCGCCGTCATTCACAACGGGATTGTCGATAACGGCGCGGCGCTTCGGTCGTCGTTGGAAGGGCAGGGGGTTGTCTTTGCCTCTGAGACAGACACTGAAGTATTGCCCCATTTGATTCGCCGCCACTACGACGGCGACCCGGTAGAAGCGGTGCGCGCTGCACTACAGCACGTCCGAGGCACCTACGGACTTGCGGTTCTTTTCGCAGATCATCCGGACGTTATCGTGGTCGCCCGAAATGGTTCTCCCTTGGTGATTGGACTTGGAGAGAACGAAAACATTGTCGCGAGCGACCCGCAGGCCATCGTCGCGTATACCCGGCGCGTGATTCACCTGGAAGACCGTGAAATGGCGGCGATTCGTGTGGACCGCGCCGACGTCATGGCCATTTTTGGGGGTAAACGTCGGTCCTCCGCCGTTGAGGTCATCGACGCCGACTACGGGGTGGCCGATGACGAGGGCTACCCACACTTCATGCTCAAGGAGATTTACGAGCAAGAAAGGAGCATTCTCCGCTGTCTGCGTGGACGTCTGATGGCCGAGGAGGGCAACGCCAAACTTGGCGGCCTGAATATGAGCCCTCGCGACCTCGCGGGCATTGAACGCATCGTCAATATCGGCTGCGGAACCTCGTACCATGCCGGAATGGCCGGCGCGATGGCGGTAGAGGCGCTCGCTCGCGTGCCGGCCCGGGCGGAAATTGCCAGTGAGTTCCGCTACCGTAATCCCGTGATTCCTAGGAATGCTCTGTTTTTCGCAGTTTCTCAGTCCGGAGAAACGATCGATACGCTCGGCGCTGTGCAGGAGATCCTCCTAAAAGGGGGCGAGGTCCGAGGCATCGTCAACGTGGTCGGATCCACGATTGCGCGAGCGGTTGGGCAAGGCGTATACGTCCATAGCGGGCCGGAAATTGCGGTTGCTAGCACGAAGGCATTTACGAGCCAAGTGGCCGCTATGCTCGTGTATACACTCATGCTCGCTCGGGGGCGCAGCCTGACGTTGGACCAAGGGAGGGCGGCGGTCGCCGAACTTTTGGCCGTACCCGAAAAAGTAGGCCGCTACCTGGCCAATCCTGGTCCGATCGACAAGGCAATCGTCGCGGTTAAGGATGCTCGGTACGTTTTGTTTCTCGGCCGTGGATATAGTTATCCAGTCGCCTTAGAGGGGGCGCTCAAACTTAAGGAAATCGCGTATATTCCGTGTGAGGGGTACCCCGCAGGGGAAATGAAGCATGGCCCCATCGCGATGATCGACCCCGGCACCCCGGTCATCTTGGTGGCGCTCCGCGATGGCCAGCGCGAAAAAACCATGGCAAACCTCCGCGAGGTTCAGGCACGCGGCGCGTACCTTATCGTGGTGCACACGGAAGGCGACGACGAGATGGCGGCTTTGGCCGACGTCAGTATCCCGGTGCCGGAAACCGCGGATTGGGCGAGCCCCTTGGTCACGGTGCTCCCGTTGCAACTCATCGCCTACGGCACGGGCGTCGCCCTGGGCCGCGACATCGACAAGCCGCGTAATCTCGCCAAATCCGTCACCGTGGAGTGACCATGTCCGTGTCCGTTCGGCCAGCGGTGCTTCCGCGGGAGGCCGCCGCCATCACGAAGTCCTGGTGGTCGGTATTCGAATCGGTCCCCCTTTGGGTCCCGCCGTTGATCAGTGAGCGGAAAATCTTCTTCGACCCCGCAAAAAATCCCTACTTCAAACACGCGGACGTGCAATTCTTCGTCGCCGAACGCGACGGTCGAATTGTGGGCACGATTGCGGCGACCATCGACCACGAACTGCAGAAACACGACGCCGGGACGGCATTCTTTGGATTCTTCGAGTTTCCGGACGACGAGAGCATTGCGCGTCCGCTGTTGGACGCAGCGGCCGCTTGGCTTCGTGAACGCGGCATGGTCCGAGTTCGTGGCCCATTCAATTTCTCACCCAACCACGAGTTCGGCCTGCTGGTCGACGGATTTGATACCAAGCCCTGTATCGCAAACCCGCACAATGGCCCCTGGAATGCCGGAGTGTACGAGCGCCTGGGCTTGAAAGGAATCATGGACTGGTATGCCTACTGGATCGACAAGGGGCCGGTGCCGGAAAACATCGAAAAGGTGGGGATTCGATTTATGAAGCGTCACCCAGACGTGTCGCTTCGCCGCCTGAGAATGGACAAGTTCGAACAGGATGTCCGGCTGTTCCGAGACATCTACAACGATGCCTGGGAGGACAATTGGGGCCACGTTCGCATCACGGACGAAGAGTTCGACTTTGCGGCAGCCAACCTCAAGCAGGTGCTTGACCCAGACCTGTGTTGGTTTGCCTACGTCGGTGACGAATGTGCTGCCGCGAGTATCACCCTGCCAGACTACAACATCGTCGCGAAGAAAATGAATGGTCGCATTTTCCCGTTTGGATGGTTTCATTTCGTCACGGGCAAAAAGTCGATTGACCAAATTCGTATCTTTGTCTTGGGCGTCAAACGGAAGTACCAGCACCTGGCGCTCGGCGCGCCGCTCTACTTGGAGACGTGGCGCGAAGGGCTCAAACGGCCGATCAAAGGCGCAGAAGCGAGTTTGGTGCTGCACGACAATTTCCGGATGCGCGGCGCGCTGGAAAAGCTCGGCGGGCGCATTTACAAGACCTACCGAACTTACGAGCTGACCCTGTGAGCTCGCACCGACCCCTGCCCGCGGTCGTCGGCATCCTCAATGTCACGCCCGATTCGTTTTCGGATGGCGGGCTGTGGTTGGATCCTTTGGAAGCTATTCGGAGGGGCCTCCATCTGGCCGATGAGGGCGCGGACTGGATCGACGTCGGGGGCGAGTCCACGAGGCCCGGGGCGCACGACGTCGCCGACCAAGAGCAGATCAATCGTGTCGTCCCGGTGGTCCGCGCCCTGACGCGTGCCCGACCCCACGTCGTATGTTCGGTCGACACGCGCTCCCCGACCGTGGCGCGGGCTGCCATCGACGCCGGTGCGACCGTGGTCAACGACGTCAGCGGGTTGCGGAATCCGACGATGCGCGCCTTGGTGGCGGAAAGAGGGGTGCGCGCGGTAGTGATGCACAGTCGAGGTACACCAACCACCATGGCCGATCTCTGTGCTTACGACGATGTCGTCGCGGACGTGAAGGAGACACTTCGGCGGTGGACGGACGACGCGATCGGTGCCGGCGTAGCCGCCGACCGGTTGATCGTGGACCCGGGGCTCGGCTTTGCGAAGCGGGGCGCGGACAACGCGACACTTGTGGCTGCGACGGCGCAGCTCGGCTCGCTGGGGTACCCCGTATTTGTGGGTGCAAGCCGAAAGCGATTTGTGGGTGAGTTGACCGGTCGGGAAGAACCCGGAGATCGGCTGGCGGGCTCGCTCGGCGTTGCGCTGGCCGCTTGGACGGCGGGTGCGTCGTTCGTGCGCGTGCACGATGTTTCGGCCACGCGTGACGCATTGCGTGCCTTTGCGGCCTGTCTGCCGTGACGTACGAGGACCGGCTGTGGGAATGGTTCGCCGGTAGTCCGTTCGCCCAGGCGGGTTGGGTGGACATGCTCGACGTGGGCCTGCTTGCCTTCGTCCTGTATCGGGTGATCGTGGCGCTCCGAGGCAGCCGCGCAATGCGGAGTCTGGTTGGTTTGGCGCTACTGTTCGCCGTGTATTTGGTCGCCGAGGTGGTCGGACTCGCGACGGTCCAATGGGTTCTCAATCATTTGTTCGTGTATGCTGTTCTAGCGATGATCATCTTGTTTCAGGAGGACATACGACGGGCCTTGGCGCGGGCAGGCGACACGCTCACTCGTTTGCGAGGAGGCACGCACGACGCGGCGCTAGTGGAGGAAGTGATCCGCGCAACGTTTGCCCTCGCGCAACGCCGACTTGGGGCACTGATCGTGCTCGAACGAGCTGCGTCGATCGAGACCTACTTGGAATCTGCCCATCGCATCGACGCGGCCGTGTCGGCGGAGTTACTGCAGACCATTTTTCACCCCACAAGCCCCTTGCATGACGGTGCTGTGGTGGTCGCAAAGGGTCGGGTGGCCGCCGCGGGCGTGTTCTTACCCATTGCATTGTCGCCGGAACACGGTCGTCAGTTTGGAACACGGCATCGGGCGGCCATCGGCTTGACGGAAGTGAGCGACGCTGTGTGCGTGGTCGTGAGCGAGGAACGAGGTACGGTCTCCATCGCGGTAGCGGGCGCTCTCGTCCCCGTGGCGGATGCCAATCACCTTCGGGCGCGCCTGACCGAGGCGTTGGCCTCCCACGTGCCGAAACCTGACGAAGAACTTCTCACCGTGCCTGAAACGTGATTCGCCACCTTCTACAAGGCATTTTTGCCGACCCTGGCCGCAAGCTGTTTGCGCTGATCATTGCGGTCGCAGCGTGGCTAGTCGTGCAAGGCGACGAGCAACACGAGACGCAGATCCAGGCGGCTGTAGAATGGACATTGCCGAAAGGGCTTGTAGCGGTGGAGCCGCTACCGCAACAAGTCGGGGTGAGGATCCGGGGGACGCGGACCGCGACGCGGCGGGCAAGCCACGTCCCGGTTCGACTCACGGTGGACATCACCGCCATGAGACCGGGAGCGCACGAGATCGATCTCGCCAGTCGCGCGCTTGACGGTGTCTCTCCTTCGGTGGAAGTGGTCGGATTGTCGCCTTCCGCCGTAGTTATCGCGCTCGATGAACAAATCACCCGCAAGGTGCGCGTCGATGGCGCAACGGTCGGCGAGCCTGCGGATGGCTGGATGGTTGGCACGGCGTCGGTGGAACCGGGATTCGTCGAGTTCACAGGACCTCGGGTCCTCGTCAGCGCGCTCAAGCGGGCGCACACACTGCCGGTAGACGTGACGGGGCTCGCCCAGGACACGTCAGTGGCTGTGGGACTTGACCTGCCGCGAAGTGTCGATGCGGATCCTCCGACGGTGACCGTCACCGTGGACCTGGAGGCCAAAGCGGTGCGCCAGGTCTTCACCAGCGTGCCCGTGGAGGTTCGTGGCCACCCGGATTGGATTCCTGCTGTCGAAGTCGCCGACCTGACCCTGGAAGGGCCTAGTGCTGCGCTGGCGTCGCTTCGGCCCGAGGACATTCTCGTCGTGATGCTCCTTCCGGAGCCACCCAGACGAGATCGGTACGTCGCGGCGTTTGGCACGGATGAGGGCGCACGTCTGACAGCGTTTGTGTTGGGTGCGCCAGACGTCGTGGCTGTCGCGCTCGTGCCTGACGAGATCGAGGTCCATCGTCCATGAGGTTGTCGTTCGGGACGGATGGGGTGCGGGGCAAAGCAGGTGAGTGGCCCGTGACCGACCCCGGCGCACGACAAATCGGAAGTCTGGCTGCCAACCTGGGCCCCCGCGTATTGGTGATTTGTGACACACGTCCGTCGAGCACCAGCTTGGCGGAATCCGTGCTCAAGGGCGCCATGACGGCGGGGGCGGTGGCCCAGCAGGGTGGCGTCGCGCCAACGTCAGCGGCTCAGGTGTGGCTGTCTGAGAACCGAGCCGATGTCGCGGTCGTCGTGACTGCCAGCCACAACCCAGCCCAAGACAACGGCTTCAAATTGCTCGTGACGGGCGGGCGAAAGATGGACGATGCCGCTGCGGCAAGATTCGCCGACGCTTTGCCTCAGGTCCGCACGGGCGGACGACAGGAGGTGGTTGCTGACGCGTTGCGACACGCGTGGTTTCAGCGGTTCGACAGTCTGTTTCGTCCGCTCGATCTGCCCGTCGTCGTGGACCTCGCCAATGGTGCTTGGTCGGCCTGGCGGGCCGACTTGCAGGATCGAATGCCGAAGGCCACGTTGATCGGGGGAGGCGAGGGCATCGTCAACGACGGTGTGGGCAGCGAGTTCCCCCAGGCTCTGTGCGCTGCCGTGCGGGCGCGTGCCGCTGTAGGCGGCGTAGCGGTGGACGGCGACGGAGACCGCTGCGTGGTCGTGGACGCCCAAGGAAACGTGGTGCCAGGCGATGCGTTGATCGGGTTCCTCGCAATGAAATCTCGGGCCACCCAGTTGGTCGTAACGATTCAAAGCTCAGGGTCGCTCGACGTCGCGCTGCCGGGTTGTGATGTCGTGAGGGTCGCAGTTGGAGACCGGCATGTGCGCGCCGAGATGGACGCCCGCGGTGCAACATTAGGCGGCGAGGAGTCGGGGCATATGCTCTTTTCGGATTTCCCCGGAGGGGACGGGATCGTCACGGGAATCCGGGCCTTCGGGGCGCTAGGTCCTGAGAGCCTCGCGACCGCCGTTGCCCCTTTCTTGCCGTGGCCACGTTGCGCCGGAAAGGCCCTAGCGACGCGCATCCGGCCTCTGGACGAGGTTGCTAGCGCCATCGCAGCCGCGAACGAGGGCGGAAATCGCGTTTTGGTGCGGTGGTCGGGCACAGAAGCGGCGTTGCGGTGGATGGTCGAAGGACGTGACTCGGACGCAGTGACCTCTGCGTCAGAAACACTCGTGCTGGCGTTGAAGACATGGCTGAAATGACGCCGGTGCTGACCGCGGCCGAGTGTCGCGCTGCCGACCTGGCGGTGATCGACGGCCTGGGAATTCCTGCCATCGCGCTGATGGAGGTAGCTGCGCACGGGGTCATCGCGGCCATCACGGCATTTCACCGCGCAGAGGCGGAACGAGGCTTGGTCGTCGCGACAGGACCGGGCAACAATGGCGGAGACGGGTGGGCCATCGCCCGACTGGCACACGCTCGGGGTTGGCCGGTGCATGTGTGGGCTGTGGACGTCCCAGGTTCCGAGGACGCGAGGCGCATGGCGGAAGCGGCCCGGCGTGCGGGCGTCAGCACTATCGACGGTCCAGAGGGTGCGAGCCTGCTCGTGGACGCGGTTCTCGGGACGGGGGTCCGTCAGCCGGTCGCGGGTGCTCGCGAGGAAGCACTTCGGCGCCTAGCCGGTGCGCAGGCGCCTCGTGTGGCCGTAGATCTGCCGAGCGGGCTGTGTGCTGACACGGGCCAATGTCTGGGGCCCGTTCCGCGCGCCGTACGAACCGTGACGCTCGGGGCAGCGAAACGTGGCCTGTTCAGCGGTGAAGGACGGGATCTGGCGGGGCAGCTGACCGTCGTGGACCTAGGTTTTGGCTCGGTGCTTTCCCGTCCGGGGGCGGTTGCATTCGTCGGTCCGCCGGACCGGTGGCCGCGCCGCCGGTCGGGTGCGCACAAGAGGACCGGGGGCCATTTGGGGGTGTGGGCCGGATCGGCCCGAATGAGCGGCGCAGCGGTGTTGTGCTGCCGGGCAGCGCTGGCCTCAGGCGTCGGGCTCGTGACGCTGGCGTCTGCTGGGCGTCGCCCGTCTCGCCTCCCGCCAGAGGTGATGTGGGTTTCGACGGGACGAGGAGGGGTGTCCACCGAAGCTCCGGAATGGGCTGGACCCTCCGCTTGGGTCGTAGGTCCGGGTCTTGGGGGCGGCGAGCCCCTGTCTTCGGAGCTTCGTGCCGCAGTCCTCGCGGCTTGGCACACGTGCCCGTCACCGATGGTGTTTGACGCCGACGCGTTGCTGCCGGAGGCGGGCGCAGCTGGCGGACCGAGGGTGATCACGCCGCATGCTGGGGAGGCGGCGCGCCTGCTCGGAGTCACCGCGGCCGACGTCGAAAGGGACAGATTCGGAACGGTGTTGTCTTTGGCCCGCCCTTCGGTGGTCGCGCTGCTGAAAGGGCCGTGTACGCTGGTTGCGGACGGGCTGAATCCCATTCGGGTGAACAGCACAGGAGGCCCGGTACTGGCGAGCGGCGGCACCGGTGATGTATTGGCTGGCGTGATCGGTGCCCTGCTGGCAGCGCGCCTGCCGCCGCTGTCGGCAGCCAGTCTCGGTGCTTGGGCCCATGGACGGGCCGGAGACCTGCTGGCCGAGAAACGGCGTGTGGGTTGGACGGCCAGCGACGTCATCCGAACCTTGCCGCTAGCAGCGGAGGAGGCATGACCTACGCGGTGGACGACGCGGCCGCGATGGAGGCGTTGGGCGCCCGTCTCGGAACTCGCCTTCCAGGTGGAACGCTGGTGCGACTGATTGGGGAGTTGGGTGCTGGGAAAACCACATTGGTGCGTGGCATCGCGCGCGGCGTCGGCTGTACGGATCCCGTGCGAAGCCCGACATTCGGTCTTGTGCATCGGTATGAAGGGGGCCGGTTTTTGTTGTGGCATGTGGACCTGTACCGACTCGCACAAGGCGCTTCGATCGACGACCTGGGCGTCGAATTCTGGACGGATGACGACGCCGTTTGCTGTGTGGAATGGCCGGAACGCTGCGAGGCTTCCTTACCCGAGGGCGGAATCGTCATTCACATTGACATGCCAGAAGAGGGCCGTACGGTCTCAGTCATTGGCGTCGGGTCGCTGTCCCGAGTGGGTGAAGACCTGCAATGAACGAGCGCGTGTACCTGGACCATGCCGCGTCAACGCCCGCGCTACCCGAAGTGGTCGAGGCCATGGCAGCGTGGTGGTTGCGTCCCGGCAACCCATCCAGTGGCCACACCCACGGCCGCGCGGCCCGGGCGGCCGTTGAACGTGCCCGAGCGGACGTCGCTCGACTCGTCGGCTGTTCACCGAAAGCGGTCGTGTTCACGTCGGGCGCCACAGAAGCCAACCACCTGGGAATCCGAGCCGGACGACCGTCGAGGGTCTCTGTCGGGGCGGGCGAACATCCTTCGGCACGGGAAGCGGCGCGGGCCGCTGACCCGAATCTGCGGGTTTGGCCTCTGGATGGCTCGGGTCGGGTGGTGATTCAGGACGACGATTCCAACCTCGTGGCCGTGCAGGCCGTCAACCATGAGACGGGCGTGATTCAGCCCATCGCCGCCATCGCAGCCTCGGTCCATGGACGAGGCGCGCAACTGCACGTAGACGCCGCACAGGCCGTCGGGAGAATGGACCTTTCTCTTCTAGGTTTCGATCGCCTGGCATTGTCAGGACACAAGATTGGCGGACCGACGGGAATCGGGGCGTTGGTGGCGCACGATGCGGACCACCTGACGGCGCTGACCACAGGGGGTGGTCAGGAGCGAGGCGTGCGGGCTGGCACGGTGCCCACGGCCTTGTGCGTTGGCCTCGGCGTGGCCGCAGCACTGGCACTGTCGGAACGATCGAATCGTGTGGCGCGACTTGCGGAACTCGACGCGGAGTTGTTTCGGGTGGTGAGCACCCGGGGTGGTCGAATCCTCGGGGCCGGCGCCGAGCGTGTCGCGGGGCTGCTAGCTGCCGTGTTTGTGGGTTGGCGGGGGGATGTGCTGGCCGCAGCCCTCGACCTGGAGGGAGTCTCGGTGTCGGCTGGCGCCGCGTGTGCTTCCGGCAGTGCTCGCCCCTCCGAAGTACTGCTGGCCATGGGGGATCCGGATCCGGCGGGAATCGTCCGAATTAGCCTTGGGGCGTGCTCAACGGCGCAGGACCTGGTTCGCCTCGGCGACGCGCTGAGCAATATCCTTGCACGACGGCCCCACTCGCGGTCTCAGATAGGCTAAGATCCGTGCCTCATGCAACTTCTTTCCTGGCTGGTGGCTGCCGCGATGGCGGCCGATGACGTCTGCGAGCGCCCAGATTTGGACGCTTGGATGCAGCGCAACCTCGAAGATCCGATCCGGACCTTCATTTCCGAGCATACGGATCCAGGGCGCGACCTCGGCGAGGTCTTGGCCTGCCAGGAATACTGGTTTGCGAAGCGGAATGTACCGGCGAGTGCGCTAGACGCGGCGCGGCTGCACTTTCTGGCCGGTCTGGTGGCGTTCCTTCAAGCCGAGGATCCTTCAACGCCAGATGAAGGCGCTGCGTGGTTCTGCTCAGTGCGTGCGTTGCGACCCACCTGGACGTTGCCTGATCAACTGCTTCCAGTCGGGCACGACCTTTATTCATGGTGGTACGCGCCGTGTTTCCCCACAACGCAAACGTCAATTCAAGACGGGGGCATCCACTTGGTGGACGGAACGCCCACCGATCTTGCGCCAGCCGACCCCTCCAAACGGCCCTACCTGCTGCAACGCACCGATCGTCGCGGCAAGTTGTTGTCCTCCGAGTTGATGGGTCCGGAGTCCGCCAGTGCCGCCGCGCCGCCGCCCCTCGCGGTGGTGGTGCCTGACCCGATTGCGCCCGTCGTGGCCGAAGCACCCAAGGTGGCCAAGCGCGTGAGCGCAGCGCCGAAGACCAGCCCGCTGCCCGGCATCGGCTTGGGCGTCGTGGGCGCAGGGGCGGCCACCGCTGGAAGTGTGCTCGTTTACAATGCCCGTGTCGTCGGCCCGGGCCGGTACAGTCCTGTGATGACGGACGAGGAGTGGGAGACCTACCGGTCCGACACCCTTGCGCCAGCCCAGGGGTTCGGGATCGGCCTCCTTGGGGTCGGTGCCGCTGCGATTTCTGCTTCCGCTTTGACCTTCGCATTCTGAGGTGCCCGTGCGCCGTGTCCTGATTCCTTTGATGTTCCTGTCTGGCTGCGCGATCGAGCCTGCCGAGGAATTTGGCGAACTCTCGGACCGCGTCGGTGCCGTAGAGGGGGCCCTCGAAGGTGAGGGCGGCTCGTGTGAGTGCGCGCTCAGCGATACGGAGCTCGCAGATCTCAAGGCCGAGATCAAGGGTGAACTCACGTCGGAGATTCTCGCTGCGTTGGGGGTTCCGGCGGGTGCCACGGTGCCGACGACGGACGACCTTTCCGCGTTGGACGCCCGCGTCTCCGTTCTGGAAGCGACGGCGGACGTGGGTGTCGACATTCGTCTTGCCGAACTAGAACGGTTCTCGGACCCTTATTTGGACGGCGCGACCACAGTTGCGGCGCTCGTCGCGGATGTGGACGGACGCCTTGGGGTCGTCGAGTCCGAGTATGCGACCATCGCTGACATCGGCTTCGCGGATGGGCGCCTTGTGTCTATCGAGGAGTTCTTGGTCGATCACTTGGGCGTAGGCGAAACGCTCGATGAGGTGACGGCGAACGATTCGGACCTGCAAGACTTCGTCGATTCGGCGACCTTCTCCCTGGCGCTGGCCGAATTCGCCGACGCCGATGCGTTCGCCGCGCTTGAGGCCCAAGTTCTTGGCGACGAGATCGATTTGTTGGTCGTGGAAGCCGACGTTGCCGCCTTGCAAACTGACGTCGCTGGGCTCGGTTCGTTGCCGGCGGATCTCGCGGCCTTGGACAGCCGCGTGGTGTCGATTGAATCCGACTACCTCACCGCAGGTGAGTTGCCGGGCGATGTGGACCTCTCGAACTACGTGACCAACGGCGACCTCGCCGTTTCGCTTGGCGCCTACGCCACCGTCTCGGACCTCGCTAGCTTCGTTAAGGTCATCGACCTTCCGCTATTCCTCGCGCCGTATACGTTGGCCAGCGATTTTGCCGTCGTTCAAGGCGACTACGTGACTTCCGCGGAGCTCAATGGGGCCGTCGCCCCGTTGGCGTCGGATCTGGCCGTGGACTCGCTCAATGCCAGTTTGTTGGTGTTGGACGGGAGGCTTTCTTCGGTAGAAGCAACCTACGTCTCGGACGCTGATTTGTCCGGCGCGATTGCGCCGTTGGCGTCGGACCTTGAATTGGCCAGTCTGGACAGTCGCGTTTCTGATATCGAGTTCGACTACGTGCTTGGCGCGGAGTTGGGACCGCTGGCGACCGACGTCGCGCTTGCAGCGACCAATGCCCTTGTCGTCGGGCTCGACTCTCGCGTGGATTCCATTGAGTCCGACTACACGAACACTCTGGAACTCAACGCGGCGTTGGTGCCGTTTGTGACTGACCTTGAGTTCAGCTCAATGGACCTACGGGTGGACACCATCGAGGCGGAGTACCTCGTGGTTGCGGACCTCGCAGGGCTCGCTGGGGATGCCGAGTTGGCCGCTGTGCAAGCGGTCACCTCCAACCTGGACGCACGGGTGGACCTGATTGAGTTGGACTACACAACGGGTGCGGAGCTCAGCACGGCGCTCGTGCCGTTTGCGACCGACCTGGACGTCGGCGGACTTGACCTGCGGCTGGACTCGATCGAGTCCGACTTCATCACGTCGTTTGAGCTTGTGCCGTTCGCGACAGACATTGATGTCGGAATCCTTCAAGGTGTCGTGACGAGTTTGGACACTCGGGTCGACAACATCGAAGCCGACTTCACCACGACACCTGAACTCGCTGCAGCGCTCCTGCCGTTCGCCACAGACCTTGAGTTGAGCGGAATCGACGGCCGAATCGACACCATTGAGGCCGACTACCTCACGAGTTCTGACCTTGGGTCGTACTACAGTTCTGCGGAGGGCGCCGCGTTGGAGGACCGCGTGGAAGCCATCGAGTTGGGCGGCGGCGGGGGTGGGGACGTCTCCGGCTTCGTCACCGAGGACGAACTTGCCGTCACATTGCTCGATTATTCCCTCGAAGCCGACATGGTAACGTTGGACGGGCGCGTGTCTGAGATCGAAGCGGACTACGTGATTGGCGCGGATCTCACGGGGTACGCCTTGCTCACAGATCTCGGCGACCTGCTGGATTTCGCGGATTACCTGATCGTTGCGCCCGCGAGCAACAAGATCACTCTGAGCGGTGCGAACGTATTCATCGACAACGGGAGCAGCTCAACGGCCTCGACGAACACCTTCGGGAACCTGATTCTCGGCTTCAACGAGGGCGGCGGGATGAATGGCTCCCACAGCCTTATCTTGGGCCAGAACCATGACTTCAACAGCTACGGCGTCATCCTGTCTGGCAACTCGAACGTTTCCACGGCCCCTTACGCCAGTGTCATTGGCGCAACGGCGCGGACCAACAATTTGACCAATACGACTGTGGCGACGATCACACCATGACGTCGCTAATTCCCGGCGACAATGCACCGGATTTTGAATGCGGTGCGCACGATGGCTCGACGGTACGGCTGTCGGCTTTGCGTGGGCGGTGGGTGGTCCTGTGGTTCTACCCGGTCGCAGACACGCCTGGTTGAACAGTGGAGGGTTGCGGGTTCCGCGACCTCTCTTCTGCCTATGAATCTGCGCAGGCCACGGTGTTGGGCATCAGTTTCGACACGCCGAAAAAGAATGCGAAATTCGCGGAACGGTGGCGCTTCTCTTTTAGGCTCTTGAGCGATGGCGACCGACAAATCGCGGTGGCCTACGGGGCCGCTGATTCGGCGGCGGATCGGTCCGCCCGTCGCGTGGGCGTTGTCATCGATCCGAACGGCGTCGTCGTGCAGTGGCACGCCAAGGTATCGTCCCTTACGTGGCCTAGGGACGCTCTTGCCGTGGTGACCACGCCTCGCTGACTCGGTCACCGCTCTACGAGGGTGGGTCGACCAGATTCGCCCACATCGATTCCATGAGACGCCGGCCACGGCGCACTTCACGACCGAACCAACTCCACCGCTCCGCTCGGCCCGCCGGCGGCGCTTCGGTACCCAAGTCGACCGCATGCGGGTGGTCGGAAACGTATCGGCCTCCGAGAAAGCGGAAGGTGGCGGCGAGCTGGCGGTTTGCGTCGTCGTCGCCCTCGGCGGCGAGGGCCGCACCTATTCCTGTGGCAACACTGTCTTCAGCGGCGCCGAGCGGGGGAAGAATGGACTGTGGCGGCAATTGGACCACGACCGAGGCCAACCATTGAAGTTGATCGTACAAGGCGCGGTCCCGCCCCCCATCTTCCAGCATCAACGAGCGTGCGAGGCGCAGTGCGTGTTCGGCGTTGTCGCGAATCGAAGGCGCTAGCCCATCCAACACCCAACCCATGTCCGGGGACTCCCCATCCCAACGCTCTGGGGGCGGAAGGGGATCCTCTTTGGCGACGCCACTGAGGAAGCGTTGTAGCGGCTCACCCCGGCCACCTGCGAGCGCTCGACCCGCCCGGAGCGCGATGGCGACGCGGGTGAGTGGGTCGATTTCGGCACCGCACAAAACGTCGAAGATGGCTGGGTCGGCCACCAAGCCCAATGCGCGCATCCCATTGCGAATCAGTCGGCTGAGGGCGCGCGCATCAGCCCGGGGGTCATTGCACAACCGCGCGAAGGCTTGGGCGACGGGGTGGGCGCCCGCGCCGCTACGCCCGATTTCGAACCAACCTCCGTCACCATGAGGCGTCACCGTGGCCAGCAACGACACACCCGGCGGTCCGGCGACAATGACGATGGCGCCATGTCCGGCCTCTCGACCGACTCCGCAACCCGCCATGACGGGGGCGTAACAAAGGGCTGGACCGGGAATCGCGACGATGTCGGTCGGGTCACCCACGAGACAGACGGTTGCGCGAAAGCCGAGTTGGCGCGCCCGCGTCAGGATGAGGATGCCCACTGTCGTTGCGCAGGGGCTTGATCCCTTCAGGTAAACGTCCATCGCGTGACGTTACCGCGGCGGGCCGCGACGCGCGATCAGGCTGCGAACACGACGCATGACTCCAGTCAGGCTCGGATGCGTGACCGCGCGACAGGCGTCGTCAGGCTGGAACCAGCGTACGTCGCGGATTCCCTCTGACTCGGCGGGCTGCAAGGGACCGTCTACGGCATCCATCATGTACAGATGCACGGTCTTGAGTCTCGGCGCTCCGCCAGGTGCAAGGAATCCGTAGTGCACAGCGCCCAGGGACACTGTGACGACCGGCGTAGCGCAAAGGCCCATTTCTTCGGTCACTTCGCGCGCGGCGGCTACCTCGGGCGGTTCTCCGAGCTCCAACTTTCCCTTCGCGACCTCCCAGGTGCAGCCTCGTCTGCGTTCCACGCGGATCAAGGCGATGGACCACGCGCCCTTCTGCCAAAGGCAGGGCAGGCCACCGGCCGATATCTGCTCTCCGAATCCTGCTTGAAGGTTGAGGATGGCTGGCAGAGGGAGGCTGGCGCAACTCCAGGCCCCTGTTCTTGGGTGACGGTCGAATACGACCCCGCCGCGCCGGGCGCGCATCACATCCACCACTAGCACCGCTGGGTCTCCGTCCGCGATGTGCGCGGCGCGCCACGCCGTCGGGGCATCGAGGTGGAGGGACAGCGGACGGATGCCCTCCGTGGCTTCACCGCAGCGGATGGCCTCCGCCTGTTTCTCGCGCGTTGTCGCCAGCCACAACACATCGGGAGGTCGGCTGGCCGATTGCCTCGGTTGTGTTCGGATGCGGTCGCCTTGCCTCTCAAGGCCTGCCGACCTCAACACCCCGTTGATCGCTTCAGGGGTGACAGCCAGGCCGAGCGATTGCGTGGCGGCCGATGCTGCATCGGCGATGTCCACCCACCCGTCGTCGGACGCCAACTCGGGTCGCGCGCCTCGAAGCAGCCGCCCAAGCGTGCGCGTCAATGACAGCGGGTCCGGTTCATCCACGATGCGTAGTGCCCCCTTTGCCCGGTGAGGTCAAGGGGTCCGCGTGCTGACGTCGGCACCCTGTGGATTGCGAATCACCAGCCTTGCGCCTTCGTCGGGCCAGAGCGCCAGGGGAGAACCCAAATAAAGGTGCCCATCCGCAACACTGTCGGCACCAATTCCACTGTGAACCGCGACGGCCGCGCCTGGGGGTAGGGTGACGAGCGGCATTGCAAAGGTGCGCCCACTGCCGTCGCCGGCCGTCCAGCCGGAAAGGTCGAGCGGGCGATCGGAAACGTTGCACAACCGGAAGTATTCGGAGTTGGGGTCGGTGACGTCTTGGCCGCCGTTTGCGTGGAACGAGGTCAAATGAAGCGGACCCGCGATTCCCCCTGGACCCCAAAGCCCCCGCGCTGCAAGCCTGGCCTCCGCCTGTTCGGCAAGGAGGTCGGGCACATCGGGCATGCGAGGCGGCACAAGAAACACATGCGCCAACCCAGATTCGACGAGGCGCGTCGCGACGTCCACGCCGTCGATGCGAATGGAGGCCATGAGACGACCATATCGATCCCGCTCGCCTTCGCCGATGACCTCCACCTCTCGTCCTAGGACCAGCCCGGTGACGAGGTCGCGGGCCTCTGCAGCATAGGTCTCGCCGGGCTTGAGTTCTGGCGTATTGACGTGTCGCAGGCGAACCTTGGTGCCGTCCGCAAGCGTCAATGTGTCGCCGTCATAGACGGACTTGACCACGGCGTGTTGCACCGTGTCCGCGGCGATTGCGGGGTCAATTAGCGGGAACCACAAGGCTTCCTCCCGATCGTAGCTTGACGAGATCCGAAATGCGTTCGGCTTGCCACA
Organism: Klebsiella pneumoniae; assembly: GCA_945861065.1. Classification (GTDB taxonomy): domain Bacteria; phylum Myxococcota_A; class UBA796; order UBA796; genus SXOB01. The sequence goes on along the minus strand of CAMASI010000029.1, from coordinate 18,158 downwards.
CCATATAAACGTCGTTGGGGCTCAGACGAGCGGCGTGCTGTGCGTTGTCGAGGGCATCGTCCCATTCACCCCGTGCGAGGTGCACCATCGCCGCGGTGTCCAGGAAATCCGCGCGGTCGCCAGCAATTGAAAGTGCTCGATTGATTCGGGCAACGGCGTCGTCCAATTCGACGCCAGCGAGGGCGTGAAACCACGCGAGGCAATTGTCCAGTTCGGGCCCCGGCGGTAGCGGGCCGCACAACAGGCCGGTCCCTTCGGCCATGCGTGCCAACGCGGCATCCTGATCGCCGATCTCATGGAGTGCAGCCACTTCAAAGTCGACGGGTCGACTCGGAGGATGCAGACGGGTCAGGGCCGCTTCCATGTCTTGCCGAAACGTGTCGCGGTCGGCGTCCGTCTCCAGAAGAAGCGCGTAAAACCACAGGAACGTGCCGCCGAACGGGTAAAGGTCGAGAAGACGTCGGAGATGCGACATCGCGGCGTAGCGATCGCCTTCGGCGAGGGCAACCCGCGCCCGACGCAGCAGGTGGGCGTCGTCGTACTGTTCGACTTCGACCGCTGTCGCCAGCGCGTCTCCTGCGCCGTTGGCGTCCCCGGCGGCGAGCAACGCGTCCGCCAATGCGACGTGCGCCCACCCATCGTCTGGGCGTGCCAAGACCGCGGCGCGGGCGAGTTCCATAGCGTCGTCCACGCGGCCACCGAACACCATCCCGTTCACAGAGCCGACCAGTTCTCCGGATTCGACCAATTGTGCGGGACTCAAGGGCGCCAATACGGCCAGGCCGCCGGCGAGGTCCCCGTTTCCGCGTAGCAGTTCGGCGGCTAGGACCCGTGCGTCCGCTTCGTCGTCCTCAGGCAGCGCATCATCCGCCAGCGCCCCTTGGAGCAGCGCTAGGGCCTCGTCTTCGCGTCCTGCGCCGGTCAGCAACCGAGACCGGAGAAGCGCTCGTTGGGGTGACGTGCCGAACCGGGCGACGTCCTGGTCAAGCAACACCGTGTGGCCGTCAACGTAGCGCGGCTTTCCCTTGTTTCGCTCGAACCAGAGATGGCCCGAAGCATACCCGAAAAACACGTGGTGGCCTGCGAGGTACTCGAAACCCAAAAGCGCCCGGATCCCGCTGGGACAGGTGGGCCCCGTTTTATCGTCGAAGGACAGCCACTGAACTTGATCTGGGAAGGCAAATTTGCGTCCTCCAAGCGCCACGCGGTCAATCGGTATTCGGCGTGTGGTTTCGAGAAAACGAACGGGCGGCAGCGTTTCCGAGGCGCCGATCCCCCGAAGTGACTCCAGCCCCTCCGTCCACACGTCACCCAACGCTGCACCGGTGGTCGCGCACACTTTGAGTCCGCTCGCACCCGTGTCGACTTGGGCCACGAAGGCCGGCGCACTCTCTTTGCTCTCGGCCGTCCACACCGTCATGGGGGTGTACACGTGATGACCGTCAAAGTGCAGGGACTCTGCAAATCGGGGTGCTTTGACGGCGTCGGGCGCGTGAAGGACGAGCCGCGCTTGGTGGATATCAAGTTCGACTAAGAATCGGCCCCAGACGTTGTTTCCCAACAAGCCGTCTAGCGGCATGAACCCGGCGGACGTCGTCAGGCCGGGGACGTCGACCGCGACCTGCACATCGGGCACGACCAGCCCCGAAAATCGAATCTCGGGCAGCGACGCGCAGTCCATCCGCGCCCGTCCAGACAGGCCGGACAACTCGCCGCATCCGACGGTGATTTCGAGTCCGAGTTCTGCGGCGGTTTCACCGGAGATCGCGCTGATGTCGGCGCCCGTGTCCACCAGGAACAGACCCGGCCGTCCGGACGGCAGGTCCGCTTGCACGAAGATCCGCGGGTGATCCGGCGCCAAGCGGAGCAGGTCCACGGCGACGGGCGCATCGGCGAAAGCCGCCGCCGAAATCGCCGAGAGCACCACCGCGCCTCCTTCTCTCTTGGTAGCGCATCGCCGGGCGCTCTGCCTTGGCCGAAACGAACGCGTTTCCTTCGGCACAAACGGAGACAATCTCCGCGATAGAAGTTGCGCCCGGAGGTGAGGGTGATTCTGGCAGCTGACGTGGGCAACACGAATACGGTTTTCGGCGTCATTCGCGATCAGGAGGTCGTGCACACGTTCCGCGTGACCACCGCGCCCCGGACCACCGACGAAACTGGGGCGTTGTTGTTGCAACTCCTGGCACACCGTGGCGTTGTTGCCAATGAGATCGAAGGCGCGATCTTGTCCTCCGTTGTGCCTTCTGGGGTCTTCAACCTGGAGAAAGCGCTTCGAGTCTACCTGGCGACCGAACCCATGGTCGTCGGTCGCGGCGTCAAGACCGGGATCAAGGTGCGGACGGACAACCCGAGGGAGGTCGGCGCGGACCGAATCGTGAATGCGGTGGCGGCACGCGCCCGGTGGGGAGGCTCCCTCGTGATCGTGGACTTCGGCACGGCCACAACCTTTGACTGCGTCAATGCAGCGGGCGAGTACGTGGGGGGCGCGATCGCGCCGGGCTTCCGCATTTCCGAGGAGGCGCTCTATGCGCGGACCGCACAGTTGCCGCGCATCGAGGTTCAACGTCCCCCGACAGCCATCGGTCGCAACACGGTACACGCGATGCAGTCGGGCCTTTTTTTCGGGTATTTAGGCCTTGTGGACGCGCTTGCTACTCGGTGTCGGGACGAGTTGGACCCGGAGGCCAAGGTCGTCGCCACTGGGGGGCTCGCCAACCTGCTCGGACGCGGAAGCACCGTGATTTCCGAGGTGGACCCGCACTTGACGCTACGGGGTTTGGCGCTGATTTACGCGAAAAACCGCTGATTTTAATCGCCGACACACCAGGAGTCGTCGAAACTGTCCCGGACGGCCCTTTGTGCGGCCTTGCTCAACTTGTCGGCGTCCATTGTGAGCGTGATGCCCGCAGAGGCTCGCGCCGCGCCGATAAGTTCGAGACAGTGGTGCTCATCGGGGATCAACAACAACTCGCACTGCTTCTGAATCTCAGACTCGAGGGCCACTGCTTCCACATAGAAGGAGACCTCGGCGTCAGCCAAGAACGTGGCATCGTATTCGCCGCAGCCGGTGGTGGTGACGTCGAACCGACCCGCCAGCAGCTGTTCCGACGGAAACTTGAGCTCCGGGTCGTCGAAGCCGTCGTCCGCGTCCTGCAAGTCGTCGAGATCGATCCGCACTTCGCCCAGGGCGAATGTGCCCACGTAGGAGTTGGTTCCGGACGTTGTGCACCGGCATGCTTGCCATTCGCAGGTGGAGCCCACGGCCGTGTCCGGCACGACGGTTGGGCTTAGCGTTTGGTCGGTGCCGCCAAGGATGATCTGATATGCGGAGCTGTCGATCGTAAGGATGTCGGCGACGCCCCACATCTTGAAGGACGGAGCTGGGATTGGGTCGTATTTTAGACCGCCGTTGTAGCTCGTCGAATTCTGAAGGCCGTCGACGGTGACCGTGATGGGGACCCGGTTGTCCAGCCCTGGGCTAAAGGTGTCGGTCTCGTACACGACCCATTGGAATGGGGCGGCAACGGCGTCGAGCCCGAGAACGCCACCGATCTCACGGTCGCCAACGACAAAGCTCAGGAAGTTGAACAGCAGCGGACCCGACGGATGGTCCTCGACGCGCACGCCGCCCTTCATGCCGTAGGCCGACTCACAGGCGTCGTAGTTGATGGTGAACTCCGACATCGCGGGGCTTGGGCGCTCCCAACAAATCTCCAGCGCGGATCGCAACGACGGGCCATTGTGCACGTTGAGACGGTTCTGCACTTCGGAGTCTGCGAGCAGGACTTGAAGCGCCGCGGTCCAAGTGTCAGCCACTTGATGCATCGTCAACGTCGCAGGATCCACGGCGCCGTCCATGTCGAGCGCGATGGCATCCGTCAGAAAGGAGGCGGGCGGGATCGGGGGCGGCCCTCCCGCCGTATCGTCCGATTCATCTGGAGCGTTCTTGCCGCATCCCACCGCGACGACCCACACCGTCACCGTCCACGCGCGCATCCGATCGCCTCCGGGCCGGACCATAGCCCGCACGGTCGCGCCGTGCCCTCGGGAGTGACACGGGGTACCCGCACCCGCCGGAGGAGCGGGTGTATTTCCAGGACGTTATCGCTACCCTACAACGCTACTGGGGTGGCCAGGGCTGCGTGGTGCTTCAGCCCCACGACCTGATGATGGGCGCTGCGACCTTTCATCCGGCGACCGTCCTGCGCACCCTTGGGTCAGGTCCCTGGCGCGCAGCGTTTGTGCAACCGTCTCGGAGACCTGGTGACGCCCGGTATGGTGACAATCCCAACCGCCTCGGTCAGTACTACCAGTTCCAGGTGATCCTCAAGCCGTCGCCGTCGGATTCGCAGGACCTGTACCTGCGCAGCCTGGATGCGCTCGGAATCGATCGACGTCGCCACGATTTGCGGTTTGTGGAAGATGATTGGGAGAGTCCGACGCTCGGCGCTTGGGGCTTGGGTTGGGAGGTGTGGCTCAACGGCATGGAGGTGAGCCAATATACCTACTTCCAGCAGGTTGCGGGCCACGCGCTGCGGCCGATTCCGGTGGAGTATACCTACGGTCTCGAACGCCTCACGATGGCCTTGCAAGGCAAGCGCAGCGTGTACGACATCGAATGGGTGGCCGGGGTCACCTACGGGGACGTGTTCCACCGAAATGAGGTGGAGCAGTCCAGCTACAACTTCGAGTTGGCGGATACCGACTGGTTGTTCGAGCAGTACCGTCGCGCGGACCAGGAATGCCGCCGGTTGTGCGCGTTGGGCGTCGCGCTTCCGGCGTACGACCAGGCCATTAGCACAAGCCACTTGTTCAACCTGCTGTTGGCACGCGGCGCGATTTCTGTGGCAGAGCGCGCCCGGTACATCAAAGGCATCCGTGAACTCGCGGTGCGCTGTTCGGAGGTTTGGCTCTCAGACAAAGCGGCGGCGGCGGAATTTGTCGCTCCGCGGTCGGGACCCACAGGATCGTCGACCGGCCCGACCGGCCCAGCCTCGTTGCTCATCGAACTCGTGACGGAGGAACTCCCCGCCAGCATGGTCCGGCCCGCCCTTGAAGCACTCAGGCTCGGCCTGCTCGGCCTGCTGCGCGATCTTGAACACGGCGAGGTCCGTACCTACGCCACGCCCCGACGTTTGTGCGTGGTCATCGACGATGTCGCGCCTTCCCGCCCCTTTAGCGAACGTGTAGTCACGGGCCCGCCGGCCGATCGGTGTTTTGATGCTGCGGGCAAGCCGACACCCGCGGCGATCGGATTTGCGACAGGCAAGGGGGCCTCCGTCGAATCGCTCGTTTTAAGACCCACGCCCAAGGGCAACGTTGTGGCGTTGGTGGTCGCTGAGGGCGGCGAACGGGCGATCGACTTGGTCGCGGCGGGGTTGGGGTCGGTCGTCGCTGGCCTGCCGTTTACGAAGTCGATGGAGTGGGGGTCTGGCGGGCCTCGATTTGGTCGGCCGCTGTCTCGTGTAAACGCGCTGTTGGGTTCAACCGTTATCCCCTGTGAAGTCATGGGAATTGTCGCCGGAAATGTTTCGGTCGGACACCGTCTGGCAAACGACCCGACATTTACGTTTGACAGTCCAGCCGCGTGGCTTTCGGGGCTCGCTGCTCGACAGGTCGAACCCGATTTGGCGGTTCGGGAACATCAAATCCGCGAGTTATTGGCGAGCGCCCTTCAGGCCCTGGGCGCGGATTTAGTCACCGATGACGAATTGGTGGAAGAGGTCACGCACCTCGTGGAATGGCCGAAACTCATCGTCGGCACCTTCGATGAGGCGTTGTTGGAATTGCCTTCCCGGTTGCTCGTGGAAGCCATGCGCAAGCATCAGCGCTACTTTCCGGTATGGCGTGCCGGGAAACTGACGCACTATTTCGTCGCTATTTCCAATGCGCCGGAAGGCGACGAACGAGCCATCGCGGAAGGCATGGCCTCGGTCCTGCTCGCGCGTTTCGATGACGCACGTTTCTTCTTCGCAGCCGACCGAAAACGTCGGCTCGAAGAGGGTGACGACGGACTTGCGCGAATGGTGTGGATTCGCGGCCTCGGGCACATGGCCTGTCGCGCCCGGCGGATCACGGCATTGGGGCAGCAGCTAGCGGGTGCGTGTGGCGCGGACGTTGCCGTGGTTGCCCGCGCCGGGCGGTTGGCGAAATCCGATTTGGTCTCCGCAATGGTCAATGAGTTTCCCGAACTTCAGGGGCATATGGGGCGCTTGTATGCGTTCGCGCAGGGCGAATCCTTCGACGTCGCGGTGGCAATCGAAGAACACTGGCTTCCTCGGTTCGCTGGCGACGCCGTGGCCACGACGTCGGCGGGCGTGACGCTGGCGCTCGCGGACCGCTTGGATCAGCTCGTCGGCTGTTTTGGCATTGGCATGGCGCCCAAGGGCAATGATCCACAAGGGAGTCGACGCGCGGCGCTCGGAATCGTGACAACCTTGGTGCGCCATGGCGTTCGTTGTGACCTCCGAGCGTGGATTCGCACGGCGATTGACGGCGTACATGCCGAGGCGCTGGCCGATGGCGTGGCCTTCGACAAATGGCGCGCGGCGCAAGGAACGGGGGCGACGCCAAAGGGTGCCGACGGACTGGTCCAGGAGCTCGTGGACTTCATTCTCACACGCCAGCGCGCGGATTCGTCGGGCGCGGCGACCGATCTTGTCGAGGCGGTATTCGCCGTCGGTCCCTCCGATCCTGTGGTTCTTGATCGAAAACTCAAGGCGGTCGTGGCGCTCGCAAACGAAGCTGACCTCGGTCCCGTGCTTCAAACCTTCAAGCGGGTCGCCAACATCACGAAAGGCACCGATTTCCCTCTGCCGGAATTCTCATCCTTGACGGTGGAGGCGGAACGAACCCTTTTTCATTGTGCCCGTGAGGCCGACGCCGCCGTGGCCGAAGCGGTCGAGCAGCTCGACATGGACGGGGCATTTCGCCACATCCTTTCGCTGCAACAGCCGGTAGCGGCGTTATTCGACGCCGTCATGGTGGATTCGCCGGATCCGGCTGAGCGGGCCGCGCGACTCGGGCTGCTCCGGTCGGTTTCCACGACGTTCCTGCGTCTCGCAGACTTTTCCAAAATCGCATCGAGGCCGTCATGATTCATCCGTTTCACAAGGCGTTGCCCGCCGATTCTGAACAGCGGCTTGGACCCAAGGGTGTGGCCCTGTGTCGCATGACGCTGTTGGGCGTCCCAGTGCCTCCTGGATTTATCGTAGAGTCCGGAGCCACCTTGCAGTTCGTGGGCGCGAGCGACCAATGGCCAGTAGGGTTACGCGATGGCGTGGTGGCGGCGCTGGGCGCATTGTCCGACCAAACCGGCAGTCGGCTAGGCGATCCATCACGGCCCTTGTTGCTTGCGGTGCGATCAGGGGCGTCTGCGGCCGGCGTGGGTGAGTCGGTTTTGGATTTGGGGCTGACGAAAGCCGTCGTCGAGGCGGGCGTGCACTGGGCGGGTTCACAGGCGGCAGCATTGCACGCATGGCGTCGGTTCGTTCGAGGCTACGCGGAAGTCGTCCTTGGCGTACATCGCTCGAGATTCGATCGCGTAGAGGCCGCGATGCCGACGGGCTGGGCGCACTCGGAAGACGTGGGGATGTTGACCGGTCTGGCTGAGAGAATGCTGGCTGTCGTCCGAGAAATGGGACTGAGCATACCCGACGACCCGGTAGAACAGTTGGTGCGAGCGCTCACAGCGCGGATGACTGCCTACGCGGCAGCGCGGGCTCGGTACCATCGCCGCCAGCGCGGGCTGCCGGACGAAGCCGGGGCCTCCATTATCGTGCAGCGCAGGGTGATCGAACATCTCGGTTCGGACTCGGGAAATGGTCGTGTCAGCAGCAGAGACCCACGCACGGGTGCGCCCGGGCTGGTGGGCGAATGGATCGCCGGTAATTCGGCGGAAGGTGGCGAATCGGACGGGCAGCCGATCGACGGGGGCTCGGACGCATTCGCCACCCATTGTGGTGCCGCCAGAGAGCAATTGTCGACCCACACGAACGCGCTGGAAAAGGATTTTCGCGACGCCATCGAACTCGACTTCGTCGTAGAGCGTGGCGCCTTGTGGATCGTAGGCGCCGCGCCTTTGCGTCGTTCCGCTGCCGCCGCTGTTCAGATTGCGGTGGATTTGTGCGATTCAGGCGCGATCTCGAAACCAGAGGCGCTGTTGCGCGTCGATCCCCGCGTGTTGGAAACACTGCTCCGACCGGTCATCGCCGTGGACAAAAAGGGCCGGGTCATCGCCAAGGGGCTCGACGCCAGTCCGGGCGCAGCGACAGGCCGGGTCGCATTTGATGTGAGCGAATGCGAAGACCTCGCCGCTCAAGGGGAACCCGCAATCCTCGTTCGCGTGGACACCACGCCGGAGGACCTTCAAGCGTTCGCGGTCGCCGCCGGCGTGTTGACGCAGCGCGGAGGGCAAACGAGCCACGCGGCGGTGGCTGCGCGCGAGAAGGGTGTGCCTTGCATCGTCGGCTGCCAGGAGATCAGCGTCGATCCCGGTAGGTCGTTGTTTTACGCGAATGATGCCGTCGTCAGGAAGGGCGACTGGTTGACCATCGACGGTGGCACCGGGGAGGTGATGCTGGGCCGTGTGGAGACCGTGGCGCCGGAAGCAGCGACAGGGGCACTGGGCGTGCTTCTAGGGTGGGCGGACGGCGTGGCGCGCCTCCGGGTACTCGCCAATGCCGATACGGCGGCCGACGCTTTACGCGCGCGTGCGCTCGGGGCACGTGGCGTCGGTTTGTGCCGTACTGAACATAGTTTCTTCCAGCCTGACAGCTTGCGCGCTCTGCGGAGGGCGATCCTTGCTGAGGACGGACGCGCCCGGTCGCGGGCCCTCGCGGAAGTCCTGCCGCAGCAGCGGGAGGCATTCGCCGCGTTGTTTCGCGCGATGGACGGCTATCCGGTGTGCATCCGCCTGCTCGACCCGCCGATGACGTCGTTTCTGCCCACTCGCCCAGAAGACGTGTCCTCGGTGGCCGCGGAACTCGGAATGCGGTCGGAGGCGCTTGCGGCCCGCGTCGAAACGATGCGCGACGTCAATCCGATGCTCGGAAACCGTGGCGTGCGCGTGGGATTGCTCAAGCCGGAACTGTATCGAATGCAAGTTCGGGCGTTGTATGAGGCGGCGTGCGCCGTTGCGAACGAAGGTGTGGCGGTGTTTCCGGAGGTCATGGTGCCCTTCGTCGCGCACCCGAACGAACTCAAGCTGATGCGCGCTTTGGTTCACCAAGTCGCCGATGCGGTGATGGCGGAACAGGGCCGGTCGATTGAAGTGCGCGTGGGGACGATGATCGAGTTGCCGCGGGCTGCGTTGCTTGCGGACCAGGTTGCGGTCCACGCGGATTTCTTTTCGTTTGGCACGAATGACCTGACGCAGACGGTGTGGGGCCTGTCGCGAGACGACCTCGGCCAATTTCTTCCTGCGTGGCTCGAGGCTGGCGTCGTGACCGTGAGCCCGATGACACAATTCGACGAAGAAGGCGTTGGCGCCCTGGTCGAACATGCCACGCGTAAGGGTCGGCAAACGAAACCATCGTTGGAACTGACCGCTTGTGGCGAACACGCTGGCGACCCGTCGGGAATCGCATTCTTTCACCGGATTGGGCTGGACGCCGTGAGTTGTTCCCCGTTCCGGGTTCCGGTGGCGCGCTTGGCAGCAGGCGTGGCGGCTCTTAGTTAGCGTCGGCCGTTTTTCGGACCAGCGCAATAAACTCTGCCCCTCGCGCTTCGAAGTTTTTCCAGCGGTGGTACGAAGGGCCGCCGGGGCTGAACAGCACCGTGCGACCCTTCGCGGTGAGGGTCCGGGCCAATTCGACAGCCAACGCCAAGCTGTCCACTTCGTGGGCGTTGGCAAGTCCTTGCGCGATGGCCGCCCCGGTGTCCGGCAGGCAAATCACGTTGCGCACGCCGCTTCGTTCGATGGCCTCGATCGCGGTCGTCACGTCATAGCCGCGGTCCTGACCGCCGCAGATGAGCGTGTCGACTTCGCCGGCCAGCGCGTTGAGGGCCACGGCGATGGCTTCTGGCGCCGTGCTGATCGCGTCGTCGACCCATCGAATTCCACCGACGTCTCCGAGGTCTGCTTGCCGATGCGGAAGCCCCCGAAACTGCGCAAGCACGGATTCGGCAATCGACGGCGTCACACCGAGCGGAGCCGTCGCTGCGTACGCCGCAAGCGCATTGTCGCGGTTGTGTTGGCCTCGGAGGCGCATCGACGCGTCGGACCACAAGCGGCGATCCGCATCGCGGAACCAACCGCCGGTCGCGTGTAGTCCTCCGACGTCGTGGACGACCGTTGGCACTCCCCGCAGCGCCGGGAGGTAGGGTACCGACGACGCAACGACCACGGCGTGACCCTTACCCGCTTGTGCCGTGAGCAACCTGAGCTTCGCTTCGTAGTAGGGCTTTACGCCCCCGTGCCAATCCATATGTTCTGGAAATAACCCCAACAGCACGCCGGTCTGTGGCCCGGTGTCGAGATCTGCGCATTGATACGACGACATCTCTAAAACGGCGAAGTCGCCTGCGCGCAACGTCGTGAGCGCATCCAACGCAGGCGCTCCAATGTTGCCTATCGCAGGCGCAGTTTTCCCTGCGGCGATAAGAAACAAAGACGCGAGCGTCGTCGTCGTCGATTTGCCCTTTGAGCCGGTAATTCCGATGACGTGAATACAACCGCTTTTCGCCTCGATGAGAAACAATCGGGTCGCGGTGGTCTGCGGCACACCCAGCGCATCCGCTTCTTGCCGAGCCGGGTGGTGAGGGGCAAAGCCTGGGCTTCGAATCAGCAGGTCGATCGATTTCAGGCCCCTTTCGTCAGCCCATCGAATGCCGTCACGGGCGGGTCCTGGACGATCGCTGATGACCACAATGTCATTACGGTAGCCCCATCGAGCCAAAGCGCGGAGCACGCTTTCGCCTTCGACGCCAAGTCCCAGCAGTCCGATTCGGTCAGGCAACGAGGGCGGCACGAAGTTGCTCCTCCCAGCCGGGCGGAAACGCATGTTCCCAGGACGGTGCCATGCAGCGTGCACACGCAGTTTCTGGCGGTAGCCGGTCGAAGAGGGCGTTGGCAATGGGTCGGAGCGTTTCCGAAAGCGCCCCCTGGTTGGACCACAAGCTTAGCGCCGCGGAAACCTCTTCGGCTGTTCCCACACACTCGAATGGCTTAACGCTCGTTTCTCCCGCCAGCTCACGCAGGAGTTTGGCGTTTCCAGGATTCGCGAGGAAGTCGGCACCAAACAATCGGTTCCGACTTGAGGTGTCCAGGTGAGGGCCAACGACAAGATAGACAAACAGGCATTTCGGGCAGGTCCCGCACCAGCGCGCGACCTCCGCCTCAGCGCCCACCCGAAAGTTTGCGTTACACGACGTGATGGCTTCGAAATATAGCGGATATTTCGCCAATTCTGCGCCGATTCGCAGTTCGGAGAGGGGGCGAAGAAGGCTGAATGCGATCGGCCCGCCGCGGACCCGTGTGACCGTGAGCGCTTGAAAACGTCGTTCGAAATCGATCCCCTTAGACCATTGATGGTTGACCTCCATTCCGCGCCACTGCGTGTTGCCTTCGTCTGCACTCCGCTCGTTGCTGGCGATGACGCCCCGCCAGCTTCCGAGCAGCGCCGTGAGCCACGCCACCGCCAACACGATGGCGGTCACAGGTACATGACCGTTCAGAGCCCCTTCGCGGTTGAGCCGGAGGAGTGTGGGGTCGATACTTCTAGACACGATGACGTGGCGGTCGCCCATCGCGGAGGCTTGCCGGCGAATCCAGGGGGCCGCGCCAACGCTGAATAAGTCGACGGGGACCTTCATGGTGCGCAACAACTCCCGTGAAACGGCGCTGTCCTTGCCGCCGCCGACCAGGAGCAACCATCGATCGGATTGGGGCGGCGCTGCCACAGGGGCTGGCAAATTCCCCCCGCGTGGAAATATCACACGGCCGTGCGGGTCGATTTGATTGCGAAACCAGAATTCGCCAAGCCCTAGAAGATAGCAGCGCTCAAGGAACAGGGCCTCGTCGTCGGGTAGTCCGTCAAACTCAATCTGGGGTGGTAGGCAGGTCTTGAAGTAGGAGACGCCGCACAGTCCGTGGAGAATTCGCAGTGCAGCGGCTATGCAAGGGTCATCCGGGTCAGGGGCAGAAAGGTGGTTGGGAACGGTAAATAACTCTTCGAGAAATACGTCTGCCTCTGGCCCGCCAGTGAGCTGCCACTGCAAGAACAAGTCTCGGCCCCGTACGCCACGCGCGCCAAAACGGAACACACGATGTCGGACGGGGATCTGCAAGCTCAATCCGGGCTAAGTGAAGGCGCTAATTCCTGTGACCCACTTTCCGAGCACCAAGTTGTGGATGTCGTGCGTGCCTTCATACGTGAACACGGACTCCAAGTTGGCTGCGTGTCGCATGATGCAATATTCATTCAGAATGCCGTTTGCGCCATGGATATCGCGCGAAACGCGCGCGATTTGTAGAGCGATATCAACGTTATTCATTTTCGCGAGGCTGATTTGCTCTGGCGTGACGCGGTGCTCGTCTTTCAAGCGGCCAACGCGCCATGCCAACAACTGCCCCTTGGTGATTTCCCGAAGCATCCACGCGAGCTTGTTTTGTACCAGTTGGAAGCTCGCGATCGGCCGATCGAATTGAATCCGAGAAACGCTATAGTCGCGAGAAGACTGGAAACAAGCCATCGCCGCGCCAAGTGCACCCCAGGCGATACCGTAGCGAGCGTTGTTGAGGCAGGACAACGGGCCCTTGAGGCCTTTCACGTCGCCGAGGATATTTTCTTTCGGAAGGCGCACGTCTTGGAACACCAGCTCGCTGGTGACGCTGGCCCGAAGGCTATGTTTCCCCTTCATTTCGGGGGCAGAGAATCCGTCCATTCCCCGCTCAACGATGAAACCGCGAATCGCGCCGTCCATTTTTGCCCACACCACCGCGACGTCTGCCAACGTGCCGTTGGTGATCCACATCTTGGCGCCGTTGAGAAGGTAGTAGCTACCTTTGTCCTCGGCGCGTGTGAGCATCCCTGACGGGTTGCTCCCGAAATCGGGTTCCGTCAGGCCGAAACAGCCGATGGCGTCGCCGGAAGCGAGACGCGGGAGCCATTTCTGCTTTTGGCTTTCTGTTGCGTAGGCGTGAATCGGGAACATCACGAGTGAACCCTGCACGCTCGCGAACGAACGTACGGCGCTGTCGCCGCGCTCGAGTTCTTGGCAGATGAGTCCGTAGGCCACATTGGACAGTCCGGGGCAGCCGTACCCGTGCAGATTGGCGCCCAACACGCCGAGTTCACCTAGTTCCTTCGGGAGGTGCGCCGGAAAGGTGCCCGCTTCATAATGGGCTTCAATGATCGGGATGACGCGGTCAGACACGTACTGGCGCACGGCGTCGCGGATCATGCGCTCGTCTTCGCTCAGCAGGTCATCGAGCTCGTAGAAGTCCACGCCTTCGAATGTCGCCATGCCCTCTCCTTATGCACACGCATCGAGCGTGGCGGCAAACAGCTCCACTGCCACGTCCAACTCATCGGCGCTGACCGCGAGGCTGGGCGCGAAACGGATCGTATTCCGGCCGCAACCCAGCAGGAGGAGCCCGCGATCGAATGCGGCCCGTACCACCCGGTTGCGCAGTTCTGGCGCACGCTCTTTGGTACGTCGATCGGCAACCAGCTCCACGCCAACCATTAATCCGCGACCGCGAATGTCCCCGACGTTGGTATGGTCACCGACGGCGGAGCGAAGGCGTCGGAGAAGGTGTTCTCCCATCGCCGCGGCGTTGGCAATGTATTCAGCTTGCAACAGCTTGAGGGTCTCGATGGCTGCGACACAGGCCAGCGGGTTGCCGCCAAAGGTATTGGCGTGGGCGCCGGGCGGCCACGACATCACCTCGTTGCGCGCGAACGTGGCGGAGAGGGGTAGGCCTGACGCGATGCCCTTGGCCGCGACCAGGATGTCCGGCCGAACGGCGGTGTGCTCGAAGGCCCACAGCTTTCCGGTGCGTCCCATGCCGCTCTGCACCTCGTCGAAAATCAGCATCGCGCCCGTGCGGTCACACAAGGCGCGCAGGCCGACCAAGAACTCGTCTGGCGGGATGACGTAGCCGCCTTCCCCCTGGATCGGTTCGACGAGCACGGCCGCCAGTTCGTCGGGTGGAAGGATGGTCAGCAGGAGCTCTTCAATGTGCGCCAGCGCATTCGCTGCGGCGTCGGGGCCCATCCGGTAGGGGTCAGCGTACAGGCCGTGAACGACACCGGGCATCATCGGTCCAAAGCGCTCGCGCTGCCGGACTTTGGACGACGTGACGCTCAACGCGCCCATGGAACGCCCATGGAAACTGCCGAGAAATCCCAGGATATACGAGCGTTTGGTGAACCATCGCGCGAGCTTGAGCGCACACTCTACGCCCTCGGTTCCTGAGTTGCCGAAGAATACGCGCACGCCTTGATCAGCGCCTTTCACGGCCGCCACCTGGCACAACGCGACCGCCAATTCGTTTTGGGCTGGGTAGTAGAAGTCGGTGCCAGACATATGGAGAAGATCGGCGGCCTGACGTTGAATCGCGGCGACAACCGCGGGATGGCAATGACCCGTCGCCGTGACCCCGATCCCACTCGTGATGTCGAGGAACTCGTTGCCGTCTGGGTCGATGATCCACGACCCTTCACCACGCACGGCCACCAACGGGTAATCGCGCGTGAATGACGTGGACACCACGGCCTCATTGGCCAACACCAGCTCCCGTGCTCGGGGGCCTGGCAACGAGGTGCGAAGGACCGGACGGCGGGACATGAGGGGGCTCCATCGGATTGGTCGGCGGCCGTAGCCCGGGCCCTGTCGCCGGGTCAAGGTCGGAACAGGAGCCCTGAACATGACGTGGATGCGGGTCAATGGGCGGGTGGTGGGTGCGGACGAGCCCGCGATCCCTGCCAATGACCCTGGCCTCACGCTCGGGTGGACTGCCTTTGAGTCCATGCGCGTGCGCCACGGTCAACCGGTGGACCTGGACGCACACATGGAGCGTCTCAAGGCCTCTTGTGAGGCGCTCGACATTGTCCTACCCGATGCCGCTGTGCTCTGTGAGGATCTGACTCACACGATCCGTGAGTCCGGGCTCACGGACCTTCGTGTGCGGCTGACGGTGACCGCCGGTGGGAATCGAATCGTTTCCGCGGAACCCTTCGACGTCGCGAGGTGGGGAGCGCCCGTTCGCGCCGTGCGTGGCCTGCATGGCCACGATCCTTGGTTGTCGGGCGCTGCGAAACACGGGAGCCGCGCTGGATGGGCGGTTGCCCTACGCCGCTCAGGTGTCGACGAAATCCTCCGCGTTGACGGTCACGGACGATTCACCGAAGGGATGACGGCGGCGATCGTGGCGGTCGTAGATGGCGCATTGTGGACCGCCGCGTGGGACGGAGGCGTGTTGCCTTCTACGACCGTCGCGTCTCTCGAACGACACGCAACTCAGCTCGGCGTGCCCGTTCACCGCCAAGGACCGTCCGCGCGTGGCCCTTGGGACACTCTCTACATCGCATCCGTGACCCGGGGATTGGCCCGGGTCGCGGAGCTGGATGGAGAACAGCTTACAGGAGCGGACCCTATTGGAGCCGCCCTGCACGCTTCTCTCGCTTGACTAGGCCTTAGCTAGGGCTTGGTGTACAACCACAGGTAACGGTCAGCCGTGAGGTTCTGCCCGAAGCAGTTGGAGGCCTCCCATGTGCAGCCATTGTTCATGGTGACGCTCGCGCTGGATTCGCTGCAGCCGTTGCCGTTCTGCCACCAGCTGACGGCGATGTCAGGGTCATTGCCCGTCGCGTAGATGTGGTTGGCATCGAGCGCGAAGTTCGAGTTGTAGATGATGCCAACCTCTGGGTACGCCACGAGGCCATCGCGGAAGGGGTTCTTGTTCACGTCGATGAACCGATACGAGGCTACGTCCTTGCCACAGGCCATACGGATCTGATTGTCCGCGCCGCCTTGGCAATCGGGGGCCCAAGCAGTCGGGATCTCAGAGCCGGCCGCTGTGTCGTAGTAGCCATTGCACTGGACCCAGCCGTCGCCGGTGAAGTCAGGACCCTCTGCGTGTCCTTGCAGCGCGATCTGGTCCACGCCGCTAAGGGTGCAGGTGGCGACATCGAGGACCTGGACAGACATGCCACATGCGCCGGCGCCCACATTGGGCCACAGCGTCTTAGCACCGCCTGCGTTGGCGGTTGTGAGCGCGCGAGCCGTAGCGCCGGCCAAGCCGGTCGTGACGGAACAACCATCGATCACGATGGCGTCCGCACCCGGGCCGGTGCCGGAAAGCACCCGGACGGAGCTAGACGGCGTCGCGGCGGTGATCGCGATTTGGGTTTTACCGGGACATCCACCGGCGACAGTCAAGTCGACGGCGAAGGCTTGGGTGGCAAGGACGGACAGAATGAGCATAGACGACCTCTCAGAGTGAGACCGAAATCTACCACAAAATCCACCCTGCTGTGCGCACCGATCCGCGCCTGACGAGGAATTGACCGTCGGCGCGCTTCGATAGGCCCTCAGTTGGCGTGGACGTGGACGTGGACGTGCTGACGTGGCATGGTCACGCGTCGCAAGAGGAACGGAATGGCGGTGCGTGTGGGCTTAGAGGTGATGCTGGACGACGTTTCGTCATTATTGGGCAAACGAGTCGGCCTCGTGTGCAACCACACCGCCGTGGACCGGGACCTGCGACACGCCATCGATCGACTTGTGGCGGCCGGCGTCGACCTCATTCGGCTGTTCGGCCCCGAACACGGCGTGCGGGCCACGGCGCAGGACATGATCACGATCGATGAGGTGCGAGACCCGGTTTCGGGCCTGCCTGTTGTGAGCTTGTACGGAACGGACGTGGGAAGTTTGCACCCGCGCAAGGCGTGGCTGGCAGACCTCGACGTAGTTTTGTTTGACATTCAGGATATTGGCGCGCGATATTATACGTTTCAGGCGACGCTTGGCTTCGTGATGCAGGTAGCTGGGCCACTCGGCGTGCGCGTCGTCGTTTTGGACCGCCCAAATCCGATAGGCGGTGTGAGTGTGGAGGGAAACGTCGTCCGACAGGGTTTCGAGAGTTTTGTCGGCGCATTTCCCATCCCAGTTCGTCACGGGATGACCGTGGGGGAGCTGGCCTTGTATTTTGTCCGTCATTGTGGCGTCGTTTGCGACGTCGATGTGGTGCCCTGCGAGGGGTGGCGACGGGACATGTGGTTTGAAGACACGGGTTTGCCGTGGGTATACCCCTCGCCCAATATGCCCACGGTAGACGCAGCCACCGTGTACCCGGGAACCTGCCTGATCGAGGCCACCGAATTGTCCGAGGGGCGAGGCACGACCCGGCCATTTCATCTCGTCGGGGGACCCGGTCTCGACCCCAATCGGGCGGTCGCCTGTTGCGAGCACGAGGCCAAGAAGGCAGGCCTGCAGGGTGTGGCGTTTCGACCTGCGGCCTTTATTCCTGGGTTCCAAAAACACCGAGGCGTTCCTTGCACAGGCGTCGAAGTTCATGTGACCGACCGGAAACGAATGCACAGTTTGCTCCTGGGAATGGTCGTTACGAAAGCGCTGCATGACGCCGATCCTGCCCGGTTCCGTTGGCGCGTAGCACCTTATGAATTTGTGGCGGATCCGCCCGCAATCGACCTTCTGACGGGGTCCGCCGAGTTTCGTCACGTCGTGGAGCACGACGGCGATTTACGGGAGTTGTTGGCCGCGTGGGAGCCCGAAAGGCTCTCCTTCTTGCAACGACGGTCAGAGGTGTTGATCTACGGCGACTAGGCCAAAAACAAACGCAGTCGGAGCGGTCAGCCGTCAGGGGGCGCGATCCCCACAAGCCGGGCCCGGCCCGCTCCCGACCCCGCTCCCGGCGTCGCCCCTGGAAGCGTCAGCGATCATTCTGGAGCTTCTTCGCCAAGGCTACGAGCATCGCCACGACGCCATCGAGCCGCTCCTTACCGGACCGATGCGTTGCGTCCTCGACGAGGTTGAGGCGACGGCACACGTCGAGGATCGCCGCGCAGTCAACCGCTCAACGACGCCGTTGGCGAGTACCAGGAAGTCCATGGCGACGGCGTACACATCGAGCTTCTCATGGTCGAACGGCATCGCTGCCTCGGGTCGGGAGGGGGATCGGGATCGGG
>CAMASI010000028.1 GCA_945861065.1 Klebsiella pneumoniae | reverse complement strand
GGGACCGACGCCGCCGAGCGCCGAAGCTGAGCGATCAGGCCGAACCGCTCATCGCTGGGGAAATCCTTGGTCACCCGGTAGACATCGAGCGTCAGGCGGTGAGCCTTCTGCCAGACCTGCAGGTCTCGGAAGTCACGCATCTGGTCGGTCCGTCCGTGCTACCGGCTAACAGCTAATCGCTAATCGCTAATCGCTAATCGCTAATCGCTAATCGCTAATCGCTAATCGCTAACCAAGGGGCAGGGGGCCGATTCGAACCATCGCTTCGAGACCTACAGCGTGTCTTGCAGTTCGGAAATGGCGGCGTCTACGTAACCGTCGGTGGTGATCAGCTTGAAGTTTTCGTCGACCAGGTAGGCCGTCGGGTAAAACAGCGGCGCGAATTCCTCAGAGTTGTACAACTCCTGGTCCTCGTCCGCAAGCACTGGGATGTTCTTGTTCTTGAAGTCTTTGTACCATTCGTCCGACGTTTCGCTCGTCGGTCCGAAGCCGCTGTTGTCTTCGATCATGATCGACAACCAATACGCATCGCCCCTGTTGATGGCCTTGACTACGTCCGGCCCGTAGCTGTCGTAGTTGGTGTTGTCGCCTTCGAGCCACTCCGCCAAGCTTTGGCAAGGCCCGCTCCACTGCGCGAAGACTTCCACGACGATCAACTTGCCCTGCAGGGCGAAGTCCATCGGGTCCACGGTGTCGCCGAACTGATCGACGAACTTGGCGTTCGGGAAATCGTTCGCCTTGATGTCGTCTTTGTTCGGGTTGTAAGGCCAAAATCCCTCGTAGATTCGGTCGTAAAAGTCGGCAGGATTCGTACCTTCCGTCACCTCCCACGAATCGAGGTAGCCGTCCGCATCGGTGTCGGAAACGAAAGGATCTGAGCCGACGCCGAGTTCCACGGAATCAAGCAGCCCATCCCCATCCGTGTCTGCCACCAACGGGTCCGTACCGAGCAGGAGTTCCTCGCCGTCAGACAGTCCGTCCAGGTCACTGTCGGCATTGTTCGGGTCTAGACCCAACGCAACCTCCTCGCGGCGCGTCAAGCCATCGCCGTCTTGGTCGCTATCGAAGAAACAAGCGCCCAGGCCCAGCGTCCACAAACAAAGCAGCCCCCTGCCAAGGGGCAGAGGGCCGATTCGAACCATCGCTTCGAGACCTACAGCCTGTCTTGCAGTTCGGTAATGGCGGTCTCCACGTAACCGTCGGTGGTGAGCTTCTTGAAGTTTTCGTCGACCAGGTAGGCCGTCGGGTAAAACAGCGGCGCGAATTCCTCAGAGTCGTACAACTCCTGGTCCTCGTCCGCGAGCACTGGGATGTTCTTGTTCTTGAAGTCTTTGTACCATTCGTCCGACGTTTCGCTCGTCGGTCCGGCGCCGTAGTTGTCTTCGATCATGATCGACAACCAATACGCGTCGCCCCTGTCGATGGCCTTGACTACGTCCGGCCCGTAGCTGTCGTAGTTGGCGTTGTCGCCTTCGAGCCACTCCGCCACGCTCTGGCAAGGCCCGCACCACTGCGCGAAGATGTCCACGACGATCAACTTGCCCTGCAGGGCGAAGTCCATCGGGTCCACGGTCTCGCCGAACTGATCGACGAACTTGACGTTCGGGAAATCGTTCTTCTTGATGTCGTCTTTGTTCGGGTTGTAAGGCCAGAGACCTTTGTAGATTCGGTTGTCATAATCGGCCGGGTCCGTCCCTTCGGTGACTTCCCACAGGTCGAGGTATGTGTCTTCATCCGAGTCCGGAAGCAGCGGATCCGAGCCTGCCGCAACCTCTTGCCCGTCGAGCAACCCGTCGCCATCCGAGTCCGCAACGAGTGGATCGGCGCCGACTGCCACTTCATCGCCGTCAGACATGCCGTCGGCATCGCTGTCGGCGTTCTTGGGATCGAGGCCGAGGTCTTTTTCTTCGCTGCTCTTCAAGCCGTCATCATCCGGATCGGTATTGAAGAAACAACCGGTCAACATCAAACCAGCGAGCATGGTGGTCAAGAGCCCCTCCTACCGGAAGTTCCGGCGCCTTCGTGTGTCCCGAGTACGGCGAGTGTTCACCGCGTTACGTCAAAAATCTGTCAAAGCGAGACGGAATATTCGCGCCTTTCCCACGCGAACGACCGCCGCACCGCCGGAGTGTACCACATCACGCAGCAGGGTGTGCGGATTCTCCACACGTACTCCGTCAATTCGCACACCTCCTCCCTCAATAAGTCGCCTCCCTTCCGATCGTGACTTGGCGACACCCGCCTCCACCAGGCAATCTGCCAACGAACCTGATCTGGGCGACGTCACCTCGGCCATGTCGGCCGTCGCTCCCCCCGCCACCATTGCGGCCGCAGCAACGCCTGCTTCCAGCGCCGCCACCTCCCCATGCGCCAACACCGTGGCATGGTGGGCGAGCACACGTTTGGCCTCTCGCGATTCGGCACCGTGGAGGCTTTCGAGGCGCAACACTTCGTCCATCGGCAAGAACGTGTACAACCGGAGCAGCCGGCCGACGTCGCGATCGTCCACGTTGATCCAGTATTGATACCATTCAAAAGGCGAAACCCGGTTGGGGTCCAGCCACAACGCACCAGTCGCGGTCTTGCCCATCTTCGCGCCTGAGGCCGTGACGAGCAGGGGTGTCGTTAAGCCGTTCACGTCAGCGCTGCGCATGCGCCGAATGAGGTCGGTGCCCGCGAGGATGTTGCCCCATTGGTCGTCCCCACCCACCTGCAGCCTGCATTGGTGCCGATCGTACAGCACCAAGTAGTCGTAAGCCTGGAGCAGTTGGTAGTTGAATTCGAGGAAGGACAGACCCTTTTCGAGGCGAACGCGGTAGGCCTCCATCGCCAGCATCTTGTTGACGCTGAAATGCCTCCCAATCTCGCGCAGGAAGTCGATGTAGCCAAGGCCGAGCAGCCAAGACGCGTTGTCTTCAACGAGCCCGTGTACGTCGTCAAGCACGAGAAATCGCCCCAATTGCGTGCGGAGCGCCGCAGAGTTCCGCGCGATCGCGTCTGCATCGAGCAACGGCCGGGCCTCGGTCTTTCCGCTCGGATCCCCGACCCGGGCCGTTCCGCCGCCAACCACGGCCACCGGCCGATGCCCACACCGCTGCAACCACCCCATCGCCATGACCTGGACGAGGTGGCCCGCGTGCAACGAGTCGCCCGTAGGATCAAAGCCGACGTAGAAGGTGACGGGACCCGCCGAAAGTTGGGACCGCAACGTTTCTGCGCCCGTGCACTGCTGCACGAAGCCGCGCTCGCTGAGGATCGCGAACGCATCCATGAGGCCTCCGAAGCGGGGCGCTATCTTGCTACAATGGCCGCGCGATGAAAGACGACGACGACAAGGTCGCACGCCCGAGCCAGGCCACCGCCCGGTCGCCACGCAAAACCGTGTCGTTGGCCGAACGAATCTCGGCCCGCGCGAACGGGAACGTGTGGGGCACGCGCCTATGGGACCGCTGGGGGCGCGCCGGACCCCTTGTCGATCCGCCCCGCGCCGCCCCCCAGCCCGCCGCAGGTCCGCGCACGCCACGAACGGACGAACCCACACCGTTGCCACGGCCCGCAGTCGCGCGGCCCGCGGCAGTCGCACCGGCCCCCGCCGTCGTCCCCGATCCCAGACCCCTCCCGCCAGTAGCCACGCCCGCCGCGCCCCCGCTGCCACCCCCGGTCGCAAGGGAATCGCAGGGCGGGCGGCTACGCGTCACACGCGCACCCCCGCGCCTGGCGCCACCCCAACAGCCGGCACCCGACCCGGCAGCCATCCGCGCGCAGAAACTCGCCGACCGGGGCTCGGAGCCGGCAAAGCCTGCAGTGTTGCCGTCGCGCGGGATCGATCAAGTTCATGACTTGCTCGCTGGCCTACGCGACGCCGAGCAGTCCTTCCGCACCAGCGTCGCCGAAATCGAGGCCGCGAAGGCCGCTGGCCAACCTCGCCCGAGCCGCACAACTACGGCGTCCACAGGGTTGGACGACGTGTTTGGTTCTGGCAACGAAACACGTACGCGCCTTGGGAAGCGAAACCCGCCCAAGGCGTAGCGCTCGACGCTTTAGCAGTTGCCGAAAGCGGGGCTCTTCATCGGATCGTTATCGTCGCAGTCGCCGCCGACTTCGGTGAAACCGTCGCTGTCGTCGTCGGAGTTCACGGTGCCTTCGTCCACGTCGGTATCGCAGTCATTGTCGATCCAGTCCGCCATCTCCGCGGCACCAGGATGGTTCAGGCGGCCGTCGGGCAAGCCGTCCACGGGCGAATCGTCTTCCACCCGGTCGTCGCAGTCTCCGCCCAACGTCTCGTCGGTGCAGATGGCGGACTCGCAGTATCCATCGCCGTCGTCGTCGTAGGCCACGGTGCCTTCGTCGGCCACCAAATCGCAGTCGTTGTCCACGCCGTCCACGATCTCCGCATTCCCTGGGTAGCGGTTGTCGTCTTCGTCGTCACAATCGCCGCCGGCCACGGCAAAGCCGTCCTCATCGACGTCGGTGGTACCAAAGTCCACAATGCCGTCGCAGTCGTTGTCGATGCCGTCGAAGAAGTCTTCGTTTTCGGCGGGGTTCACGATCGGCGTGCCGTCGTTGCAGTCACCCGGCAACGATCCGTCCGTGCACGAATAGGTGGCTTCGCACCAACCGTCGCCGTCGTCGTCGGCGCCAACGGTGCCATCGTCCACGAGGTCGTCGCAATCCTGATCGATCCCGTCTGCCGTTTCCACAGCACCCGGATGGATGTTGGCGTTGGCATCGTCACAGTCACCGGAACACGACGTCACGCCGTCCTGGTCCACGTCGTAGGCGTCAGGAGACCCTGCAAGGCAGTCATTGGCCCGCAACAGCACGTCCGGCAGCTGCAGATCACCGATTTCCATGACCAAACGACCGGCCACAGCGCTGTCGTCGATCGGGTTCACGACGACAGGAACGAGAAACTCAGAGCCCGAAACGACGGTCAGTGGGAACGTCGTGCCCACCGTAAAGCGCTCAACCGTGAGGTTGGCGCCGCTGAGAACGACGTCGAAGGCGCTCTCGTTGCTGACCGTGACGTACCGGGTCGCACTCCCGCCCGCCAACACCACGCCAAAGTCCACGCCCAGCGGGAAGACGGTCACCGACGGCAACACCGCCTGCGCGCGCACTTCCACTTCGAACGGGGAGGGCACACCGGCAGCGTCGTGCGTGATGGAGACCAGCGCACGGTCGTAGCCCTCCACTTGCGGCAGGTACCCGATCTCCAAGGTCTGCGAGGTGACCTCGTCCTTGTCCAGCGCGACTGGCACCACGCCGTCAAACAGAAAGGAACTCCCTTCCAGGTTGGTAATCGACACGTTCGTGACAACCGCTGCGGCGCCGGCGAGAAGGTCCACCTGTAGGTAGAGATTCGTGCGCAGGCCGATCGGGCTCTGGCCCAGGTCGGTCAACTGAGGGCTGACCTCAATCACCGCGTCCTTCTCACTGATTCCAGTATCAAGGGGTTGGCAAGCGACGAGAAAAAGGGTCAGCGGAATCAGAATGCGCATCATGGGCAGCAACTCTCCAGCGGTCGTCGTCAGGATACCACGAACGCCACCGAGGGGAGGCATGAAGATCGACGTCCGTCACAGCTTGCCGTGTTCAGTGGAACGCTTCTGGCAGCTGTACTGGGATGATGGGTTCGACGAACAACTGCGGCGACATACGGCGGTGAAGCGCGAATTGTTGTCCGAGACCTGGGACGGAAAGATCCGCGTGCGACGCGTGCGATTCAGTCCACAACGCGAGCTGCCCGCCCCCATTGCCGCCATCCTCGGCGCCCAACGGTTGGCCTACGAGCAAGAAAACCGCTTCGACCAGGCTCGAAATGAGATGCGCTGGACGGTGCTTCCCAGTCTGCTCCCCGGTCGGTTGACCGCGTCGGGTCGTTTTCGTATTGAAGAGGACGGCGACGACAGCTGCGTCCTACGTATCGACGGCGACATCATCGTGGCCATCCCATTCGTCGGCGGACAGGTCGAGAAGGCCATTGTGACCGAGATCGAACGGTCCTACAGCAAACTCGCGGACACCGTCCGGACAGCGCTCACCGAAGGTTGACGAATCTGGGGTCCCCGCCCACAAAACCTTGGCGAATCGGCACCACAGACGCGCTACTGTTCACCCCGCGAGGTCCGTGTGCTTTCGCTCTCGTTGTACGTATCCTTGGCTCACGCACAGTATGCGGTGCCGATCGACGGCCGCCCAAATCCCGAGGAGCGCGAGCTGCACGCTTGGACCAATGCCGTCCGCGTGGACCCCGAGGCATTCGCCCTGGACTACCCCTGCGGGATCGACAGCTTTCAGGACGACGAGCGGCTGCCAGAGCGGCCCCTGTTGTGGGAAGCCGGTCTCAACGAAGCCGCCCGCGTGCATACCCAAGACATGTACGACACCGGCAACTTCAGCCACACGTCGTCCGACGGAACGTCTTTTTCCACGCGAGTCAGCGAATACTACGCGAGCGGTTTCGTCGGCGAGAACATCGCCTGGAACTACCCCAGCCCCTGGTCGACGATGATCGAGGGCTGGATGTGCAGCTCCGGTCACCGAGCGAACATCATGGACGGAAGTTGGGAGGAACTGGGTACGGGCGTCGTCGACGCGTATTCGACGCAGGATTTTGGTGCGCGCGGGATTAACCAAGCAGACCAGCCGATTCGGATGGCGGCTACGTCCCCCGCGGCCCCGTTCGATGAAGCGATGTTCCTAGCCGACTGGTATGACCCGACCGGCGCCGGTCCAGCCAGGCTGCAAGTGGTGTTCGCCGACAAGGTGGTCGATCTCGAGTTGACGTGGGGCGTGCCGGAAAGTGGCATGTACAGCGTCACCTTGGCCGTCGACGGCGGGTGCACGACCTATGTCATCGAAGGCGAAACCTCGACCGGCAGGGTCGTTACTTTCCCCGAAGAAGGCGCCTACGGCTTCGGCAGTTGCGGTTGGGATGATGCCGAAGCCCAATGGCTGAGTCGCGACGACAACGTCGTCATGGTGGACGATGGCGTCGTTCGCGATTGGCAAGCCCACATGAGCCCCTTCGGATGCGCCACGCAGCCCGGACTCCCGGGTGTTGGGCTTGTGCTCGGGGCTCTGGCGTTGTTGCGTCGCCGTAGGTGATTGCGACCTTCGTCGCCGTCGCAATGGCAGCGGCTCCTGCGCTTGACCGACCCGGCGCCGTGCGCCCTGATCGCGCATGGGACCACACACACCTCAAGCTGGACCTGCGAATCGACCCCCGTGCGAAAACGGTATCTGGGTCAAGCCGCATCACCGCGACGAGAATCGGGCCGGGCAACCTGACACTTCATCAGGTGGCGCTCCACATCGACCGCGT
The DNA here is from genome assembly GCA_945861065.1 of Klebsiella pneumoniae. GTDB lineage: Bacteria > Myxococcota_A > UBA796 > UBA796 > SXOB01. Next base: position 40,115 of record CAMASI010000028.1, on the reverse strand, counting down.
GGTGGTGGACGGCGCCGAGAACACAGGCTGGCGCGCCGGCGACAGCACACTTTCAATTCCCATCGATCCAGAGGACGACGCCATCGACGTCGTGATTTCCTACAAAGCCACACCCCAGACCGGCCTACATTTTCGCGGTGAGGGCGCAGACAAACACGTCGAGGTGTGGAGCCAGGGCCAGGATTCGGACAATCGGTACTGGTTTCCCGCGTGGGACCACCCTTCCGACCGCATGACTGTAGACGTCAACCTGACCGTTCCTGACGGCCTCGTCGCGCTCGCCGTTGGCGAAGAGGTCGCTCGACAGGCAGCGGACCGCGGCTGGACCACGTGGCAATACCACCTCGGTCGCGCGATCCCGTCGTACGCCGTCGCCATCGCGGTCGGCGACTACCGCGTCGTTCGGGTAGACGGCCCCGTTCCGCTCGAACTGGTGGTCGGCAAAGAAGTGAGCGAAGACACCGCCCGCAAGCAACTGGGCGACGTCGGCGACATCCTGACCTGGCTGGCCGCCACGCTCGACGAACCCAATCCTTGGGGCGTGTACCGGCAGGTTGCGGTGCAGCGGTTCCTGTACGGCGCTATGGAAAACCCCAACCTCGTCATCATTGACGACAAGGTGGTGCTCGGTCGTGAACCACGGTCCCGTCGATTGGTTCTCACCCACGAGGCCGTACACCAGTGGTTCGGAAATCTCATCACGCCCTTGAATTGGCGCGACAAGTGGCTCAGCGAGGGTTTCGCCACGTACTTTGAGGCGAGGTGGCAGGCCCACCAGGAAGGCAATGACCGGTTTGCAGAACGGGTCGAAGGCTGGGCTCGCGTTTCCGTGGATTCCGAGCCCGTCTCGCCCAGGGCGTGGTCGCGAACAGGTCCGGCCGACTATTCGTCGGTGTATACGCGGGGCGCCTTCGCCCTGCACGCGCTGGACGTCATGCTCGGCGACGACGTCCTGCTCGCCGCGGTTCGCGACTACATCAACCGAAACCACGACAGCCTCGTGACGACCGCCGACTTTCAGCGGGTCGTGGAGGAACACGCGGGCCGCGATCTCAGTTGGTTCTTTGACGGCCTCCTGCACGCGGCCGGCGCGCCCACCGTGACCACGTCGTGGCGCTACGACGAAGAAACACTGACCCTAGATCTGGTGCAAGCCGAAGGCGACACGTGGTCTGCACCTGTCTGGGTGGAAGTGGGTGACGAAGGCGGCGTTACGCGCCACCACCTGTGGGTTGAGCCCGGCGCCCACCACCTCGCCGTCTCCCGAAACACACCGCCTCTCTGGGTGGCCGTGGACCCCGAGGGTGGCGTGCTCGCGCATTGGACCCACAACCAGCCGCCGGCCTCGTGGCGGGCGGCCGCCAAGCTGTCTCCTTCCCCGTTGGTGCGAAGACGCGCGATCCACTGGCTAGGCAACCACGTAGACGACCCAGGGCTCGCGGTCCTGACGGCACTCGCCGCGTCAGGGCCCGAGGATCGACGCATCGCGGCCGTCGTCGCATTGGGCGACGCTCGAAAGGTGCCTGACCCGCTGATCAGTGCACTCTCGGACGAGAGCTCCTACATCCGCAGGGCTGCCGCCGACGGCCTGGGGCGCTTCCAGGCAGCGGCGCAACTCGTTGGACCCCTGAGGCGCTGCGTGTCGGACCCCGTTGACGAGGTGCGCGCCGCATGCCTGGACGCGTTGGCCCACCAAGACCCCCATGCCGCGGTCGTTGAGGCTCGGGTGGCGGTCGGCCGTGTTCGAGCCAACTCGGCCGACGTCAATACGGCCGCAAGCGTGTTGGGTCAGCACGGCGAACGGGCGGACATCAACCGCCTCCGCGTTCTCCTGGCCGCGACCACGCCGAGTGACATCCGCCACGCCGCCGCCTGGGCAGCCGCAGCGGCCGTCACGCGGCTGGAAGGCGTCGAACGCGATGCCGTGAGCCGGTCGTTGTGGCCGTTGCTGGAGGACACGAACCTGCGCACACGAGAAACGGCCGTGGCCGTGCTCGGTGAAATGGGGTCCAAAGAATCTGAGGCCTCGTTGAGGGCCCTCGCCGCCCGCTCGACCCTGCCTGGACTCGCCGATTCTGCCCGGGACGCCGCGGCCAAGTGCGCCAACCGAGACAACAAGGCGACCCCCGTTGTGCCCAATGCGGCGCTCTTGCTTCGTCTGGAAGCCTTGGAGGAACGGTTGGAGCGAATGGAGACGTGGCGCTGAGGCGCACCCGGCGGTAGCTAGTGCCATGAAACCCGCCATCGCCGTCATTCTTTCGGTCGCTTGTAGCGAGCCTGCCCCGTTGCCGCCCCGTCTCACCGACACCTACTTCCCGCCACCGGATTCCGACACGGGCAGCGCGCTCGGTTGTCCTGTGGAGGGAATCGGCGACCTCAACGTCGGGATGGATGGCTTTGACGCCCTGGAAACCTGGATTGAGAGCCCGTCCGTGGAGATCTTCTCGGCCGACGGCACCTCCTACAGCGTGACCACGGCCGGGTTGAACCACGTAGGGATTCCGGTGGGGGAATACACGCTGCATGCCAGCCGCGGCGTGATCGATCCCGATCCGGGCGCGCGCTCTGGCCACCTATGGACCGCGGAAAGGCCGATCCGCCGGGTCTGTGTTGGCGTGGGCGAGGACATCGACGTGGACTTCGTTTGGGAGGAGCACCTGTTCTCAGGGTCCATCGTGGCCGCTGTGGCGAATCAAGCCGTCGGATTCAATCTCGATCAGATCGACGCCGGTGCGGCCAACGCCTACGCCCTTGCCGCGTCCGGAAACATCTCCGGCATCGCCGTGGACCATTTCGGAATCACCTGGGCCGCGGTGGATGTCGGCGGGCACCCGGAACTCAACGACCTCACTGGGGACATCGAGCGTTGGCTGGCCTCGAACGTAGGTGTCACCACCGCAGTGGACCTCGTCGTAGACGCAGAGAACAACCTGCTCATGCTGGCCGACGGGCCCGATTTCGTCGGAATCGCCAAGTGGACACCCCAATCGCGATCCGACGGCATTCTCGACGACACCTCGCCGCAACCGGACCTGATTCCCATCGCCACCATCCACCCGAAGTCCATGATTCTGGACGACGACGGCACGCCTCGAATTGCCGAAGATAGCGGGCGCGTCTTGCTCGTAGACGTCAACGGCTACATCGTGGCACAGATTGACCCAACCGTGGGCGGCGACCCCAAAACCGGGCTGGAAGCGATCGCGCCCGACGGAAACAACCTGTGGGGCTTGTGGGCCGACGACACCATCGGCTCATTTATTGCCGGCGTCGGTGCCCGTGAAGTCGACCCGCTCCTGACCGCAGACGACGCGTCCGTGGGCCTCGGGGTGGACGCAACCGGCGCCGTGTGGTGGATCCAGCAAGGCGTCGCGGAGGGTAAGGTCACCCGCTACCAGGATGGAATCGTCAGCGTCCCGTTCGTGCACGAGACGTTGGACCTGGCGACCGAAATGTGGGTCTGGTAGCCGCTCAGCTCACTGCCAGCCGTCTTGCCTGCTAAGCTCGGTCAGCACGTTGTCGTCCACGAAGACCTGCATCGTGTACTTTTCGACCGCGACGTAGCTGGCCTTACTGCCTTCTTCCCACAACATCACACTCCCGTCGGCCGTCACCTCGAACCGATACAGGAGCAGTTCGCTCCTCCCCGCGTTGCGCCCCGTGAGGCGCTTCTTCATGTACGGCTTGCCCCAAGCCATAAACACCCGGTCTGCGGTCCAGCCCGTGCGTACTTCGCCGTCCAAGATCGCGGTCCGTTGCTCTTCATTGTATTGGTAGAAACGCTCCCAATACCGGATCGGCTCCCCATTGTCCTTCAGCCACTGATCTCGTTCAGCGCTGGTTTTGAGCTTGGTCCAGCCCTTGACTTCTTTCTCTTCCATCCACACGCGCAGCGCAGCGATGTGGTTCCGTTCCGCCTCGGTCAGGTCCTCCTTCTTGGCGAACGCGTTGGTGGAAAGTCCGACGATGAGCAGCACAAGTTGGAACATGTCGCCTCCGCGAGGCCAAACCCCGCTCTGGTTCAAGTCCGTCCCTAACGCACGCCGGCGCCCACGACGGTCAGTGAAAGACTGCCCCCGGTACCCACCCACGCTTGCCGTTGCCATCTTCGACGAGCCACCACGCACCACGCTCCTCGACGCGTCGTCCTTCCAAACCCGGATTCCACGTGCCGAGCACGCTGCCGTCGTCTCGCGGAGCATCGCGCAAGAGCACTGTTTCCAACACGACAACGGTGGGCGAATGAACAGCCCTCTGTTGTGCCCACAATCCCGACGCGACCGATAGCATTCCCAACGCCCACACCGCCGCCCAAGCGACGGACCGAAACACCGCAATCCAGCCCGCCGCAGCCGCTACCAAACCACCGCCAATTACGGCTTCGGTCGGCGTTGCAAACCAGGCGAGAACGTCGGTGGGGACCGGGCGAGGAACAGGATCGACCAGCCGAGAACGCGCGAGGGCCAGCGCGGCCAATGTGTCACCGTTGCGGGGTCGCAAGGCGACGGCCCGCCGCAAAACAGCCACGGCCTCCGGCGCTTTCCCCATGCGTAGATGCGCCAAGCCAAGGTCGTACCAGCCCGAGGCCGACAGCGTTCCCTCCGCAGCGAGTGGCGCAAGAATCGACACGGCCGCGGCGCCGTCCCCCCGATCTACCGCGTCCGCGGCGTCGTCCAACGTCAGAGCCGCTGCGACGGCAAAGCCCCAGATCATGGGTGTTCCAGCGCCGCTACGGCCCGCCGCACGATGGCTTCGGGATCGGATCCATCGGCATAACGGGCGCGATCCAGCTCCAACCGGGCCTGCCGTGCCAAATCGGGGGCCTCTTCCTCCGCGACGCCCTTCAACGCAGCGCGAAGGGCAGCATCCAGCCGTGCCAGCCGGGATTCTGGGTCTGTCGGGAGCGCCACCAACAACTCGGCCGCAGTGGCCGGCCGCTCAAGCTCGACGGGCTTCGGTCTCCGCATCCAAGCGGCAAACGCCCTCAGGGCCCCAAACACGCCCGGTAAGACGCCCAGCGCCGCCACCACGGGCAAGGCGCGGCCCAGGCGCCAACCCAACGCCGAACCTCGGTGGGCTTTTGGCACGGGATCTGGGGCCACCGCCACGTCCGGGGGGTCCTCCGACAGGAAAGATTGGACCGACGCCGATTCCGCCACGCCAGAAACCACCAGCGGGGAAACCGCTGCTCGGAGCGTCACGTACTTGCCTTCGGTAGGCGAGAACACCGTCCACGACACCGCCGGCAGCTGCAACACACCCGGCTCCGTCGGGACAATCGAACGGCGGACCAGGGCCAAACGCCGAAAGGTGCCGTTTTCCAACGAGCCACGGACCAGCGTCTCGCCATCGTACACGCGCGCGCCCTTCAGGTTGGGAATCGGCGGCGGCGTGAACCCTTCGAGCAGACCATCCCCACTCAACTGGACCGAAAACTCCACGGAGTCACCGACGCGAGCGGTGGCGCGGTCGAGGCGCGCGACAACGGCGAAATCACCCACCAAGCCTGAAAAATCCGGCGGGGGCGGAGGCAGCGGCAAGACGTCGAGCGACACCGGATTGGTGGCGACGCGGTCCCGCCGAGCCGAGCGCAAGCCGAAGAAATCCGATCTGCCCGTCGGCACAGTCAATTCCGCCAACGACGGCGGCACCGACACCGTCCCCCGGCCCGTCGCCGTCATCGCCACCGACGCGTCAAAGGTCACAATTGGGCCGGCTGGGTCATCGATTCGGGAGGTCCCGGTCGAATTGTCCTCGCCGCCCGCGCGCCGAAGTCCGCCCGCGTCTGCGAGGCGCCAGGTGACGTCGGAAACCTCGGCGCGCGCGACCACGCGGGTGCTGTACACGACCACCTCGCCCTCCCACGCCGTTGGGCCGTCAAATCGGGCAGTCGCCGACAGGGTCGGTCCCGACCCGACGGCCGACCGATCCCCGACTTCGATCGCAACCAACGGCGCCGTCACAATGCTGCCGTCCGAGAGCGGAATCACGACCGGCCCCACAGCCCAAAGTCCGGTTCGCACAGCCGTAACCGTGTAGTCGTATTGGCTCACCTCCATGAAGCCACGCCCATTGGATCGAAAGGAGCGGCCCTGCGATACGAAATCCGCGACGAGTCCGTCCGGGACGACCAGATCTGGCCGACTGCGGGGCTGTCCCTCCTGCACGAACACGCTCACGCGCATGCTCTGGCCCACCGCAAGGGAGGTCGAACCCGGCGCGATGCGGGCGTCTGCTCCGAAAGCTACCGCCGCCAACAGACCCATCACCACGGTTTCGCGCCCTCCCCGCCGCTCACCAGAATCGGGGCGTGGCCCTCTTCCACACTGTCCAGGAGCCGGTTGGCCTGCGCCGCCGTCATGTCCGTCGGGGTGCCGTCCGCCGCAGCCCCTTCGCCTAGGGTCGGTTCTTCTTGCGGCTCACCCGCTACCCCATCCGTCTCTCCGGGCGCGGGCGGTTCCCCGTCGGGCTCCCCGTCCTGCGTCGGCCCACCCGGACCCGGTTCCTGCGGCTGTCCGGACGGCGCTTGTTCCGGCGGTGCACCGTCCGCCGGATCTCCTGAACTCCCTGATGGCTTCGGATCCTCTGGACCCCCGTCTTGCGGGTTTTCCCCCTCGCCTTCGTCACCCTTCGGAGGAGGCGGTGGCGGTTGTGCCGCACGTCGGGCGGCCAACTCCTGGTTCAACAGGTCCCGGTTGAAGGCCGCGTCGGTGTGCCCGTCCTGCTGTTTGACGACGGCCTCAAACCGTCGCGCGGCTTCATCGAGGCGCCCGGCCTGCCAATGCGCGTTGCCAGCGCCGTACAAGGTGTCGAGGCCCGCCCCACTGCGCCACGCCTCATCGTAGGCCCGCGCTGCACCTTCAAAATCCCCGGCTCGGTAGCGCGCAGCTGCCAGCCGCTCCAAGACCCCCGCGTCCCCGGGCGCAGACAACGCCACCTCAGACCAGGTCTTCGCCGCGGCGTCATAATGGGCGTCGTCGTACAAACGTCTCGCCTGATCCGCATCTGCGGCATTGGCAATCGGAGCCAACAACACCAACGCGAGGACCGCGGCCCGCCCATCACCCAAGAACACCGCAGCGAACAGGGCCAACACACTAAACCCCAGCGGTAGTTGGAAGCCCGACCGCCAAGTTTCCCGCTCGAGCACCTCTCGTTCGACGACCGCGACCGACCGACGCAGCTCCGCATACAAACCCGCGACGTCGGCATCCGACGGAACGGAGCTCGCAAACGCCCCGCCACTCCGTCGCGCCAAGTCGGCGAGCAGCTCTGGATTGGGCGTCGACGACACCCGAGCGCCTCCTTCTTCGATGTAGCCTCCCTCCGGCGACGGAATGGGTGCCGGACCCGAACCAATCGCCAAGGCAAATACGGGAATCCCTTCGGCCGCCAGTTCGTCCGCCGCTGCGCGCGCATCGTCGGGATCGTGGTCCTCCCCGTCGGACAGGAGAATGACGGCCTTGCCAGCCTGATCGTGGCCCCGCGACAACAGTTTCATCCCGGCGCGCAACCCGGCCCCGACCGAAGAGCCTTGTCCTTCAAAGACATTGGTCCGCAGTTCGTCCACGACGCGCTCCAACGCCAAGCTATCGACCGTCAGGGGCACGTGCGGAAAAGCGCCGCCTGCAAACACAACGAGCCCAACCCGATCGCCTTGCACGAGGGCCAACAAATCCGCGACTTCGCGTTTCGCCCGTGTCAGCCTGGACGGTTCGACATCGGCCGCGTCCATGCTTCGGGACAGGTCGAGCACGATGACGACGTCGGAACCGGTGGCCCGAATCGTCTGCATTTCACGACCGAATCGCGGTTCGGCCAACGCGAGCACGCCGAACACGAGACTCAGGACCAACAGCCGCTCCCGCAACACACGACGGTTGAGTACCGACGGCGGTCGAATCCGTTCCAACACACCGGCGCCAAAAAAAGCGGCTGCTCGGGCCGACGCTGCCCTCGCGCCCGACGACATCGCCATGGCGAGTGCAAGCACCGCCGGAAGGAGCAACAACCAAGCCCATTGCGCAACCGTCATGGACCCCTCCGCAGCCACGTGGCCCCGAGCAAGACGCCTGCCGCTACGAGAAGGGTGCCAGGGAAGAGCGCCCACCGGAACAACTCGTCGTAATCGACAAACTGGCGAACTTCCGCCGTCGTAGGCTCGAGTTTGTCGATCGCGTCGTACACGTCGGCCAGCGCACGCACGTCGCGGGCACGGAAATACTGGCCGCCGGTGATTTTCGCAATCTCGCCCAGCGATTCGTTGTCGACGCCGTCCTGCCGAAACAGGCCGAGAATTCCACGCGATTCTGCACCAACGCCGATCGTATACACCTTGATTCCCAATGCAGCGGCGGCTTTCGCGGCGTCAAGCGGGGCCAATTCGCCAGCCGTGTTCTGCCCGTCGGTGAGCAGAATCACGATTCGTTCTGGCGCGTCCAACGCTCGCATCCGCTTCACAGCCACGGCGATGCCCGTCCCAACCGCCGTCCCCCGCCCACCCGCCACTCCGATGTCCAAATCCCTCAGCCCCTCACGCAGTGACACATGGTCGAGTGTGAGCGGAACGTAGCTGAAAGCCTCTTCACCGAAGGCGACCAACCCGATTCTGTCGTCGGGACGCGCTTGAACGAAGTCCGAGATGACGCGTTTTGCGGCATCCAGGCGCGACATCGCGAGCGCGCCCAGCACCATGTCCTGCTCTTCCATGGAACCCGAAGTGTCGAGCGCAATCGTGATGTCGAGGCCGGGCGACTCCACCACCACCTCGGTGCGCACAAGCCGCGGCCGCGCCAACGCGAAAATCAGCAAAACCAGCCCGGCCCACAACAAAGCCGACGGAAGCGGCGCCAACAACGAACGAACCGTGTTCGGTACGTGCAACGCGGCCAGCGACGGTACAACCAGTCGATGACGCCGTTGCCAGCGACCTCGGAAAGGCAGCGCGAGCAGCGGCAGCCACAACAACAACACCCACGGGCTCGCCAATTCTGTGCCCGCGATCATCCGTCCACCCGGCGCGGCCGCGTGTCGCCCACAAAGCCCCGCAGATCACCGTCGAGTTCGTCAAATAACGATTCGCTCGCGCGGGCGTCCGCGTACTTGACCCGGTCGGTAGCGCGCAGAAGTCGCCGCGCACGACCGACGTTGCCCTCCGGCAGGTGCACAAGTGCGACCAGGTGGTCCACCGTCTCGGTCGTCGTCCAAGCGGTGGCCGGGAACACGAGGGCCGCTTCCAGGTACTCCCGAAACAACCGCGAAAGTGCCAGCGCTTTTCCGTGAGCGTCCAATTGCGGGTCGGACCGCACCGCCGCCCACGCCCGAAGCGCGATCACATCGGCAGGGTCCGGCGGGGGCGCTGACCGCACAGGGCGTGGTCGAAACGCGAACCACACGCCAGCGCCCATCATCCCCAGCGCGCAAACCACCGCCCCTGCCGCCACCCACGGCCACACACTCCGGTCCCGGGGTTCGACGATGTCATGCGGTTCCCCCGGGCGCGGCGGTTCAACGCCCAGGTCCACCCACAGCGGAACGGAGACCCCATGTTCCGCGGGTCCGTCCGCTGGCGCCCAAGTCGAAGACAGGGCGGGAATTTCGTACGAACCCGTCCGGCCCGTGAACGTGTACCGGACGGTCACCAGCTGCTCTAATCCAAGGTCTTCAACCCTCGGTGCCGCGGCCGCATGAAACTCCAGGCCCTCGACTACGGGAACCGGCAACGACAATTCGCCAGATTCCGGTGCACGCACAGCCACGACCAAAGCACCACCCGCGGCGGTCGGCGCCCCGTCCAACCACACGGACACGGCCACCTCGGCCGCTGCTGTCGACGCCCACCAAATCACCGATGTGCCTCGCGCTGGAAATGCCCGTGCAACAACATCAGCGCGTCCTCGCCTGTACCGATGGCGATGGAACGCGCACCCGTGCGACGCACCTCGCCGATTCGTGTTTCCAGCGACTTGCGCGCCCGCCACGCCGAGGTGTCCACCACCGCGTTTTGCCCGGTCTCCGCGTCCACAACGTCCACCAGACCGAGATTCGGCGCCGTATCGAGGGGGTCATGGACGAGCACCGCATGCACACGATGCCTGCGTGCGAGCGCCGCGAGGGGTGCCGACCACGCGCCGTCATCGAGAAAATCGCTGACCAGGACGACGACTGCCCGACGACGCTGCACCTTGGCGACATGTTGCAAGGCCGCCGCGATGTCGGACGCCCGTCCGGCGGGGTGATCCGTGTACACATGCTGCACGACAGACCAGCCGTGACCCGGACTCTGACGCGGCGCGAGCCAGTGCTCGACCCGATCGGAAAACGTCAGCAGGCCCACGCGATCCCGATTGCGAATCGCCGCAAGCGTCAGGCTGCCAGCGATGCGGGCCATTTGCAGACGCCGATCGGTGCGCCCATCCCGCCCTCCCGTACCGGGGCGAGTCGACCCTGAAACGTCTACCACCAGCAACACGGTCGCTTGGCGCTCCTCCCGGAACACTTTCACGAAGGGTTCGCCCGAACGCGCAGTCACGTTCCAATCGATGTGCCGCACGTCGTCGCCGGGCACATAGGCGCGAACGGCCTCGAACTCCATGCCCTGGCCGCGCACGGCGCTGCGCCAGTCGCCGCCGAACAGACTGTCCACGCGCCGTCCCGCTTGGACGTGGATGCGACGCAGTTCTCGCAGTTCCTCCGGCGTCAGCATCAGGGCATGTCGACGGCGTCGAGCAACCTGGTGACAATCCGGTCGGAATCGAGCCCGTCGGCCTCCGCTTCCACCGACGGCAATACGCGATGGCGCAACACATCCAACGCCATCGCTTTGACATCCTCGGGCAAGGCGTACCCGCGCCCGTCCAAGAAAGCGCGCGCCCGTGCCGCTGCGGTCAATGCAATGCTGGCACGCGGACTGGCACCCACGGCAACCGCCCGAGCCAAGTCCTTCGCCACAACGCCCGGATCCCGGGTCGCTCGCACAATGCCCACGACGTAGCGCATCAGCGCGTCTGTCATCCTGATCTGACGAACGAGCGCAACCGTTTCGGCGATGCCTTCCGCGGAAAGCACGGGCGTCAAATCCGGCTTTGGCGCTGCCGAACGGAGCACGATCTGCATTTCGTCTTCCAACGTCGGATACCCGACCTTCACCTTCAACAGAAAGCGGTCTAGCTGGGCCTCCGGCAGCGGGTACGTGCCCTCCTGCTCAATCGGATTTTGGGTCGCGAGTACCAGAAACGGCCTAGGAAGGGGCGTTGTCTTGTCGCCCACCGTGACCTGCCGTTCCTGCATCGCTTCCAACAACGCTGACTGCACCTTTGGGGGCGCCCGATTCACTTCGTCGGCGAGCAGAATCTGCGTGACGATAGGTCCTTGCCGCGAGACGAAGTCACCCGTGGCTGGCCGATACACCACCGTGCCGACCAGGTCTGCCGGTAGCAGGTCTGGCGTGAACTGCACGCGACCCGACGTCAGGCCCAGGCACCTAGACAACGTCGTCACCGCCGTCGTTTTCGCGAGCCCAGGGTTGCCCTCGATCAACAAATGGCCGTCACACAACAACCCGATCAGCATCCGGTCCACGAGGCCTCTTTGGCCCACGATGACCTTGCCAACTTCCGCTCGCACGCGCTCAAACGCAGGGGCACGTTCCGCAACCCGGGCTTCGATTTGCTCGACCGTCAACGAACCATCCACCAGGGCCTCCCACACGCCGCGTCTAGCCCGCTCGGGGCCCGGCATCGGGCGCCCGATGGTCATAGTTCGTCGTCGACGCAGCGCGGGCCCCGGCTTAGGCCGCGCTGCCTCGGGGATCTGCATGAACACGATGTTTTCACGGATGGGGGCTGCCTACGGCGTCGTCCGCTCGACCTTCGGCGTCACGTTCGCGCCGTTGATCACCGTGTGGTTGTTCGCCTCGTTGCGCCTCTCCGTCGCGATGGGGATGGCGCTGGACACCCTGGTCTCTTCGAAGCTGCGCGCGGCCGTCGTCAAGCGCCCGATTGTATTGGTCGGCAATCCGCGCACTGGAACGACATTTCTGCAGCGTTTCTTGTGCGAACACGAAGTCGGCGCCGGCATGGAGTTGTGGCGGATGCTCTATCCGTCCATCGTATTACAAACCTTCTTGCGGCCGCTCCTGCCCGTGCTGGAGAAAATCTCCCCAGCACGCCACCACAGCACCGTCGCCCACGACACAAGTCTGACCTCCGTGGAGACCGACGACGTGGCCGTGCTGTTCCGGCACTTCGACGGTTTCTTCCTTTACGGTTTCTTCCTTGCCTTTGCAGAAGAGGACCATCGCCGTCAATTCGAACCCGAAACGCGCGACAATGCCGAGCGTGACTTCGCCTGGCTCGATGCCCTGTGGCGGAGGAATATGGTGGCCCACAACACGGACCGCGTGGTCGCAAAGCTGTTTTCACTCGGCCCGCGCCTTCCCCGGTTTCTGAAAGCCTACCCCGACGCGGCCATTCTCTACATGGCTCGGGACCCGGTGGAGATCATCCCGTCTGCCATGAGCCTCGTCACCGGCGTGCTCGACAAACGTTTCGGATTCTGGAATCTGCCCGAGCCTACGCGAAAGCAGTACCTTGAACGGCTGTACCTCGCCTTTGTAGAGTTGCTCGCACGTTTTGAATCGGATTGGAGCTCCGGCAAAATCGATCGCAACAACGTCTACATCGTGCGCTACGATCGGATGATGACGGAGTTCGAGACGGTGATGGACGAGTTGCTGCGTTTCGTAGGCCATTCGCCAAGCCCGGCGTTCTCGACCGCCATCGCCGATCAGGGCGCAAAACAGCGCGCCTACAAGAGCAAACACGGCTACGACCTCGCCAAATTCGGCCTGAACGCGGATCGCATCCAGGCGGACTGTCAGGCGTTCACCCGTACCTTTTTGCCCCCGCTACCGGCCCCGAAGTGACGGCAGGAACGCGGATCGACCGCATTGCGTGGTTTGTACCGCCGCGAATCGAGACGTCGGCACAACTTGCGCTGCGCATTGGCCGATCCGCACAATGGATTGAGTCTCGCACTGGAATCGTCGAACGACGCGTCTCGGACGAAGGCATGGACAAAATGGCGGCGCGCGTGGTGCAGGCCGTCACCGACGGCGTGCCTCCGGACCTGCTGATCAACGCGTCGTTGACGCCCATCCAACTCATCCCAGACTCTTCGGTGTTCATCCAGGCTGCGCTCGGGTGGTCCGGCATCCCGTCGTTCAGCATCCATGCCACGTGCTTGTCCTTCCTGGCGGGGTTGCAGACCGCTTCGGCGCTGCTCGTTGCTGGCTCGCACAAACGAATCGTTGTCGTCAGTTCCGAACAAGGCACCGTCTGTCGCGATCCTGAGCATCCAGAGAGCGCTGCGTTGATTGGAGACGGCGCCGCGGCCGTGTCGATGATCGTGCATCCAGACAGCCAGGTTCTGGGCTTGCGGATGGCGACCTTTCCCGAGCATGCGGACCTCGCGGAACTTCGCGGCTGCGGGACGCGCGCACACCCCAACGACCCGCGGACGGTGCCCGCCGACAACCTGTTCCGCATGCGTGGGCCTCGGATCTACAAGGCCGCCGTAGGCAAAGTCATGGAGCAGGTGGACGGCTTGCTCGGCGACCTGGGGCTCACGCCCGACGACATCGACCTGCTCGTGCCGCACCAGGCGAGTGGGCCCGGCGTCATCGCCATGGAAAAGCTGCGTGTACCCCGCGAGCGAATCGTCAACATCGTCGCCAAATACGGCAACTGCATCGCCGCAAGCCTGCCGATGGCGCTCGCCCAAGCGCACGAAAGTGGGCGACTGAAACGCGGCCACAAGGTCATGCTCGTCGGTACGGGCGCTGGGCTGTCGGTCGGGGTCGCTATTCTCGTGTGGTAGCGCCTACCCCGGATCTGCGTACCAAAAAGAAGACACACCGGTCCACGTGAATCCGAGCGACACCTGCGTGCACTCACCCAAAGCGGGGTCCCAGCCGAGGTCCGCATTCGCGTTGAGCAGCTGTTCCATGATGCCTACGAGGGCAACATCGACGTCGTCAGTAGACGCCACCTCCAACGCATAGGCCACCGACAACCCCCCAGCGAGCTGCCCGTGTGCCGCACCGTTCTCATCGAGAATGACCTCGATGCTGGCGTCCTCCAAGGTGAACTCGAAGGACTTTCCAAACACCGACAACGGCAACAACATGTCGAAGCCTTGGGCGACGAGTACCCCGTCCTCCAAACGTTGCGCCTTCACCACCACGGGCTCGCGACCCGGAGCCGGATCGAAGGTCTGGCCCGGCAGCACGCGGTCATCGGTGCCAAGGAAGGGCTGGCCGGCTGCGCGGGAGAGCCGTACGTCTACACAGGCGTCGGAGACGTCGTCATCGATGGCGACGAGTTCCAAGGTCATCAACACCTCGCCGGAGTTGATCGCGTCCTGAATGAGGCCCTCGATCGCGGCCGCCTCCGTGAGTTCTAGCGCCGGCAGTATGTTGGCCCACGTATTGTCGATGCCTGGCTCGCCGTCAGGACCGGTGAGATCGGTAATGCCGCAGTCTTCGGTGGCCGACCCGTCCGAGACCCGCCCGTCGAGGTCGAAGCCCGCGGAAACGCCGCCTTCGGAACGCGTAAACATCAGCTCAGAGAACACCACGGTCCGGGTCAGGTTGGCGTCGCCGCACACACCCACGTCCGCGTCGCCATTGCCCGAGCAGGAGACCCACAACAATGCCCATGACACCATGATTCCCTCCCGGCAGGGAAGCAGGGTTAACGCAAGGGTGTCCGAGGATCGAAATGCTCCTACTCGTCATCTCCTTGGCCTTCGGTCTGCCTGCGCAGACGTCTACCTGGAAGCCGCTGCAAGCGTCGCCGGTGAAAATCGACTGCACGGAAACCGCGGCCGGCCCTTATTGTCGGTCTACTGGGGTCATCGGGGCGCCATTGGAAACCGCCGTGTTGACCTTCGAGAAGTTGGACCAACATGTGGCGCAGATGGGTTCGATTTCCACCATCGAGCGGCTAGAAAGCGACGTGTTGCGAATCGTGATGGACTACCCGTATCCCATCCATGACCGCGACTATGTGGCCCGTTTTGACCACCGCGTGGACCCCGATGGCTCCCATGTTTTCGTGTGGTCTCCCATTCAACACGCCCGCGCCCCGATCGACCCCGACATCGTGCGCCTGGACCGGTTGGACGGCGAATGGCGCTTCAAGAGCGAGGGTGACCAAACCAGGGTGACCTACCTTTGGCAGGCCGATCCCGGTGGCCGCCTGCCAGACGCGAACCTTTTCCGCAAGAAAGCGGGCCAATACGCCATTGACGACATGGCCAAGGCGACCGGCAGCCAACGAATCTCCCCTTGAGGTCGCCGCCCGTCCGGACACGCAGGGCCACCCTGCCGCGTTAGTCGCGACGACCCCGGAGTTTTTGGGTTGGAAATCTGGCTGCAGCCTGAGACCTGGGTCTCGCTCCTCGTATTGACCGTGATGGAGTTGGTGCTCGGCATCGACAACATCGTCTTCATCACGATTCTGACCGCCCGCGTAGCGGAAGCCCAGCGGACCTTTGCCCGACGTGCTGGGCTGGCGGTGGCGTTGCTGTCCCGCATTCTGCTGTTGGCCGGCATTCAACAGCTCACCCAGCTCACCGAGCCGCTGTTCACCCTCGTCCGCGTGTGGTCGGGTCGAGACATTGTGTTGGGCCTGGGAGGCCTGTTCTTACTGTACAAAGCGACCACCGAGATCTTCGAAGCCGTCGAGAACCCAGAACACGGGGAAACCGCGTCGGCGCGCGCACCGAAGAGCCTAAGCTCCGTGCTGCTCCAAGTGATGCTGCTCGACATCGTCTTCTCGCTCGACAGCGTGATCACCGCCGTCGGCATGGCGAATCACCTTCCCGTCATGGTGGTTGCCATCGTCTTGAGCGTCATCGTGATGATGCTTTTCGCTAGGCGAATCGGCGCGTTTGTCGAAGACAACCCCTCCATCCGTCTTTTGGCCTTGGCCTTCCTGGTGCTGATCGGGGCGATGCTAATCATGGAAGCCACGGGTCAACATGTCTCTAAGGGCTACATTTACTCGGCAATCGCGTTCAGCTTGCTCGTCCAAGGGCTCAACCTGCGACGGGAGCGGCGTGCCAAACTGCGAGCACCTTCGTGATTCGGGTGTTGGGGGTGGTGCCCGCTAGAGGCGGCAGCAAAGGCATCCCCGGCAAGAACATCGCACAGCTCGGCGGAAAGCCGCTGCTCGCGTGGACGGCAGAAGCGGCGCTCGCTTGCAAACACCTGAGCCGTGTCGTGCTGTCCACCGATGACCCCACCATCGCCGCCATCGGGCACACGCTCGGGCTCCAGGTCCCCTTTCTCCGGCCCGCCGAGCTGGCGCGCGACGACACGCCGACCCTGCCGGTTCTTCTACACGCGCTTGGGGCATGTGCAGAAGATTTCGACGCAGTGTTCATCCTGCAACCCACCAACCCGCTCCGCCTCGCGGGCGACATCGACGGCGCCATTGAGTTGCTGGACCAGACCGGCGCGGACAGCGTGATCGGCTTTTGTGACGTCGGCGAACGTCACCCGGCCCGCATGAAAACCGTGGATGCTGATCGCCGTGTTCACAGCCCAGCCTTCGCCGAATCCATGGAAGGCCAACGGCGCCAGGATCTGCCCCACTACTGGCTTCGCGACGGCTCCGTGTACGTCACCCGCACCCAAGTCCTTCTCGCGGGTTCGATCCACGGCGCGGACTGCCGCGCCTGGCCCATTCCCCGCGAGCGGGCCTGCGCAATTGATGAGCCCTTCGATCTGTGGATGGCGGAGCAATTGCTCCGTCGCGCCGGGCGTTGCGTTTGACTCGCCCCACGCTGTTGGTGGCGGAGTCCCTGAACTTTGGCGCCACCGCCGCCCTGTCCGCCTGCATGCACGTGCGCCTCGCCAACCTGAGCGCGACGGAGTTGATCGCCGAGTTGAGTGACGTGGAGGCATTGTGGGTTCGCCTCCGGTTTCGAATCGACGACGATCTGCTCGAAGCGGCCCCACGGCTCCGCTGGTTGGCGACCCCCACGACCGGCACCACGCACGTAGACGAAGCGGCGCTGGCGAGACGAGGCATCGAACTGGTCTGCCTTCGTGGCCAAGCCGACTTCCTGAAAAACATCCGCGCCACCAGCGAACACACCGTGCTCCTCATGCTCGCCGCCCTCCGTCACCTCGTTCCAGCCGCCGCCCATGTCGTCGCCGGCGGGTGGGAACGCGACCGATTTCGCGGGGGCGAACTCTCGGGGCGCACCGTCGGATTGATCGGTCTCGGTAGGCTCGGAACACAGGTCGCCGAGGTCCTGGGCGCATTCGGCGCGCATGTGGTGGGCTCAGACCCCCACGTTCACGGCCACGCGGTGCCCAACTTGCCCCTGCACGACGTGCTCGCACAATCTGACATCGTCTCGCTCCACGTCGCATTGACGCCGGCCACCACTGGCCTTGTCGACGCGGCGTTCCTTCGGCAAATGCGACCCGACGCGACCCTCATCAACACCGCGCGAGGCGAGGTCGTGGAGTCCGCAGCGATCCTGCACGCGATCGACACCGGCCGTCTCGCCACCTACGCCACGGACGTGCTCGACGGCGAGCGCAGCGAAGGAAACGGGGCTCACCCCCTCGTCGCCCGCGCCGCTTTCGATCCGCGGGTCATCGTCACGCCCCACCTCGGCGGTTGCACTGTCGAGAGCATGAGATTGACCGAACAGAAGCTCGCTTTGGACCTGGTGCGGCGGGTCAGTGCCGCAAGCGGGCGAACGGCTGGATAGGGCGGGCCGGATCGGAGGGCCCTATGGCCGACACGCACATCTCGCAGATGATCCTTGACCGCGCACGTTCCAACCCTTCCGCGACTGCGTTTCGCGTCAGACGGGGAGACGCCTACATCGACGTCCCGTGGGCCGACGTGGTTCCACGCGTGGAGCGACTTGCGGCCGGGCTTTTGACCACCGGTGATTTGGCGGACGGCGCGAGGATGAGCATCATCGGCAACACGTCCATGGACTGGGTGGTGCTCGACGTCGCCGCGCTTTCCGTGGGCCTGCAAACCGTTCCCGTGTACGCAAGCCTGCTCCCCGAAGAGGTCGGTTTCATGCACGTGGACACCGACGTGGTGCTCATCGTGGCGGAGAACGCCGAGCAACTCGGCAAGGTTCGCGCGATGCGCACCGGTTTCGTGTTTTTTGACAAGGCGTACGGGCCCGAGCGCGTTCTGGCGAAGGGAAAGGTCATCGTCGTTGACCCGACGGGACTGGCCGCCGCCGACGACTGGGAGAGCCTGGAGGCGGTGGAAGCCAGAGGCGCGGCCCGGCTCACTCACCTGAAGCCGGAAATGGCCCGCCGCATTGGCCTCGTTCACCGCGACATGATCGCAACGTTCACCTACACGTCGGGAACCACAGGCGAGCCGAAAGCGGTCATCCAGACCCACGAAAACATGCTGTCGATGCTCGAGAATATCGAAGACGTTGGGTTGTTCGACGACAAGGTCCGCGCGGGCGGGCTGTTCCTGTTCCTTCCGCTGGCCCATTCTTTCGGCCGGCTCATCGAGTTCGCCGGGCCCTTCTTCCGCAGTCCCATCGTCATCTCGTCGGTCCCAACTCTGGGCCCCGACCTCGCCGCGGCTCGCCCCGGCTTCTTCCCCGGTGCGCCTCGCGTGTACGAGAAGATGATGTCGAAGATCCAAACCACGGTCGCGAGTGCCCCTCCGATGCGCCAGCGGATTTTTCATTGGGCGCTCGGAGTCGGTAAAGAAACGCTGCCTTATGTGACCCGGGGGAAACCCATTCCTCTCGGCTTGAGGTTGCGCCACGCCGTGGCCGAGAAACTCGTGTTCAGCAAGCTCAGAGCCAAGTTGGGGATGGACCGCGCCGCCGTCTTGCTTTCTGGCTCTGCCCCGTTGCGCGTAGACGTGCACGAGTTTTTCATGGCCATCGGACTCCTTCTTATCGAGGCCTACGGGCTCACCGAGACGTGTCCCGGCCTGACCGCCAACCGGCCACGCGCCATCAAGATCGGCACCGTGGGGCAGGCGATCAAAGGGGTGACCCTTCGGCTCGCCGAGGACGGTGAAATCCTGGCCAAGGGACCCAATATCACCTCCGGCTACCTCAATCGTGTCGACGCTACCGCAGAGGCTTTCAACGACGAAGGCTGGTTCCAGACCGGCGACCTCGGCGACATCGATGAAGAAGGTTTTGTCAAGATTACTGGGCGCAAGAAGGAGCTGCTCAAGACTAGCTTTGGCAAGTACATCGCGCCGGCCAAGATCGAGGGCCGTCTCAAGGCATTCCCCATCGTGCAAGAGGCGGTCGTCATCGGCGACAACCGCAACTACTGTGTGGCATTGTTTGCCCTGGACACAGAAAATCTCGTCGAGTGGTGCAAACGCGAAGGCGTGAGCGCGGACCCCGCTGGCGACAGGGTGAAGAAGGCGCTGGACGCGCATGTAGCGTCCGTGAACACGACTTTAGCGTCCTTTGAAAGCATCAAATACTTCAAAGTATTGCCCGGTCCGATGACGGTTGACGGCGGCGAACTGACGGCGTCGCTCAAGGTGAAACGCAAGGTCGTAACGCAGAAATACGCGGGTCTGATCGAAGACATGTACGCCAACCAACGGGCCGACGGCTGAGTCCCTCGGCCCCGGCCACGCATCTCAGTTAGCGGTGACCCGGAGGCCTCATGGGTGCCCTCAACTCAGTCAATCCATCGACTGGTGAAACCGTAGGAAGTGTCGTCGTCACACCCGTGGCCGACATCGGTGCCATCGTCGCTCGAGCGCGCGAGGCCCAACGGTCCTGGGGCGCACTCTCCGTCGAGGCCCGTGCCGAGCGTCTTCGTCCGCTGGGTCCGGCCCTCCGCGCCGCCGCCGAGAACCTGGCCGCGCTGGTCACGCGCGAGATGGGAAAGCCCATCGGAGACGCCCGCGGAGAAGCTGGACTGATCTCCCAGGACGTCGAAGAAGAAATCGCCGAAATCGTCGCCGCACTGCAGCCAGAGCTGCGAGAAAACGCGCGCATGCGAAGCCGCTTGGAGCGCGTACCGCTCGGGGTCGCCGTCTGCATCACGCCGTGGAATTTCCCCTTATTGATGCCGCATGAGCAGTTGCTCCCCGCGCTAATCGCCGGCAACGCAGTGGTGTACAAACCCAGCGAAGAAACCCCGCTGTGTGGCGAAGCCTACGCCGCCCTGCTCCGTCCGCTCCTACCCGACGGGTTGTTGCAGGTCGTTCACGGCGATGAGCGCCAGGGCAAGGCCCTCGTGGACGCCGAGGTCGACCTCATCGTGTTCACGGGCAGCCGCGACGCGGGGAAACACATCCTGGCCACGGCGTCCAAAGAACTCAAGCGTGTCATCCTCGAACTCGGCGGCAAGGACCCGCTCGTCGTCCTGGACGATGCCGACATGGCCGCTGCGGCTTCTTTCGCCGCAAGAAACAGTTTTAGAAACGGCGGCCAGGTGTGCGTTGCGACCGAACGCATTTACGTATCGGAGACCTGTCGGCCCGCCTTCGTGGAGGCCCTGAGCAAGGCCTCTTCCGCGTGGCACACCGGCGACGGATTCGCAGACGGCGTCCGTATGGGCCCCATGGTCAACGTGCGGCAGCGTGCACGGGTGGCACGACTCGTGGACGATGCAATCGCCCGCGGTGCCACAGTTGCCTTCCGAGGAGACGCGCCCGGCGACGGCGCTTTCTATCCACCCACGGTCCTCACGCACCTCAGCGACGACATGAGCATTGCCATTGAGGAGACCTTCGGCCCAGTCGCCTGCGTATTCTCCGTTGCCGATGAAGAAGAGGCGATTCGCCGCGCCAACGAGACCCGCTTTGGCCTTGGAGCTGTCGTCTTCGGCGCACCCGAGCATGCACGCGCCGTAGCTTCTCGGTTGGTCGCAGGCATGGTCGGCATCAACCAATCCGTCGGCGCCGCAAAGGGCATGCCCTGGGTCGGCGCAAAAGAAAGCGGCTACGGTTTTCATTCCGGACCAGAAGGTCACCGCCAATTCGCCCAGGTCAAAGTCCTATCGGAGCCAAAATGAGTCCACGAGATCCTACGCCACGCGGCGCCGAGCGCAGCATTCTGGGGCCCGCCTGGAAAAGCGAGGCGCGAGGCGTGTGGAAACGCGACTACCGCCGCGGAAATACGGCCCCCTCAGGCGCCAACGGAGCCCCCACCGTTTTGAGGATTCGGGAGTCGCGCAACGGATTTATTTGGGAATTGTGGCGCGGCCAACAGATGACGCAGAACGGCGAAGCAAAAACGGCCGACGAGGCCGCCGATCATGCCGAGTACGCCGCCGGCGCGTCCGCCACGCCCAGCGGCATCAAACGCTCCAAAACCCCCAGCAGTCGGCGCCCCGATGATCCACCCCCTGTGCGGGATTACGCACCCCCTGCTTTTTTTCGCCCCGCTATTCTTATTTTGGTTGCCTTGAGCTGGTTCGCCCAACTTACTGCGCTGTGGCGCGGCGTTGCCAATCCTTACTTGATGGCGGTCAGCTTAGTCGCTAGCTTGGTCCTTGCGTGGATGATCGTCATTCGGAGGATGGTATGATTCTTGCGTTGCTCGGTTGCGCTGTGGAGAGCGGGTCGCTCAAACCCGTAGACACGCCGAAGTCACCCCCTACGTCACAAGAAGCAGACGCCGACGTAGACGCCGACTCAGACTCCGACACCGACCCGGGGACCGAACCTCCACAACCGCGAATCCCACTCTTCGTCAACGAGATCGTCTCGCAGAATCGAACGAGCGCTACGGATGAGCGAGCCGAGGCGGGAGATTGGATCGAGCTCTACAACGCTGGTCTAGTGGACCTCCCGCTTGCCGGGTTTTCCATTACCGATTCAGTCGACAATCCAGCGAAACATTTATTCGACCCCAGCTTGGTTGTACCGAGCCAAGGATTCTTAGTCCTTTGGGCCGACAGCGACGCAGAGGTGGCCGCTAACCACCTGGGTTTCTCGATCAACTCCGATGGCGACGACATCGCGATTTACGACGCGGATGGCGCGGTGGTGAGCCGGGTCGATTTCGGTCCATTGGCGCGCGACATGGCACTGGCCCGCACCGCCGACGGTGGTGCCGATTTCACGATCACGCTCGAGCCAACGCCAGGGGCCTCCAACGGGGCCGCCGACGGCAGCATGGGCATTGCCGACGCTGAGCCGCCGGGCGCGTGCGACCCCGTCGCGACCGTGGTCGCGTCCAACCTGACTGAGGGAGAAGACGCGTCCGTGGTGTTGTCCTGTGGGTCGGACCTGGACCCCTCCACGCTCACCACCCAGGTCCTGACCGCGTCGCCGGACCCCGTTTGGGCTAGCCCCAACCTGACATGGACAACTGGATTGGAGGACGCCGGGCGGGTCGACGCGCTCTTCGCCGTGCGGCCGACCGGCTTCGTCGGAGTTCCAGAAACCGTCGTAGGCACGGTTTGGACCGCGGACGACTGGAGCAACCCAGCAAATGTCCTCGTGGATCCGCTGCTCTACGAGGAGGAGTGGGGCCTGCCCGTCCTTCACCTTGACCCCGCGGGTGTCGTGGGCCAGGACTACTCAGCGATGCACGCGTGGTTCCGCGGTGTCGAATACACGGGCCAGATGAAGATCAGGGGTGCCGCATCGGCCGGCTACCCCAAGCCGTCCTACACACTGGAATTCGACCCGGAACAGCTCGACCTGTCCGATGATGGTCTCCAGAACAAAGACCACTTGGTCGTCATCAGCAACTTCGACGACTCGACCTATGTTCGTCAGAAGATGATCTTTGACACGTGGGAGGCGATGGCGCTCCGCGAGGGCACCCCCCGCCTGGCACCGCGGTCCTTTTTCCTCGTCATTTACCTCAACGGCCGATACTGGGGGCTGTTCACCGGCGTGGACCATCCCGACGACGAGTTCCAGGCCGAAATGGGCTTCAACTCCGAGGCAAACCTCTACAAAGCGGTCGACCACAACGCCAATTTCTATCTCACGAACACGTACGGCTCGGCCAAATCCAGCCTGCACCAGGGATACGAAAAGAAAGAGGGCGAGCCGGCCGGTGATTTCGCGGACCTCGACGACCTCGTAGAATTCACGGGCAGCAGCACCCACGCCGAGTTTGACGCCGAAGCGGACGCCTGGCTCGATCGCGACGAATTCCAGGACTGGTTTACGCTAGTCCATTGGACCAGCTCTGCAGACAGTGCAGGGAAAAACGCATATTTATATAATGACCCCAACGCGTTGATGTGGCATTATGTCCCGTGGGACTTCAACCATAGTTACGGCCAGAACTGGTATACGGCTCGGGTCACGCCCAACGTCTACGAAGATTTCATGGGGAACAACGCGGTATTTTGGCATTTCCAGGACGACCCCGACATGGCAGCGGCCTTGTGGTCCCGATTCGATTCGATGAGGCTCGCGGGCCAACCCCTCGCGCTGACCACGCAACAAGCGCTCATGTTGGACTATTACGACGAGATCGAGCCCTCGTGCCAGCGGGACTGGGACAAATGGGTGGACCCTTACTGGGACTATTGGGCATGGGCGCGTTCCGACCGGAATGACTTCGTAGACGAACGGGCGTACCTGGAGCAATGGCTCCTCGACAGAGACGGCTGGATGACGTACTACCATTGAGCCGCGGAGCCAGCGACACCCCATCAACCCGCTCGGGCGCCGCTCTAGATGTCGCCGGCGACCAGGGCCCTGGCTACCGGCAACATTTCCGAGCTTGAATTGCTCATAATCCGCCACGACGTGAACACGACTTCCCCGTCGCCAGCAAAGAAACGCACCGCCAACGGACTTGCCGGGATCGTGAACACGTCAAATCCCACCCGATACGGGGCTTTCGCCGTCATCAGCACGTCGACCGAGGGATCCGTCGCCTCGACCAAGGGATACTCCGAGGCGTCGTAGAGCACATCCACCTTTGCGTCGCCTGCGAGCAACTCCAGATCAGGATTGAGCAGCGTCGCGGCCAGCGTACCCGGCTCCCCAGTCTGGGCAGCGTCCGCGACCGTGTCGTCGCCAAAAAAGTCGATCTGGCTCGGCCACACGCGCTCAATCACATCGTAGGCCCAATCGGTGGCAAACACGCGGCCGCCATTCTCTACATAGGCAGCGAGATTGTCGGTGATCAGCGTGACCGTACCGTCGCCATTACCGCCGTAAAATATTCCGTCCTCCAGATGACCGCCGTCGAAATAGAGCGTGTCAAATTCGGCCAGCGCGTCTGCATTCGAGAGGAACTCCACGATTTCGTCGCCCGCTTGCCCGTTCACAATGGTGTAGCTGGGAAATCCAAACTCTGGCAGCAAGCTGGCAAGGTCGTCCCAGCCACCGGTCACCACGGCAATCGTCGCATCCCCGTTGTCGAAACAGGGTGGGTCTGGCAGAACGACCGGGTTTGACGCTGAGTCCACCGTAACGACGGCGAAGTCCAGCACCTCGTTCCCATATTGCACCCAGACATCGTACCGTGCATCTCCGGGAATATCCTCGAGCACCCAATGGCCTTCCTCGTCGCTCAGTGCCGTCCGCGTGTCGATGACGAGGCCTGTGGAATCCGTAATATTCGTGTAGGCCATAGCGCCTTCGAGCCAGGTCTGAGTTTCCGGATCGCAAATTCGACCCGCGATTGTGCCATCCCCTTCCGAAGAAATCGCGGGGTGGAAGGTCACCTCGTTCTCGGAACAACCGATGAGGACCAGAACCAAGCCAAATGAACGCACGGCGAGCTCCTTCACAGTTCGGTACCAGGTACAAGGACGGAGACATCGAGGGTGTCGAGCAACACTTGACCGTCTCCGAGAACGTTGAGGGTGAGGGTATACAGTTGGTCCTGTTCCCCGGCAGCGACAGTGCCGCGGAACGTCAGGGTGAAATCGACCACGTCGCCGCTCACATCCCCATCGACGGCGACCTGACTGGGCTCGATGCCGACGACAAATCCATTCGGATCGTTTTCGATCTGAAGTTCCACATACTCGAACTGAATCGATTCGACCAAGTCTTCGACGGCCCCAACCACCGTGGTGCGGAACGCCGCGTCGGAGCCGCTCCATTGGAACACGAGCGGGTCGTCCGCGGTTCCGTCACCCGCAAGATCTGCGAAGGAGGCGGTCCCATCAGCGATGGTGTTCATCGCCCCTACTGCGGCGGACCCGTTGACAGATACGCCGATGAGTTTCGCGCCGATATCCTTTGCCGCGTTGATTGCGCCGGTGGTGCTGGCGTCCCCGGGGCAGCCACCAGGCGTGGCGTCGGCCGCACTGTTCCGCATCGCCGCGTCCGTAGCGTACACCACGATGGGCAATGCATAAGCACGGAAGCCAACCCCACCGATGTCGCCCCCTCCTGGGAAGGTTCCCACCTGCGCGCCCCACAACCCGCCAAACGGGTCGCTCGGCTCAGCGATAAAGGGGGGCACGTCGGTGCCACTGTCATAGGCCCCATTGCAATTCTGATCATATCCGGCGCCGGTCAGCGTCTGGTACAGCGCCTCCACACTCGACTCTGGAATATCGCCACCGTCGTGTAAAACGATTCCGTTCAGCACGGTCTGTACCTGCGCCGTATTGGAAGTGACTTCCTGTTTCAACCAAAACGGTTTGTCCCCCGAGTTCCCCATGCTGCCGAAATTGTAATCGTCGAACGTCACGACCCCATATTCGGCATCGGGAATTGTGGTTTCCAGGCTGGTGAGAATCTGCGAGAATTCCGCTGCCATGGCATCCAGCGTGCCTTGCATGGAGCAAGTCGTGTCGAGCACGAATATCACGTCGCCAAGTTCGATACCCAGCTCAAAACTGAACACCTCATCGACGTCTGTTCGCTCGGAGACTTCGACGTACACACCAGAAATCGTGCTGCCGGGGTCAAGCGGATCGGTGCCCGACGCGACTTCAGCGCCGTCCGTAAACCCGTCTTCGTCGGTGTCGTAGTTGGTCGGGTCTGTGCCGATTTCGCTTTCGCGTAAATCCGTCAGGCCGTCATTGTCACTATCGGTATCTATGAAGTCATAGAGGCCGTCTTCGTCGGTGTCGATCGGCTCCTCGGCCGGGGAGTCAACGTGCGCCTCGGTGCTGTCGTCGTAGCCGTCGTCGTCGCTGTCCAGGTCCAGGTAGTCGGGCACGCCATCGTCGTCCGTGTCGGCAGGCTCTGGGTCGAACGGGGAGTTGCCCGCTTCGAACACGTCGCCGATGCCGTCGCCGTCTGAATCTACGTCCTGATAGTCCGGCGTGCCGTCGAGGTCTGAGTCCAGAGACGCACACGCCTCTCCGATTTCGATCACATCGTCGATACCGTCACCGTCGTCGTCGGGGTCGGACGCGGCAGGATGGCTGTCGTCGTCGAGGTCCTCGCCTCCCTCCGCCTCATCGGGCAGGCAGTTGCCGTCGGAATCGAGGTCCAAGTAATCGGCCAAGCCGTCCACATCGGTATCGATGGGAAAGGTCGCGGGGTCGGAGTCACCGGCCTCCAGCGCATCGATCACCGTATCGCCATCGCTGTCGAGGTCCAGGTAGTCAGGGTCACCGTCAAGGTCAGAGTCGACCTCCTCCGCACGCCCTTCGTGTAGGTCCATGATCGTGTCCCCATCTTCGTCCGGGAAGATCACCGGAATGGTCTCTTCTTCCTCCCCACGACTGGACCCGCCACAGGCGCCGAGGAGAAGCACCCACGCAACCAACGAACGGCTCATCGAAGCCTCCGAATTTTTGACGTATCCCGTTCACTTCGCGACGGAACAAGACACGCTACACCCCTGTGAGGAGTGCCAATGTTCTTGATGTGGTTAGCCTGCGGGTCAAATTCAGACGACGACACCCTTACCCAGGTGTTCGTCCCGCAGGACACCGCTGAGGTCTGCGAATTCGACGACGATTGCAGCTCCGAGGCCATTTGTTTGGATGGCGAATGCCAAGCGGGCGACCGCGATGACACCTTCGACGGAGCCTCGGCCATCCGACAGAATGAGGTGGTGGACCGAGCCATCGAGCCCGAGGCCGATATCGACACGTTCGTATACACCTCGCTCGGGGCCGAATGGCTGCGGATTCAGACCGAGGTGACGGACGGCGACCTCAACACGGTCGTGGCTGTTTACGCGTCGAACGGCGCACTCTACGCAGCGATGGACGACTACCCGACGGGGCCCGTGTCCACCTGGGACACCGTATTGTACGTCTACCTGCCCACCGCCGCCGAATGGTTCGTCACCGTCGAGGACCGGGGCACTTGGTACGCCGACCCGCCCAACACCGGCGGCTACACGCTCGAGATCCTGCCCTTTGAAGCGACGGTCGACGAGCCTGATGCAAGTGACGATGTGGACGTAGATATCGAGCTTATCGAACGGAATACCACCTGGGCACTCGGCGTACTCATCGGCGCGCCCACTGACTCCGACTGGTTCACAGTGGACATGGCGTTTTCCGACACGCCCGTCGAGGTCTATGGCTACGACCAGCCGGGCAGCTCCATCGATATTCGGGTGCGCGCCACGGACGCACTCGGGACGCTCATCGGCGACTCCACCTATCTGGGTACAGATCCCCTCGTGCTCCTCACATCGACCATAGGTTTGTACACCTTCGAAGTCTCCGACGACGCTCAGGATGGCGACGAGAGCGCGTGGACCGTCTTGTACATCACCACCGAGGAAACGCGCGAACCTTACGAGTGGGAGCAAGAGCCAAACAACGACCAAGCCCAAGCATTCATGCCCTCAGTCGCGGAATTATTCACGTCAGACGAAACGCCGTACTACGCCGTCTACCCGGAAGGCGACTTCAGCGATGGGACCTCCGACTGGGTCGCATTTGAGATGGAAGACGGAGAAATCGTTTCTGCGCGATGCTGGGCGGAAATCTGGGGCTCGCTCGCTGAGCTTCAGGTGGCCGCCTACGATCAGTCCGGTGCCAACCTCACGCCCAGCGATCAGGGCTCGGATTGGACAGGCGGAAACTACTACGTGTACAACATAAGCGCGGAAGGCGAAGGCACCTACGCGCTCGAGCTGACTGACTTCGGCGCCACCTACGGCCAAGGTTCGTACTGGCGCTGCGCCCTGTTTTTGACCCCCTTCGAGGTCGACCCCGAAATCTAGCTACAGCGGCGCTCACGCACGTTGATTGCGGTGTCGCTTGCCTGCGCTCCTCAGTCATGGGCGTTTCAAGCCCACTCCCTGCGGTGCTCGGCGGCGCTCCTTGCACTCAACGCACGTGAGCGCCGCTGTCCTCATGGCCCCACCGGGCCAAAAAGACGTCTCGCCGAGTGCCCGACGGATCCCCCCGATCACTCGTGAAGGCCAGCCACGCGCCGTCTGGCGAAACCACCCCTTCGCCATCAAAACCCCGCCACCACGTCAGCCGTTCCGGCTCCGCTCCGCGCTCGGCAATCCACAAATCGAAACTCCCGTCGACGCCCAAATCGGAGGTGGCCAATACCCGGCCATTCCGCAGCGGAAACGGAGAATAGGTAATCGCGCCCCAATCCGTGAGCGCTGCCGCCCCGGAACCGTCGATCGCGGAGGTCCAAAGCTCGGAAGGACCCGCCCCATACGGCGCCAAGGCACGGCGCCATACGAGGCCCGAACACCCTCGAAGAAACCGCGCACCGCCGTCCCATCCGGGGCCGCCCGCGACACGAACGACGTCGCCACCCAACGACCCAACGTACAAATCGGGGTCGCCACCTCGGTCAGAAGTCAGAACAATGACAGCGCCACACACGTCGGCCTCACCGTCATAACCGGGACCCGCTACGATTGGAGCGCCGACGCCGTCTGTGAAGGCCATCACGTCGGCGTCCGCCGGCAATTCCGAACCCGGACAGGTAAACGAAGTGCCTAGCCAACTCGGCGATCGCGCAACGGGTCCGCGAACGCCCTGGGTCGACAATCGTACGAGGGCGCCGGTTCCCAAACTCAGCCGCCAAACCGATGGGCAAGCCTCTCCCTCTGGACGGCGCGTGAGCAACAAGCTCCCCCCAGACTCCTCCCACGCGACCTCGGCGTTGTGGCCGTCGACCGTCACACGGCGCAGGTCGAGCAGGCCTGTTTCGCGGCCCTCCCTCAGGTGCGGCACCGCCTCGCCGGCGCGAGGAAGCCCGCCCTCAAAACCCGGTCGGGTGCCAGGCACCACGACCGCAGACTTCACCGCATCACCGCGTACAAACTGCACTTCGACCGCCCGTCCGTCGGGCGAGGAAGGCACAAGTCCATTTTCAATTGGAAGGCCATCGATCGCAAGCACACGGTCCCCAACCCGCAAGCCTGCTGACCAAGCCGGCCCATCGGTAGCGACGTCGCGCAACGTGCTTCCCGCCGACATCCACGCGGTCGCCCTCGGGTCCGGCGTCCATCCAAACCACGTCGCTGGCAGGCGGACCGGCGGACGCGCCCGAACCGGCGCTGCCAAAGCGACCGTTGGGCGTTGACTCACTCGAATGTCCGCCACCGCCGCTTCAAGCCACCGCACGGCCGTCCCCGGACTGGATCCGCTGCCGGCGGCCACCACCTGAAGCGCTGGAATGTCGACCGCTTCGAACGAACGCCGATGGGTGACGAGGTGCGCAGCGTCGGGCAACACGCGGACCGGCGCCACCCTCTCCGCAACCAAAAGCGCATGCGCAAACGCGTCACTCTGCTCGACCCCCACCACGCCAACCTGCCCTGAGCGGACCGCGTCGACTTCGACGACAGCAACCACCCCGGTTGCCAGCTCCGGCGTTCGCGTGAACGCAGAGGCGGGCCCATCGTCTTCGCCTGAGCCCGCAAGGGCCAACGCCACGACCCGCCGATTCGAAGTCGCCACCCGACGACGCGCCAGCGCCTCCACCGTACAGACGAGTGCGGCGGCAGAAGACGAATCGTCGACCAACGACCCTATCAATACGACTGACTCGTGCTGCAAGGCGCCACGGCCTGGCAACACCCCCGCGACGTTGGCCACGGCCACCGAAGCCAAGCTGAGCTCCACGGCACCCGCCATTCGCTCAGCCGCGAACGATCCGAGCCCATCAAGCACGTCGGCATCCACGGCAAAGACGGGTAAGATTCCGCCCTCTCTCAACGCGGGTAGCGGGTCCCCAAGCGGCTCCTCCGCTTGCTCGGCAATCAATAAAGCGACAGCTCCCTCACCGACGAGCCGCCGAATCATGGCGTCGACATCGTCGGTCGCCGCGGGGTCCCACCGAACCACAGCCCCTGTGAACGACCCGCTGATGCCCGCCGACCAACGCACAAGCGGCCCCTCGAAAGCGCCCTGGGCGGACACTGCCAGCACCCGAAAACGGGCAGCATCTACGTTCCCTCCCGGCCCCTTCAGCCACGTGCCGGCGCCCTCGGTAACGGCCGTCACCCGGTCCCAAACGAGGTGG
Organism: Klebsiella pneumoniae; assembly: GCA_945861065.1. Classification (GTDB taxonomy): domain Bacteria; phylum Myxococcota_A; class UBA796; order UBA796; genus SXOB01. The sequence continues at coordinate 9,717 of CAMASI010000028.1, read as the reverse complement.
CCCAACGGTCCCTCTGCGATGGCTCCGGCCGCATGAAGGCGTTCCGCCACGATTCCCGAGGCCCGCAACAAGCCTACTGTGCCCGGCGTGCGGGGCCCGAGCGCCTCCAATTCCACACCGAGCGCCGACATACATTCGTCTGGCGACGGAGGCGGCGGGCTACAGGCGGAAAGCCACCACATGAGCACGCCTACCCCGAATCCCAGCGACGAGGACACACGCGCCGCGGCATTCATCTCGCGATTCGCCAGGCAGCTCAGTCCTCCCGACCTTCCGGAGCTTCAGTTGTGGCTTGCCGACGAGGTCACGCCGCTGTGGGAGGCGACCTCGGCCGTCCTGGCGCACAAAGACGTCGAGCCGCCCTACTGGGCCTTCGCCTGGCCGGGAGGCATCGCGCTCGCCCGCTACTTGCTCGACAACCCCCATCTCGTTGCCGGGCGCTCGGTGCTCGACCTTGCCGCCGGCAGTGGCCTCGTGGGTCTTGCAGCCGCGAAGGCGGGCGCGCGCAGCGTTCTGCTCGCGGACACCGATCCCACCGCAGTCGTCGCCATCCAGCTCAACGCGATCGCCAACCACTGTTCCGTCGACGCTACGTCTGAGGACCTGCTTGGCGCCAAGCCACCCGACGTCGAGGTCGTGGTCGCAGGCGACGTCTGCTATGAGCAACCGATGGCCGGCCGCGTGCTCGCGTTTCTGAACGCCGCCGCAGCGCAAGGCGCCACCGTTCTACTCGCCGATCCCGGTCGGCAGTACCTTCCGTCTAACGGCCTCAGATCCCTCGCCACGCTACAGGTTCAGACCAGCCGAAACATCGAGAGCACAGACCTCAAAACGGTCACCGTGTGGGAACTACGGACGTCGAAGGAACCTGGCCTTCCGCGTCAGTAAAGCGATACAGAGCGGTATGCTGTTGCCAATTGTCCTCTCCTGCGCCCCCCCTCAGGAGCCCGTATACCCAGTCATCACGGGCACGTCCGACGTCACAACGCCCACCGAAGTCTGCGCCGATGTGGTCGTACCGACCGACGTCACGACGCTGCTCACCGCCGACAGTCCTGCCTATCAAACGCTATTTGACATCGCATGGGATTATTATGGGACGGACACCACGCTGGAACCGCAGTGGGAAGGGGCACGATTCGAGCTGACCCACCCTGCCGAGGTCGTCGGATTCGCGGTCCAGTGGACCAACATCGGCGACAAATTTGCTGACGAAGATCTGATTGAGGCCGGGCTATACCCGGACTTCGGCTACAATGGTTTCGATTTCGACGTCGCGAATCCGCTCGTGACCGTTTCCAGATGCGCAGGCGACGTCAAAACAGGAAAGAACTGGACCGAATACGTCTTCCCAGAACCCGTTGCGGTCAATCACCCCGGCCTCGTCTACGTGGGCCACCTCAAGCAGCGCAAGAGCGATCCGGTCTTCTGGATGGACGAGACCTACGCCGAGGGAGATTGTACCGCCTTTGATGCGTGCGATTCCAGCTGGAATTTTCCTGACCTCGACCCCCAATACTACAATGGCATTTCCGTCATTCTCGGTTACGATTATTTAGTGCGCCTTTATATCCGTTACCTGGACGACCTCACGCCCGAAGAGACGGGTTTCCAACCGGTTGAAGGTCCGTCCTTCGGTGCCAGAACCGCGTGGGGCGACTACGACAATGATGGCTGGGACGACGTGGTTTCCAGTGGGCTCACCTTGTGGCGCAACAACGAAGGCGTGCTTTCGAACGTCACTGCGGGCTCAGGCCTCGAAGTTGCCCCCTCCGGCGGCGCGGTTTGGGGTGATTTCGACAACGACGGCTGCCTCGACTTGTTTGGGATCAACGAGGGCTACAATGGCCCCGAATACCTGATGCGCGGGCATTGCGACGGCACGTTTGACGACGTGACCGTGGCCAGCGGTATTACCGACGTCCAAACGGATATCAATTGCACGGACGATGGGTACGACGTTGAAACGGCCAACACGGCGGCCGCTTCGTGGGTCGATCTCGACGCGGACGGCCTGCTCGACCTGTACTTGGCGAATATGATCTGCTGGTCCCAATATACCTACTACGCGGATCGCGTCTGGCATAATTTGGGCGACGGAATATTCGAGGATTGGAGCTTCACGAGAGGGTTCACGGACGACAACCTTTCGGGTCGCGGCGCCACCGCGGCCGACGCTGACGGCGACGGCGATATCGACGTATTTGTCAATAACTATACGCTTCACCGAAATCTATTCTACGAAAACCTGGGAAATGGTGAGTTCGTAGAGACAGCGCGTGACGTGGGGCTCGCGGGCGATAACGACGATGGTTATTACGGGCATACCATTGGAGCGGCCTGGGGAGACCTCAACAACGACGGCGCGTTGGACATGGTACACGGCAACCTCGCTCACCCTCGATTCTGGGACTTCTCAGACAAATCCAAGATTCTGCTCAATTCGGGTGACGGCACGTGGGCTGACGTGAGCGATGTTTCCGGCCTCCGGTACCAAGAAACCTATTCCGTTCCTGCTCTGGCCGACTTCGACCTCGACGGGGCCCTGGACCTGCTTCTCACCGCGGTGTACGACGGAAGGCCCACCGACTTCTATTGGGGATCTGGCGACGGAACTTTCGTATTGGACAGTTACCATGCCGGCATTACCACGGAGAACGGGTGGGGCGTTTCCACCGGCGACGTTGATCATGACGGGGACCCCGACGTAGCCACCTACGGCATATTTCGTAACGATTTCGGGGCTGGGGATTGGCTAGCCGTAGGGTTGGTGGGTGACGCGGGGAACAATCGTTTCGGAATCGGGGCCACGGTCCGCGTGGAATCGCAAGAGACGGTGTGGACCCGCGTCATCAGCGGCGGCACTGGGCAAGGCGGGCAAGATGCGCCGATCGCGGCGTTCGGATTCCCAGCCGGAACCGTACCGGAGCGGGTCGTCGTCACGTGGCCCGGCGGCGGGCAAACGACGGTGGACAACCCCGCGGTAGGCCAGCGTATGTGGATTCGGGAGAGTGGGGGCAGTGAGTCGGGTTGGGCACGACCGCTGTAAAAACCCACCACAGCGGTGCGATCGCCTGCGTGTTCATGGGGCAGCCGACCTCGGTCGCCGCGCCAATGTTGGAACAAACCTCGAATCAGCGGTGGCATCGGCCCGCACGTAGCGCTTCCATTCGCCGGTCTCGGCGAGGGAAGGACGGTTGTCGCGACGTGAGTGCTCCAGGGCATCATCGACTCTGGCTCCACAGCCGATAGGCGGCGATCCAGTCGGCACCGAGCGGCGGAGGGGACGGGAGTGGCAGGTCCTCAAGCGCGATTCGCTGGCTTCGCTTGTCGCGCCTGCATATCGTCACGATCCGGCACTCGTCCGTCACTTCGACCGAAATGACCTGGACGGACACGCCGAGCACCTCGGTCTCGAACGGGATCGCCAGATGTTCCTCGATCATCGTAAATAGCCCTGTGAGCTGCTCGTCGTCGTCGTAGGCGTCGACGCAAGCGTCCTCAATCATCGCCTTCAACTTTTCCGTCTGCTTGATCTTCATTTCAGTCCCTCAACGCTCACGCCGTATCGACCCGGCCCACGGCAGGCCCCCACGGCTCCGTGGCAGGTTCTCGCTCATCAGCGCAGGCACTTGGAGCCCCGCCCACCGCAGCGCGAGAGCATGAATCAGCACCTCGATCGGATCCCATGTTGAATCCGGGCTCGGACAGTGAACGTCTTCGACGCCAGGGGCAAGCAGCGAGCGCGCCACCCACAGCAGCGTCGCATGCCCATGGGGGACGGCGCTCACGCCCGCGGCACCTGCCGCCTCGGCGAGCACGACGGCTCGGCCCAGGCGACCTGTCGCGATCAGCGCCACGATGAAGAAAAGGCCGTTCCAATCCTGGAAGTACCGTGACCGGCGGCCGAACGCCTTCAGGAACGCCGTCAGAGCCTTCTCCCACGCAGCCGTCGCTCCCACCGCATCCCCACCCAACAGCACCAACCAAGCGAGGTCGGACGTGGACTGGATCGACTTCCGACCGGCCGCGAGCCGCTGTGCATCGTCGAGCCGGCCCTCGAAAATCAGGCGCGCGACCAGAAAGTGATGCTGGTTGTCATCGAGGGCGTCCGGTGGCGCCGCCTCCAGGCGGGCCCGCCATTCGGGGCTCGGGCGCAGCCGGATGGTCGCGTGTCGAAGGATGTTCGCCGCCGCACTGGCCGCGATGTCAGCGGGAAGCCCGTCGAACCACACCGGATCGATCCCCTCCACGAGGGTTGGCCACGGGTCCCCAACTCATTTGGGTGCAGATCGGTCTCCGTCAAGCTGCACGTCGCAGAGAAGGCAGTTGCGCCAAAGCAAGGGCGCACATCGCCGTGAACCCGCGCGGCTCGAGGTTCTCGAACTTGTCTTTGGCCGGGGGTGTCGTGAACCACATGAGGGCGAGTTCGCGGACCCTGGCAAGCGCGGCAAGGAGTGACCGGCGGATGGTCGGTCGGGATATCTGGGGCATGGGCGGCCGTTGGGGGAAGCGGGAGGGGTTCAGAGCCGACCGGACCACCCGATGTGCCGCCTTCTTCCACTGCTTCGTTCTTCAACCGGGTCGCTCGCGTCTGACGGAGGCCCGGCTGCACCCAACTCATTTCAGGCCCGACTGCGCCTCGGTCCAACGACCCATGTACAGGTCAAACCGGATCTCGCGAAGGATGTCCCACCACGACCCTTGCGACGAGCTGTAGGTGACCTTCGGCGGGCGCGCGGACCGGACCACGTCGGCGAGTCGATCCAGCTCCCCACGCCGGGCGAGTTCGAGCATCACGCGGTGCCGCTCAGCAGGCGCCACAGCCCACGTCTCGCCGGTGCCAACCAACACCCCGGCCGCGGTGAGGGCCTCAAGATGCTCAAGGACCTCGGGCAACTTCTACGACCGGTACAAGCCCGCACTGGAGATCGCGCGCGCAATCGTGGAGCGCGGCGCGGGCTCGAACATCAGAGAAGCGACAACAACGATGGCGCGGTCTAGATCCTGCTCGGCAGGCCGTACGGGGAACGTCGGCACGGTGGCTCCTCGACCAAGACTGCCGCTACCGCCCGCCAGCCGCCGCACCGCCACGGCAATGCGCCTCAGTTACACCCCGCGCCATGCACTGGCCCTACGCCACCCTCGAGCGCATCCTCGACCGTCGTTCCGGTCTTGTCCAGTACGGCGAAACACCCCTTCTCGACCTGCTTCGACACCTCGGCCACGCCCTACCCACGTCCGCCCACGCCTTGCGCCTCATCGACGCCCTGCTCGGCCGGCTCGGCAGCGATGGCCGCCTCGACCCCTATGCAAACGAGGGGCGGAGAATGGTCATTCGTCGTGACGCAGGCGGATGGTGGGTGCGCCAACCCGTGGCCCTGTGGTGCGAGAACGCCGAATTCAACGAGTGCGACGTCGCCGACGACACCCCCGTGTTCCCCACGCCCGCCGACGCCCCGGAGGGCTGGCAGCCGGGCACGCCCCATCGACAGCCCGAGCCGGTCCCCGACATCGTCCCTGCCGGTCTGGTTCGCGGCACGCTCACCTTTTTCGTAGGTTCCGCGTGTGTCGAAATCCGCTACGACGACCAGGGCCTCTTTGCCCTCGATCGTGCCCTCGCGCGCTTCGGTGACAGCTGGGCCCGCCGCCGGTTCATCGCACTGTGGCCGCCGACCGTCGACCCATCTGCGCGCCCACCCCAATCGATGCCACTCCTCTGGCTGGTCGACTTGCCAGACTACCTGACGGTTGAGGCCTTGGCGGACCGAATCCTGGCGACGCCGCTCGACGCCGACCCGCTTCGAATCCACATGCCTGTCGACGCGCCCGGGGGCGTAGAGGGATGCTGGTGGCGCGTGCAAATGGCGCTGCGAGAACTCGCCTTCGCTGAGGCCCTTCCGGGCGACGGCGGAATCCTCGTCGCCGACGCGTTCGAGCACCCCGCCGACGCCACCTGTCTGGCCATAGGCCCCAACCGCGACGCCGCATTTGCCAACTGGCGGGACCGCCATCCAACGATTCGGCCAAGGCCCATTCGCCCGCCACGCATGGAATTGCTCGACCTGCCAGAACCGGAGCCCGACGTCGACGTGAGCGAGGCGGACGAGAATCAAGCGGACGACGCCGACGGACCGAAGAAGGTCAAGGTCCAGAAGGTGTTCTCTGCACGTTTGACGATTCAACCCCTCCGCGCCATCCCGTGGCCCATTCCCGGACTTGCAACAACGCCCGCCGTCGCCCTGTCCTTCCCCGCCCTGCCCGACGTCCCGCGCGCCTGGGCGGGCTGCGGATTCAGCCGGGCGCGCTACCTGATCGGGGAGTCAGGCACCGTAGGTTGGGCCGTGGTTCGCCCGGAGCCCGACGGCTTTACCCAGGTGGGCCACGGGCTGCTCGACGTGCTCGACCCCGCACAGCTTGAAGCGGCCATCGATTTCGCGATCGCCAACCACGACGATTTTCCGTGGTCGGAGCCGCCCTGGCTCACCTACCCCTACGAGCACCGGTGGTTCACGGCTTGGAGCAATCGCGCCCAAGGACCCAAAACGCTGGAGCACGGGCAGGCGAGTTGGAACGCTGCGTGGAATGCCCGCGACATGGACGCAGACCAAGCCTGCTGGCAGGTTCTGAGAGCCCGCCTCCGGGTGTAGAAAAACAGACTCCGCTCCCTGTAAGCCAATCGCCCGCGTTCACGCCTCGGAGGTCGAAATGACCTGGCTCCTGCTCGCCTTTGCTCCTTGTCCCTGGCCACCGAGGAAGAAGAGGAAGAAGAGGAAGAAGAAGAAGAAGACGTCGAGATCCCGCACCCCAACGTCTTCAAGCGCTGACGTACGGCCGCGGAAAGGCGCCTGAGGACGCCACCCCCGGCCGGGCCCCGCGGGCTACGCGGCCCCTCTCCGCGGCCTGCACAAACGGGATCGGGCGACCCCGGGACGGGCCTGGGGACATCACGCGAGCCGCCAAACACGTGTCACCGTTGACAGTCTTGCAATCCGGATCGACGAAGGGGTGGGAACACGGCAGGGTCCGTAGCAAACAGTGAGGCCGACCATGCTCCCGCCCGAACTTCAGTCTATCGCTGCGGAGTCCGGCTGCGGTTCCGCGACACCATCACCGATGACGTGGACGCGGTGGTTGTCCCCGACCTGCTTGCGGCGGAACAAATTGTCACGGAGCTTGTGCGCGTGGCGGGGCTCGGAACGGTCCGGTACGGCGCTGCGGTTTCACGCCCGCGGGTTCTCGCCGCACCGCAATGCGCGCACCGCCGTAGGCCGAGTCGCGATGCAACCACCACAGCGCCAGCGTGACCAGCGGGTAGCAATCACACCCTTTCTGCAAAGATGCTTATGCAATGGGCGCAAAATCCGGTAGGATTGGCGCCATGTGGCTCTCGTGGCTCGCTGCTTGCGCGCAACCCCAACGGTTTGACAACCCACCGGTGTCGTCGTCGACTTTCCCAACCGAGTCCAGGGTCGCTCCGCTGTCCGCGTGGGCGGACCGCGACAGGCCCGTGCTCTGGGCGGACCCACTGGTGCTCGGAAAAACAGCGGTGATTCGTTTGTGGCCGGTGCCGCTGGGCGCGGACGTAGCGTTGTCCTGGGCCCTGTGGGATCCTGGGGCGACGTGTCATCCGGAGCCCTGCCTGCCGGCACCGCTAGACCATGCGCTGTGGACAGGCGAAGCAGCTGACGCGGTGATCGAGGTGACGTGGCCGATCCCAGCCACAGGCCCCGAGGATGCCTGGGTGGTCTTTTCCGCCCTTATCGACGGCGATGCTGTGGACGTCGTTGCGCGGCGGATCGTCGCCGCGTGGCCTCCGACGGGGCCGGCCGCGATCGAGCCGCTCACAACCCCTGGCGAGTCCGTTCCCAACGCGACAGTGCTCGATCTGTGGGGTGGCCTCGACCGCAGTCTCGTCTACAATGCCCTCGGCAACGACCGTGTGTTGCTGGCGTTGCACGGCGGCGCCCCACTTCAGGTCCACGCACCGCCGCAAGCGTCAATTCAGCCCATGGCGGGTTTCGCGCCTGATGGGAGCGTCATATCCGGTGCGGAAATCACCGTCGATCGGGCGACCGAACTCATCGTCCAGCTTCCTGCGGAGGCCAACGCGGCGGCGTTCGGATGGAGCGCCTCCGTCACCGTCTCGGAGTCCGCGGCTCAGTGGGCTCACGACAGCGACGGCGACGGCGTTCCGGCCAGCGTCGCGCATGTGTCAGCTTATCGAGGGCCCGTCGGGTCCTGGCCGGTGGGCGATGACTGCGACGATACCCGCGCTGACGTCTTTCCAGCCGCCTTCGACGGGTGCGACGATGGTGTCGACCAGGATTGCACCGGCGACGATCGCCCGTGCCACCCAACCCTCGACGGTGGATTCGTTGCCGAGGACGCTTTCGCCGCCTGGCTTCACCTGCCCGACGTGTTCGAAACGCGCACGACGTTCGGGCCGGTTGGCGACGTCGACGGCGACGGTGTGAAAGACCTCGGCGTCGCCGACGGCACCCATGTGGCCGTATTTTCGTCGCTGATCGACGGCGCATCGCTGCTTGACGCAGTCGTCACCGTATCGAGCACCACCGACCACCTGGCTGTTCCGCCAGACCCCACGGGCGACCTCAACCGCGACGGCTTGCCCGACATGGTGTTGGTCGACCCGAGTTGGGAGGGCGCCGGGGCGGTATTCATCCTTCATGGCCCACAACCCGCGCTGAGCAGCGTTGCTGACGCGAGCACCCTCCTGGTTGGGGACGTCGCCAATGGAGACCTCGGCAGGTCTGCCGCCGCCGGAACGGACGTCACCGGAGACGGCAGCCCGGACCTTGTCGTCCTCGCGCCGCACGGCGTGGACAACGGGTTCGTCGCGGTCTTCGAGCGTGTACTTCCTGGCGACCTCGTTCTGTCGGACGCGGTAGCGATGGTGGAGGGTGAACCGGGCCTCGGGCGCCCCAACAGCCGGGTGGACACGAGATCGGACGCCAACGGGGACGGGTTGTTTGACCTGGTGATCAGCGGTTCCACCAACGGCCGAGCCTGGGTGGTATACGGTCCGATACCTGTGTTCACGACCGTTAATGACGCCGACGCCACCGTAGACGCCCGCGCCGAGGGTGTGCCGGACCTCATCGGAACGACCGCAGGGGACGCCGACGGTGACGGTCGCGCGGATATCTTATTCGCCGCTCTGCACACGGCTGTCGGCGAGCCCTCTCTTTTTGGTGTATTGCCGAACGCCACGGTCGGCGCCTTCGCGTTGACCGACCTCGTCCACCGCGTTTCTGGGCCTACCGACAGCGTCACGGCGTCTTTCGACCACGCTGGGGACCTGGACAGCGACGGCAGTGGTGACCTCGCGATCGGAAACCCAACCGATCCGCTGGGTGGGACAGGGCGAGTGCGGATCTTTCTGGGTCCACTCACCGGTTACCGAAACTCCGACGAAGCGGACGTTTGGATCGACGGGCATTCTGTCGGCCAAGCCCTTGTGGGAATCCAGGATCACGACGGAGACGGTGTGGACGACTTGGCCGTGTTGGGAATGAATGGCCTTGGTTTGTTATTGGGCAGCTAAGGGGCGCGATGATCGAAAGCCGCTCCGCGATACTCCTGCCCGCACCCGATCCCGATCCCGATCCCGATCCCCCTCCCGACCCGAGGCAGCGATGCCGTTCGACCATGAGAAGCTCGATGTGTACGCCGTCGCCTTGGACTTCCTGGTAC
>CAMASI010000027.1 GCA_945861065.1 Klebsiella pneumoniae | reverse complement strand
CAACGGTCGCGACGACGACTGTGACGGCCTTATCGACGAAGACACCGACATCGCCGACGACGACGGCGACGGCGTCAGCGAAATCGACGAGGACTGCGACGACGCCAACGCCGACGCCTATCCCGGCGGAATCGAAGTCCCAGACGGCGTGGACAACGACTGCGACGGCCAAATCGATGAAGGCACGGACGACCTCGACTTCGACGAATGGACCGTGGAGGAAGGCGACTGCGACGACGAAAACGGATGGGTGAACCCGGAACGTGTCGAGTTGTGCCTCGATGGGGTCGACAACAACTGTGACGGCGTCATCGACGAGACCTGCGACACGGGCGACGTCGATGGCAAGAAGAAGGATGCTTCGAGCTGCGGCTGCGGCGGTGACAGCACCGGTGACACGGGCGCGGCTTGGCTGTTGTTCGGCTTACCGGCGTTCTTGTTCCGTCGTCGATCCGCACAAATCCAAACGCCACACTAAGATGGGCGCTGTGGGTCCAATGATTCGCGCACTACCCTGGCTTTTCTTCCTCGCATGCCGGGAAATGGTCGGTGCCGCAGACGCGGACGAGGTGGACGCCTGTTTGGCCGCCGCCGAAGCGCGGGAAGACGGCGCTTCCGTGAAACGCGTCGCGCCACCGGAGGGATCCATCTCGCTCCATCCGCTCGAAGAGGGCGCTTGCACCGTCAGCGCAACGCCCGGAATCGCTGCCAACGGCGCGGCAATCTGCGACGTCTTCTCCGGCGACGCGGTGAACAACTGGGTCCCCTACACCCTCTTCGACACCGCTTCGATCGAGGCCCGGGCGATCGACGAGAGCGACGTGGAATGCCTGGGGTTGGATTCGGGCCTGTGGGGCTGCACTATTCAGACGGGACCCGTGGACGAATCAAGCCGACTTGACCTTGTATTTTCGGATCGTCAATGCACAGAGAACGCCGGCGGACCCTTCGTTTATTTGGTGGACTCGGAAACGGGTGGGCTCGTGGTGCGCGCATCTCCCCAACACTGACCGGCCGCCTCGCGCTTTGCCTGGCACTCGGGGCCTGTGCGCCCAATGCGCAAGAGCCGTGCATCCCGCCGCCGGATGCGGACGGCGATGGCTTTCCCGAACTCGTCGTGTGTGGCGCCGAGGGCCCGGCCGACTGCAATGACGAAGACGCCGCGATTCGCCCAGGCGCGCCTGAATTGTGCGACGGAATCGACACCGACTGCGATGGCGAGATCGACAACGGCGCCGACGTCGGGGGTTGGTTCGTAGACGCGGATGCCGACGGCTACGGCGACGACCCCGGAGTTGGCTGCCGCCCCTTGGACGGCGCGTCCGATTTCTCCGGTGATTGTGACGACAACGATGCTTCCGTGTCACCCGCCTCGAATGAACTATGCAACGGTGTGGATGACGACTGCGATGGCGACGTCGAAGACTACGCCGTTCCCGGCGACTTCCCCACCATTCAGGAAGCGGTAGCGGTCGCTGCAGATGGGGACGTGATCTGTGTAGAACCCGGCACGTATTCCGGCGGAATCGTCCTCACCAAGGCCGTGACGCTGAGCGGCTCGGGCATCGGCAGCACCGTGGTCACAGGTGGCGAACCGGCTTTCACCCTCTCCGCTACCGCAACCATTACGGGCATGACCGTGTCGTCCGCCGTTGGCGGCACCTTTGACATTTCCGCGGGATCGCCGTCGATCCGCGATGTCGCCGTCAGCTCCCCCACCTGCGGGAGCGAATCACCTTGCAGCGGACTGCTCACGGCCATTTCCAATGCGTCGCCGACCTTCGAACGGGTCGAAGTCCGAGGTGTGCTGGAAGTTGGGCTGGGTGCCGACGTGGAAGGCGGCGTGATCGCGGTCACCACCGCCGATCCGGTGTTCATCGACCTCCTCGTCGTAGCCAACGTGTTGCGCACGGACGCGGTTTCGGGCTTCGACGTAGACGGAGGCCTCATCAGCCTCATCGGCAGCCCCATGACGTGCACCCGGTGCCAGTTCGTGGACAACGAGGTTCTCGGGGAGCACATCAACGGCGGCCTGTTCCGCATTCTCGCTGAATCCAACCCGGTCTTCACAAACATCGTCGTGGCGGGAAATGCCATCGCTTCGTCGGGCGCCGACCCCGAAGTCGAAGGCGGCATGATGTTCATCGGTCCGGACGTCAGCGTGCCGACGTTGCAGTTCGCGGACATCACGGGAAACAAGATCAACTCGGACGTGCTGAGGGGTGGCTTGTTCTTCGTGTCCAACTCCGGTCCCGCCGTCGCTCGCTGCGGCCTGACGCTGCGCAACACTGCGCTCATCAACAACGACATTGACGGCGGGGAGGGCCGCATCATCAACGTCGAAACGGACCAGCCCCACGGCGTGTCTACGGCATGGATCTCCGTGTTTGGCAATCAGAACAACGACTTGTACAACAACTGGCCGGGCCCCGATCCGGCCGATGGCAATCTGGAGCTCGACGCGTCGTACACCGACGTCGTTTCCGAGTTCGCAGAGTTTTGGGACCTGACCTTGCTGTCGGACTCATTACTCATCGACGCAGGAGACCCAAGCGTGCTGGAGCCCGATGGGTCCGTCAGCGATATCGGCTCACAGGGTGGCCCCGACGCTTTTCCGCCCTAAGAGCGGCGCCTACCACCAGACCGTGGGTGGCGTAGCTTCGCCGTGGGTGTCGTCGCCCCAACACACCGCGGTTCCGGCCAAGTCTACGGCACAACTATGGTCGTACACAGCGACAGAGCTGAAGGTACCCGCAGGCGCCGCGTTGAGCTCGCCGAAGTCGGTGTAGATGCCCCAGCAGTGGATGGTGTCGTCGCCGTCCACAGCGCACGAGTGGTCCATGCCCGCGGAAAGGCTCGCGAAAGAGCCCAGCGGCGGCGTAGCCTGGAGCACATTGTTTTTGCCCCAACAATGTAAGACGCCCGCGAGGTCAATCCCGCAGCTGTGCTCCCGTCCGGCGCTGATCGCAGACATCTTGATGCCAGCGGGAGGGGTCGCTTTCCCAAATGCGTCGCTCCCCCAGCATTTCACGTCGTTGTCGGTCTCAATCGCGCAAGCGGACTGGAACCCGGCGCTCACGTCGATGAAATTCCCTACGGGAGCGCCCGAGACCTGTCCCGCCGAGTCCGAGCCCCAGCACTGAATCCCCTGGCCCACGTCCAACGCACAGTTGAAAAACTCGCCCGCCTCCAACTGCGTGAAGGGTCCGACAAGCCCGGTCACATCGGTCTGGCCAAGGTCGTTGTTCCCCACACACAACACCTCTCCGTCGGGATCGAGCGCACAGGTATGGCTCGACCCTGGGGCCATCGACGACACCACCACCCCGGTCAGCCCCAACTTTCCGAAGTCCGGCTCGCCCCAGCAGGTCGCGGTAATGGCGTCGTCGACCTGGCACGAGTGGTCCTCTCCGACAGCAATCGACACCACGAGCGGCGCGACGACCTCGACGACGTCAATGCCAGCGTCGCCTGTGCCGATCCCGTCATAGGCGCGAGCCTCACACGTCCACGTTTGCCCCGGGGCGATGAAGTCTGCGTCGATCGTGTCGCCAGGCAAGAACGTGGTGGACGTCACATAGAACGGCGCCCCATCCCGCAACCACGTGAACTGGTAGCTCAGCGGGGCCCCTTCAGGATCGTCGCTCTGCGTCTTGATCGTGCACACGATATTTTCGAGCGAAACCGGAACGTCCGGGAGAATCTGAACCACGGGTGCCGTGGGCGGCTCGTTGGTGACCGACAAAATCCGGGTGGCTTCGCAGGTCCAGCCGGCGTCGTCTACGACAGTCATGGTGACGGTGTGAACGCCACGTACGAGGCCCGGCGTCGTGAAGTACACAATGCCGTACACGTCGGGCGTCGAGTTGCCAATCGGCCCCTCGATGTTGGTAGACCACGCCACGGTCAGCTCGGAAGGAGACGCCAAGTCCTCATCGTCTGCCCTACCTTCGAGTGAGATGGGTTGTTCGATGGTTTGGATTGACCCATCCTCCGGCGCCACGATGGAACAAGAAGGTGCGTGGTTGTCACCGCCGACGTCGATGTTGACCGAATCCGTGCCCATTTTGCCCGTGCTGTCGGTCGCCGTGACTGTCAAGCTGTGCGGGCCCTGGGTGAGCGGCGCTGCCGTCGTGGCAACCCCGTCGTCGCCCGCCATGGCCACCGCCCCCGCCAATACGCCATCCACGTCGGATGCCCAGGAAGCCGTCAGAAGCGTGGGCGCATCCTCAGGGTCGTTGAGTAAGGCCTCCATCACCACATCCACGTTGCGGTAGTAGCGGTGGTCCGAAACCGGCGAAAGGATGTCTACGTCGGGCGGGAAGGTCGGATCGATCTGAATTTCCACCTTGTCCGTTCCCACCGCTCCCGGGAGGTCGCGCACTTCTACGCGCACGCGCGCCGAGTCCGCATCGGGCATCACGACGCCACATTCCGCGGTGCCGATGGCAGGAACGGCACCTTCGCACACGACGTCGTCATCCAGAAACCACGTCGCGATGCTTTCGTCTACCGGGTCATCGTCCAACACGTTGGCTCGGAACGTCACCGTGAACGCCTCCAACTCCGTGTCGCCATCGTCGTGGGTCAAAATGTCCACTTCTGGCGGCTCATTGGGGATCGCCCGAATTTCAAGATCATTACAGGTACAGCCGACCAGAAAGGCCGTCAAGAACGTCATCGTCGCAGAACCAAGCATGACGACTCCCCGCCTGCGCACGGCCTATCTCACTGGTGGGCCCTCAACAGTGTGACAGACTGATCCGACGGGGCTTTTGGGTGAGGACACCGGCCCCGGTCCACGGCAAGCCGCAAACAACTACCGTCCTGTACCTTTGGAGTCCCCCGTGGCACTGACCGTCAATACCAACCTGGCGTCCATGAACGCCATGACCAAGCTCGCTTCCAGCGGCCGTGGCCTGTCCACGTCACTCGAGCGTTTGTCCAGCGGCTTGCGCATCAACAAGGGCGCGGACGATGCCGCGGGCCTCGCAGTGGCCAACAACCTCAGTGCGCAGTCTTCGTCGCTGAAAGTCGCTCACCGCAACGCAAGTGACGGCGTGAGCGTCATCCAAATCGCGGAAGGCGCGACGTCAGAGGTCGGCTCGATCGTCGAGCGTATGCGCGAACTCGGCGTCCAGTCTGCTTCTGAAACCTTGGCCGACTCGGAGCGCGCCTACATCCAAGACGAATACGACGAACTCGTCGCAGAAGTCGATCGCATCGCCGCCGTCACCGAGTTCAACGGCGTGGCCCTGGGCGACGGAACAAACGCCACCCTCAACGTGCAGGTGGGCATCGGCTCGACGGCCAACGACCAGATCGCCGTCACCCTCGGCGACCTCAACTCGACGACGTTGGGCATCGACGGTCTCGACCTGTCCACCGCAGCCAGCGCACAGGCTACGTTGACGACCTTCGACACCGCCATTGACACGCTCAACAGCTACCACAGTTCCTACGGTTCCGCGCAGAACCGCATCGAGTCGGCCATGACCAACCTGGAGACCTACACGGACAACCTGTCGAGCGCAGAATCCGTCATCCGCGACGCCGACTTCGCAACGGAAGCCGCTGAAATGGCGAAGTACCAAGTCATGCAGCAAGCCGGCCTGAGCGTGCTCGCACAGGCGAACCAGATGAGCCAAGGCGCGCTCAAGCTGATCGGCTAGGCGACACCCGCCTGATCACGCCCTGGGGGTTCGCCCCCGGGGCGTCCTTGTTTCCGGGAATCACGGGCCAGCCCACAAGACGCCTTGAACAAAGGCGTCCACTTCGGCGCCGAGTTGGGCCCGGACGGTTTCCTGCGCCGCGGTCAACCCCACCAGCATCAGGTTCGGCCCCTCCCCGGGCACGCCGGACTCGTAGGCAAAAAACAACTCCTCCCCAGTCTGAATGTCGCGGATCAATTTATGATCCGGGTTGCGGACGGCGACCAAGTCCAGGTCACTGGCAAAGGCGTCCCCATTGGGCAGGAAGTATTCCTGAAAGACCACGTCCCGCGCGGGCGCGCCTGGGTCTGAGAGGGTGCGTGCAAAACTGCGGCCGTCGATGATCTGAGGACCAAAAGGCGACCACGAGGCCTCGAGCCCGAGCCAGTTCGCGAGCGTGGGCAAGACATCGACCAGATGCACCAAGGCGTCCGTTTCGCCGACGGCCACACCAGGCCCATTCCACACCATCGGGACCAGCGTTCCGCCGTCATAGATCGTCGCCTTCGCCCGCGAAGGGTCAAAGGGCGCCACCATGGCTTTCTTCGGAGTGCCGTTGTCGGCGGCCAGAACGATCAACGTATGCGACCGGCGATCCGGGTCGAGCCCCGCAAGCAGCCTGCCCAACTCGACGTCGAAAGCCGCCAACGTATCGTCATACGCCTGAACCGTTGCTTGTGCTGCTGTGCTGTCCAGCAAGTCAGGCGGCGGCGCCATCCACGGGTCGTGCGCCGCGTTTGGCGCCCACATCAAGAACCAGGGCTCCGGCAACGACTCGCTCTTGTCCAAGACGTCGTCCACCTGGACCGACGTCACGTATTCGTACACGGGATAGAACTCGCCGTCGTCGATTTTCTCCCAGGCATAGTACGTGCCCAGACCCGGGTGGTTTCCCACGGTATCGTACAGGTTGGCGAACGTACCCTGCCACCGTGAGAACCCACGACGGGCCGCGTCCGCCAGCGGATCGACCGTGTCGTAGGTCGCGAGATGCCACTTTCCAACCAACGCCGTGCTCCAGCCCCCATGCGCCAACACGTGGGCGACGGTGCCTTCGTCGTCGCGAGCGACCCACCCCTCTTCACCCGGGTTGGTATTGGAACCCACACCGGTGCGGCGGCCCCAACGACCTGTCAGCAAGGCCATCCGTCCGGCCTGGCAGACGGGCGCCGCGTAGGCATTGTGAAAGAGCAATCCCGTGTGCACCAACCCGTCGATCGTTGGCGTAGGCGGGGCCTTCGCCGTCGGCTCCCAGGCGAGGAGTTTGTCCTGGCCCACGTCGTCGAGAAGCACCACCAATACGTTGGGCCGGTCCACGAAGTCGGCGCCGCCGGAAGCGGGATTCAACAGCGGAGGCGACGCAACGACGGCCGCGCTGGACTCGACCCGGTCCACAACACCGGGTTCGAACGCCTTGCACGCTACAACGTAGGTCAGGCCGGCCAGTGCTACGATTCTCACGCCCCGCCAAGCCCCCAGCGAAAGGTGCGACCACGTCTTAGCAGGCCAAAGTGACGCGCACCGCTATTCCCATCCTACTCGCTGTCTGTCTCGACCTCCTCGGCTTCGGACTGGTCATCCCGCTGCTCACGTTCTACGCCGAGGACCACGGCGCCTCCCCGATGCAAGTGACCGGGTTGATGGCGTCTTACTCCCTCGCCCAGTTCTTGTTCGCGCCCGCGTGGGGTCGGCTGTCAGACCGGATCGGCCGACGTCCGGTTCTCCTTTGGAGCATCGGCGCAACCGCTGTCTGCCTCGCTGGGTTCGCGATGGCCGACAGCCTGTTGTGGCTCTACGTCTTTCGCATCGCGCACGGTGCAGCGACCGCAAATATCGGTACTGCACAAGCCGCACTCGCAGACGTGACTGCCCCAGAACACCGCGCCCGCGCCATGGGGCTCATCGGGGCAGCCTTCGGCCTCGGCTTCACCGCTGGGCCCGCAATGGGAGGTGCGCTCTCCGTTTATGGACTCACGGTTCCGATCTGGACGGCGGCCGGTCTGTCCTTCATCAACTTCGTACTCGCGGTCGTCCTCCTTAAGGAGACGCGCGTGCCCTCCGTTTCCAATCACACGACCCGGAGCATCGATCCTCGGGCACTCGTTCGTGTGCTTCTTCACCCTACCGTCGGATTGTACGTCGCCGTCACCTGCCTGCTGACGACCAGCTTTGCGCTCATGGAGTCCACGTTCACGCTGTATGCGGAGAACATCTGGGCCCTCGGGCCCCAATCCGTCGGTTGGCTGTTCGGTGTTGCGGGTCTCACGACCATCGTTGTTCAAGGCGGGTTGTTGCGCCGCCTCGTCCCCAGAGTCGGGGAGCACCGGCTCGTCGCGGTCGGCTTGATCGTACTGGCTTGCGGGCTTGTGCTCCTTCCCCGAGTTTCGCCTGGGCCCGCGTTGTGGGCAGTGTTCTCGCTCATGGCGGCCGGGCAGGGTTTCGCGTCGCCTTCGCTCACCGCGCTGATCTCCAAGGGCGCAGGGGACGAACAGGGCTTCGTGCTCGGCACAAATCAGTCTTTCGCCGCGCTCGGTCGCGTGTTGGGACCGACGCTCGGGGGATGGCTGTACGCAACCCGAAATCCCGCCGCCCCGTTTCACGCTGCCGTGCTCGTGCTTGCCGTCGCAACCGTCGCGACGCTGGTAGCCAACTCCCGCGCTAACTTTCGAGCTGCCGGGTAAGGGCAGAAACTCGCGTGTGCGCGATGCGCAACAGCCTCCGAGCGTTGTCGAGTTCCCGCGATCGAGCGTCGCGGTCGGCGGGTGCGGCCCGACGAACAGCATCTTCCCGCACGCTGACCCGGCCCTCGGCACTCTGCACTTCGACCAACGCGCTCTGCAGTTGCACCTGTAGGCCGTCCCGCGTGGTCGCGCGGAAGCCAACTTCAGCGACGCGAGGTGTCGGAGGAACAGAAGCGGTCGGATTCCTGGTCAAAGTTTCCGCGTAGCTCACAAAGGGTGTCGCGGTGCTGCTGACCGGGGTCCCCGATTCCGATCGCGCCTGGACCGGCGGCGGGGTGATTCCCGGTTGCGCCATCCATTCGTCCACCAAATCCGCGAGGAATCGTGCCACCCCCAAGGCGATCTGCGCGTCAACGTACCGCATGTCGAAACGCAACGTACGCGGATTGCGCTGTGCGGCCAGTCTCCGAACTCGGTCGATCCACGAGCGGCAGAACACTACCCCCAGGCTGTCCCTCGGGTTCGCACCGACCATCATCGCCTTGTTTGCGGACGCCTGATCCAACTCCTCAAGCTGGGTGTCCAGGTCCTTGAGGTTCGTGTCGCGATCGACGATGTCGTCCACCGGAAGCACGAGCGCAAGCCTACGATTGAAGCCCGAGACGAGTCCCTGCCCGCGAATTCGCTGTGGCACGGTCGCTGCCGCCATACGGGAGAATTTCGTGTCCCACAGCCCGAACATGAAAGCATCTTGCGCGCGCGATCGTTGTGCTGCAAAATCGGCGTCGTCCCAGGCCATGGCCTCGTGCCCAGCCACGCCGAAGACCTCCACCAGTTGCAGGGCGAATCGGAAGTGATCGCGATGGCTTAGAACAACTACCTTCACAGGTGGCTCCTGGCTGGCCCCACGACGGCATACCACGCAAGGATCGAACCGGCGCGTTCTGAGGCTAACTAGAGCATACGTCGGTCACGGCGCGACACAAAGAGGGAAGTTCGTCGCGCAAGGCGATTGACAGAAGGAGGAGGGCGCCTCCTGGGTCCGAGCACGTTCCGCACCGGCTGCCGTCTTCGAAGGCGGCATGCACATGGCTGCGATTGCCGAGGTCCACGACCGTCCATTCGCCCACGTGCACGTCACAGGTGTCGGACGGGGCCCACACGCCGACGACAACGCGGTCTGAGAAGTCCACATCCGGCAGCGCGACCGAGAACTCCGCCTGGAGCTCCAGGTAGGCTTCTTCGTTTCCGAACACGTCGCCTGCCTCGAAAGCCAAGTTGCCGAATCGCAGCCAGTCGGTTTCCGCGATGACAACTACGTCGTTGACGACCTCCGCAGCGTCCATGTTCACATCACAGGTACCCGAAAGAACCGTGAACGCTTCGACGTCAGCCGGTTCTTTCTCCCCGCATGCCACCCATAGGACCAGGATCCACACGGTCACGGCGCTAACGCGAGGGGGTGCTGGGGTTGCAAGCCGTATGCAAAGCCAACTCCCCGTTGCTGTACGGTGACACGGATCCCCGTTCCGTCACGGTGAGCCATTCCGCGGCGAACTCCCATTGGTCGAGCGGAATCTTGTAGTGCCCGAGATTGTGCTCGCAGCGAATCGTGAACCGACCGTCGTCCACGAGTTGCGATTCCAAGCTGGAGGTCGACGCCTGAAAATCCAGGACGGCCAGGGTCTCGTCGGGCCAGACGTCGGCGGCACCCGCTGTGGACAACATGTAGGGAATGTCCGGCGTTTGGTCGTAGATCACCCACGGGCCAGAAAGGCCCGGCACGCCGATCACGACGTCCGACCCGCCACTGAATTCTGCTGCCGCGGAGAACACGTCCGGACGCTGCATCGTCAGCAAACTCGTCCACAACGCGCCCCCGCTGTGGCCCCACACGGAGACGTGTTCCGCATCGATGCCCCACGTTTCCGTCATGCAGATCTGAAGGTCGTCAAACAGGACCAAGTCGTCCTCTTCATCTCCCAGGATCCCCCACAACAGGAAGTCACCCAGAAAGCCGATGGTCGTGGCCAACGCCTCAGGGACGACCATCGCGGTGTTGGTGTCGTTGGCGATGCGTTGAAGGTCGTTGTCCTTTGTCACCTGCGTAATGGGATCGGACGATTTCGGGTTGAGCCCGTGAAATGTGTACATCAGGTTCATGGGTTCCCGCGGCGCGTCGGGAATCACGATCTGCACCCGGCGCTTCTTTCCCGAACTCTTGAACTCACTCTGAACGGTCTGGGTCACATCGGGGCACTGCCCGTTCGACAACCCCTCAAAGTCAGAGTTCGACTGCGAACAGCCCAACGACATCCACCACCACATGCTGCCCCCGGATCGTCAACTGGACCCTACTTCGGCCGCAGCCCGTACGGTCTGAAGGATCCCGTCGGAAAGTGACGTCTCGGCTCGCCACGACAGCGCGGCGGCTGCACGGCCCGGGTCACACACCGAGTGACGAACGTCGCCCATGCGCGCCGTCTCGCGGATTGGCAGCAAGGGCGATCGACCAGACACGGCGCGAACAGCGTCGCAAACGGCTTCATGAAGGGCCGATACCGACGTCGCTGCGCCCGTTCCGATATTGAAGACCGAACCCGCGACGCCTGAAACTGTCGCCGCCCGCAAGTTGGCCTCCACCACGTCGCCCACAAAGCAGAAATCGCGCGTCTGCCCCCCATCACCGTACAGAGTCGCCGGGAGTCCTCGAAGCGCCGCTTGCACAAACCGCGGCACGACGGCGGCGTAGGCGCCATCGGGGTCCTGCCCTGGCCCATACACGTTGAAGTATCGAAGGCACACCGCTTCGATGCCATACAGCGCCTGGGCCGACGCAAACAGGAGTTCGCCCGCCAGTTTGCCTACCGCATACGGTGACCGAGGAACGGTCGGCCCGGACTCCCGTTTCGGGTCGGACGGATCATCCCCGTACACGGCCGAACTCGACGCGAACACAAACCGCCGAACACCCGCTGACCGCGCACCCTCCAACAGCCGCGCCGTGCCCACGACCCCCACCGCGAGCGAGCCCGCCGGATCCGCGACAGATCGTTCGACACTCGCAATCGCAGCGTGGTGAAACACAACGTCCACGCCCGCCAAGGCGCGGCGCACCGCAGCGGGGTCAAGAATGTCCCCTTGGATGAAGCTGAGGTTCTTGTGTTCCGGGAGCCGCGCCAGTGAACCCGTGGACAAGTCGTCCAATACGGTCACGGTCCGACCCTCCGCGACAAGACGTCGGACGATGGCGGCGCCGATGAAACCTGCACCACCGGTAACGAGCGCACCACTCATTCCGTGGCGCTAACGCGCAACGACCTCGTCATAGAGCAACTCGTACCCCGCAACTGTGCTGTCGATTCCAAAGCGTTCTGCTGCCCAACGCGCGGCCGCTGCGCCCAAGGCCACCCGAAGCAAGGCCTCGTCTCGGAGTCGTCGGTAAGCGTCTGCCAACGCCGCCACGTCCCCCACAGGCGCGAGCAACCCGGTCACACCATCGTCGATCATCCCGGGCACACCACCTACCCGCGTGGCCACCACGGCACGTCCTGCGGCCATCGCCTCTTGAAGGGCCAGCGGAATCCCTTCCAGCCGCGACGTCAGCGTGACCGCGTCCGAGGCGTGCAACAGGTCAGCCACATCCGTTCGAGCCCCCAGCAGATGAATCCGCCCGGCATGGGGAGACGCAGCACGCGCGGCCTGCACGGTCGTTCGTTCCGGTCCGTCCCCAACCACCCAAAGATGGCTGTTCGCATCCGCAAACCGGTCGAAGGCCTGAAACAGGGTCGCATGATCTTTGACCGCGTCGAGGCGGGCGACAATCGTCAAGACGAAGGCGTCAACCGGCACCCCAAGCGCGCTCCGAATCGTGGCCACACGAGCGGAAGGCACCACCAGACCATCCAGGTCGACCCCATTCAAGACAACCCGGGCCGGGCAGCCGTACACGGATCGGACACTTTCCGCGACTTCGTTCGACACGCCGACCGGCACAACCCCGCGTGAAAACGCCCGACGGTGAAGGAACCGCGTTCGACCCACTTCGTCGCCGGCCAGCGTGTGCACGGTGTGCACCGTCGGCCAACGTTGCGGAACCAACTCAAGGTAGCCCAACGGGTACAGGTGGGTATGAACGACGTCAGCGCCTAGCTGACGGAGCATTTTCCACAACCGGGGCACGACGCGTGGATCCGGGCCCAACCGCTTTCGCAGGCCGTACACCCCCACCCCTTTGGCTTTCAGCAGGTCTGCCAACGAGCCGGTGTCCCCGTACAGCGACACCACCGACGGCATCCATCTTTGGTGGGCCAAGGCCAACCGGGTGACCAACACTTGAGCGCCTCCGAGCTCCAGGTCCGGAAGGACGTGCACGACACGGCGCATGCACGCGGCTAACCCCAATGCGCAGGCCGGAGGATTTCATGACGACCGTTATGCTGTGGATGTTTGCGTGTACGAGCGGCGGCGAGAAAGTCGGAGAAACCGACGACAATGTCGAGCTGCCAACCAGAACGGGCTCGGGAACAAATCCGCTCGTCGACGCAGACGGCGACGGTTTCCCCGCCGATACGGATTGCAACGACCACGACGACACCGTGTTTCCGGGCGCCGACGAGCTCTGGTACGACGGTATCGACCAAGCTTGTAACGGCGGCTCCGACTACGACCAGGACGGGGACGGCGTGGACCACCCCGAAGACTGCAACGACCAAGATGCCCTCGTCTTTCCCGATGCTGTGGAGGTCTGGTACGACGGCACCGACCAGGACTGCAGCACAGGCTCTGACTTCGACCAAGATGGCGACGGATACGACGTCGACGTCGACTGCGAGGACCAACGTCCCGCCGCATACCCTGGCGCCGAAGAGGTGTGGTACGACGGAATCGACGGAAATTGCGACGAGTTGTCCGACTACGATGCCGACGGCGACGGCGACGACCTGGAAGGATTCGGCGGAACCGATTGCGACGACGCCGATCCAGCCGTAAGCGGCCTGGACACCGACGGCGACGGCAGTTCCGCGTGCGCGGGTGACTGCGCAGGCGACGACCCGTCGACCTACCCGGGTGCCGTGGACGACAGCTGCGACGGAATCGACCAGGACTGCGCTGGAGGGGACCACACCTGCGGCGCCGTGTACGTCGAATCGCTCGAAAACTTCGACTGGATCGAGCCGGGCGCCATGGATTTGCTCCTCGGTCTGGTCGACTTGACCGACGTCGGCATCGAGGTTGTCGAAATCGACCCCGTGACGGAGGTCCTTTCCACCGTGGTCGCGCTCGCACCGTCGGGATTCCCATTTGAGCCCAATTGTACCGCCGCTGTGGCCGCCCCTTCCGACTACAGTCACGCCCCCACGTTCCAGATCGGGCCCACCCCGTTCAAACTCGACATCTCTGGTGTGTTCGTCGATGTCGAAGACTTCATGTTGCGCGGCACGGTCGCTTCGGATGCGAGCGAACTCTCCGACATCGTATTGACGGGCCTCGTGGATACTCGCCCCCTGGCTGCATTGCTTGGCGACGTGTGCGAACTCGTGGCGCTGTTTGGCGACGATTGTGTGCCGTGCGCGGACGGTGAGGTCGTCTGCATCCTCGGAGAGGCCACGCTTGCGCACATGCCGGTCGAGTCTGGCGCCGACATCGACAGCGTGTGCGGGTTGTAGGCAACGCGGCCGCCCACCGATCGGGCTAACGCGCACGCGATGTTTCACCGCTTTCGTGTCGCTCGCGGCGTGGCCGCGTTGGTTCTCGTGGTTGTGGCCATTGTCATCGTGGGCACATGGGCTCGGGAGCCCGTGCAAGCCGTGGCCGAGTGGTTCGTCGGTCGCTACGGCCTGCTCGGTGTCGGCATTCTGGTGTGGTGCATCGATTCCTTCTTCATCCACGATGAGCCCGCCTTGCTCATGGGGTGGATTGGAGGCCTGGGCTTTTTCCAAGTGTGGGCGACCGCAAGTGTCGCGTCCATTCTGGCTGGCCTCACGGGGTGGGCATTAGGCGGCCTCCTGGGGCCGTGGCCGCCCGTCGCCGCCCTCCTGGACCGCACCCAGGTCCGCGGCCTCTTCGAAAGGTATGGCGGTCGCGCCGTCGCCATGGGTGCCATCGGACCCGTCCCGTACTCACTCACCACCTGGGCCGCGGGCGCCGCTCAGGTGCCAGCGCGGGAGGTGTTGCTAGGCTGCCTGTTCCGGGTGCCGAAGCTCGGTTTTCTCCTCTCCGTCATTGCATTTGGGTGGAGTGCTACGGGCTGATCATGGGTTGGTTCGACGTCCATGCGCACCTGACGCACCCACGTTTCACCGATGTGGACCGTGCACTCGCGCGCGCCCGTTCCGCCGGCGTCACGACGATCATCTCCAACGGCCTCAACCCCGACGACAACGCAGCCGTGGCCGCCCTCGCCGCAAGGCAACCCCTGGTTCGGCCGGCGTTTGGCTTCTACCCGGTGGACACAGTATTGCCGCAGATGGTCGCGCAGGGGGTGGACTACCCTCGCGACGACACCCGTTTGGTGACCGCTGAGGAGGGGATTGCGTGGGTCCGAGACCATGCGGCCTCCGCCTTCGCCATCGGCGAAATCGGCCTGGACGGCCACTGGGTGCCGCCCGACCTCTGGCCCGCTCAGGAGGCGGTGTTCGACGCGCTCGTCCAGGTGGCCTTGGACAACGACAAGCCGATGATCTGCCATTCCCGCAAGCGGGAGCCACGGATGTTGGAAATGCTTTCCGCCAAGGGAGCAAAACGCGTGAACTGGCACTGTTTTGGAGGTCGGCTGAACCTCGCGAAGCAGATTGCGGAGGCCGGCCATTGGCTGTCCCTTCCCGCCAACCTGCACCGAAGCCAGTCGTTCATGCGTATCGCTGAAGTGTTGCCACGCGACCGAATCCTGCTGGAAACAGACTGCCCCTTCCTGTCGCCTGAGCCCGGAACGCCGAGCGAACCCGCGCATGTCGCCGACACGGCACGTACCCTCGCCCGGCTGTGGGGAATCGGGATCGACGCAGTTCAGACGCAGCTTGAGGACAACTTCGAGGCCCTATTCGGCGTTCGTCCGTAGCGCGCCTATTCGGGGACGAAGACCGCCTGTACCAGCGTCGTTTGGGTCGGAACAAAGGTCAAGGTTGCTGCGTCGCCCTCCACGTCGCCCACCCAGCCTGAAAAGACCCAACCGGGCTCCGGACGCGCCGTGAGGACGATGGGCACGTTTGAAAAGAAAAGACCCGAGAATGGGGCCGCGACTTCGACGGACACCAAACCAATGCGGCCGCTGCCTGCCGGCGTAACCTCCACCGTCAACCCCACGTCTGGACCGAGCGTTAGCGCGCTTCGCACCTGCTCTCGGTACAGCGGACTTCGTTGGACAGTGAACTGCCGCGCCCACGCCATGGACGCGTTCCAACCCGCCAGACCGCCTCCGAACGGGCACCAACGCGCCATCTGGTCCGCCATCGCTGGCTGCACGCGAACGCCCATCTCATCGAGGCGTGAAGACGACTCGGATGGGTCGAATGACGTGGCCATCTGCTCGGCCGCCACCAGGGCCACCAGATCGTGGAACTCCTTCCGACCCAGCGCTTCGCCGGCCGGCATTCCAGGCCAATTGCTCGTCGACACCCACGAAAGGGTATCCGTGGCCGAATCCGGCCAACCATGGCCAATGTCGTACAACATCCAACGAAACGCACCTTCGTCTTCGCGCGGGCGCCACAACCTCAGGTTGTTGCCCCCAAAATCGCCATTCGCGTACCACGTCGTCGCCACCAGCAGCAGCGCCAGGTTTTCCACGTCGACTTGGGAGACAAACGAGGCCCACGCGGCATCGTCGGACCCGAGATTCGTCGTCGCGATCAAGGCCTCCAGTGCGTCGAACGCTACCGCATCCCCTTCTTCGACCTGCCAATGCGGCGCGTGGGTCCACCCCAACTCTAACTGGTCCAGGTCATCCGCATTTACGGGATGATGGGCCGCCACGAAATCGGCATTGAGCCGTTCCCGTAGTTGGTAGACACCCCAATACGCCCCGTTGAGCCACACTTCGACGGGTTCCCACCCCTGGCTGTCGAGGTGTTCCGATTTGAGCCCGCGTTCGTCCCTGAGAAATACATCCGCACTCGCATCAAACAAGTGCGTGCCACACCAGTCACCCCCATTGTGAAGCACAAGACTCGTGAACTCCGTCAGCTCCTCCGTGGAAATGGCCGCAATATTGAAGGTCGGGTCGCCGTAGGCGCTTCTCGCCAACAGTCTCAATCCGCGTTGGTCAAAGGCCCGGCTCCACCCCCCGTGAATCGCAATCCCTGCGTCCTGAGACAACAGGAGCGTTCCGTCGGATTCATAGAAATCCACATGCACGGGTCTCTCCCAATCCTCCCAGAAATTGGCGCCAAAATACGGGTACCACGGCTCATAGTCGGCGGCGTCGCCATAGGCCCAAATCCCTTCGGCGTCGTCAAACAGGTCGGTCGGGTCGACGACAAGACTCACCACCCGAAGCCCAGCGTCGAGCATCGTGTCGTCTTCGACGACAGAGGCGGTAACGATGGCGCTGGGCCATGCACCGTCTTCGAAGGACCTCACTCGGACAGGGACGGGGAATGCGCCCCCCTCCACCGCAAACGCGCCAGTATATTGTGTGCTCAATTCACTGGGCTCCGTGCCGTCCAGCGTGCCGCGCACCGTCGTTCCTGACGGTACGACGACCTCCACCACCGCATCGGGCACCACACCGCTGGCAGGGAGCAGGGTCGGGGGATCCGCAAATCTGGGTCTCGACTCAGTGGTATTGGCACCACCCGGGGTCGGAACCAAGAAAAACGCCCAACTCGCCGGGTCTGCGTCCGGTCGACCGACCGCCATGTCGGCGGGAACGCGGGTCCACGAAATCGTGTCCGCTACACAACCGTCCGGCGCGAGCAGACTCAACGTTCCGCCCATTGAGTCCAACCGAAACGGCAAATGAATCTCGCCTTCGGGTGCCCCAAGAGGCTCGTCGGCCTTGCCGCTGGCGGCGACCAACAGCCGCCCGCCCGCCGCGACCAGACCGTCACCGAGCACGCCCGATTGGCCGCCTTCTGACAACGTCCAACCCGAAAGCGTGAGCCCGAGCCCTGCGGCGTCCCACAACTCAACGAAGTCTACAACGTCGTCCGTGATGTCCCGCCAGCCGCGGGTGTTGCCAGGGACCATCTCCGCGATGCGCAGGTCGGGCCACCGACCCTCAGGACATTCCGACGGTACCGTTTCAACCCCGATCGAAGGCGCGGGCACGGTCGGCACAGACCCCTGGGGCGGCTCTTCATGGGTGGTTTCGTCCGCGATCAATGGCTCCGGAGCACCCGTTTGGGGCGCAATGCAACCATTTCCCAGCACAACCGTCCCAATTCGCACCCAGTTCCTCACACGAACCTCGCCCAACAGTGACCACGAGCCGACTCAGCGGACTTGACCCACGAACGAATGGTGCCTAACGACGCCAGCCGCGGACCGAGTCCGGGGATCACGGGACGTCGTTCCCACACGGAGGTTTCAATGGGTCTCATCGGAAAGCAGGCACCGGACTGGTCGAGCAAGGCGTACCACAACGGCACCGAGGTCAAGCTATCGAATGCCGACTTCAAGGGCAGCTGGCACGTCCTCTATTTCTACCCCCTCGACTTCACCTTCATTTGCCCCACGGAAATCCGCGGTTTCCAGGAACTGGCTGGTGAGTTTGCAGATGACGGCGTGAAAGTCGTCGGCGCCTCCACCGACTCGTGGCACAGCCACCGCGCATGGTTCAACGACGCCGCCATTTTCCCCAACGGCGTGTCTCACCCCGTGCTCGCCGACACCACGCACAATGTCGCCAAGGCCTTCGATGTGCTGAAAGAAAGCGACGGCATCGCCTACCGTGCAACCATCGTCGTCGATGACAAGGGCGTTGTGCGGTCCGCCTCCGTGAACGATACCAGCGCCGGGCGCAGCCCCCACGAAACGCTGCGGACGGTTCAAGCCTTGATGTCGGGCGGCCTGTGTGGCGTGGATTGGAAGAAGGGCGACAAGTTCGTCAAGTAATGGCCGACCGTTTTTTGGAAACGTTGGACGGTTCCTCATGGAGCGAATTCGCCGCCACGGGGGTGGCCGTGCTGGTGCTCGGCAAGTCCGACTGCGCTGCCTGTGCGACATGGACCGCCGAACTGACCGAATTCCTTGCCGCGGACCAGGAATTCAGCGACGTGCGCGTAGGGAAGCTCTTGTTGGACCAAAGAGGGCTCATCGGTTTCAAACGAGAGAATGCCGCCTGGCTCAAGGAGCTGGACGTGCTTCCGTACAACCTCATCTACCGAGATGGCGCAGTCCAGAAACAGTTCGCCGGCTCCGGCGTGGACCGCCTCGTGAACCGGCTGCGCGCCCTTAGAGGATGATCGCCGCCCGAAGCGGAGCGTCTATTCTGATGCTGGCCTTTACTCGCAGATGAAGGCGCGTGCGGTCGTGCAGTCCGACATCTTCCATTGCTGGGTCGCCAACCCGATGTAGCCGCAGTCGTTCGCCAGCGGCTCTCCGGGTGCCCAAGCGGTGTAGTCGTACAACGTTCCGTCCGCCCACACGTAGGTGCCTTCGAGCGCCGTGTCGCTGACGCCAATCCATGCCGTCGTCTGGACCAACGAAGCGTCGGCAGCCAAGGCCAGCGCCACGTTCTCTCCCGCGTCGTCGACCGTGACCAGCGACATGGCAAACGAGTCACAAATCTCCAGCGCGTTGCCCCACGTGTTCAACTCGGAACAGGCCTGCCAGCTGCCGAGATCCGTGCACCCGTGGCAAACCGGGTCTTCATCGATGACGAAGTCGCAATCATTGTCGATATCGTCGCAAGCCTCGAGCGCGCCAGGGTAGATTTGAATCTTGTTGTCGTTGCAATCCCCTTCACACAGGGTGACGCCATCGAGGTCCTGATCGAGATCGTCCAGGATGATCCCATCACAATCGGTGTCAATTCCGTCGCAAATCTCAAAGACAGCGGGGTTCACGAGCGGGTTGGTGTCGTCACAATCACCCACGCACGTCTTCCACCCGTCGCCATCCTCGTCGAACCCATCGTCGACAACCAGGTCGCAATTGTTGTCATGCCCGTCGCAGATCTCGGGCAGGTTCGGCGCATTCCCCGGGTCCCGGTCGTCGCAGTCACCAGCGCAACCGGCGGTGCCATCGCCATCTTCGTCCCACACCTCGTCCGCACCGCCCGTGCAGTCATCGTCGATGCCATTGCAGGCCTCGGCGGCGCCAGGGAAGATGAATTCGTCGTCGTCGTTGCAATCGTCGCACAGGTTGAACCCATCGCCGTCATCGTCGTCAGCGTCATCTACGATGGCATTGCAGTTTTCGTCGCGGTCGTCGCAGGTCTCCTCCGCGCCTGGGTGAATGTCGGCGTAGCCGTCGTTACAGTCTACGTCGCTCCCTAGCACCCGGCAGTTCGGGTCGTCCGTGAGGTAACCATCGAGGTCAAAGTCGAAGTCTTCGTCTACGAGTCCGTCACAATCGTTGTCGACGCCATCGCAAGATTCAGACTTTCCTGGGAAAACCTGCGGGTCGTCCGGGGCGCAGTCGATTCCGTCCGCCGCACCGTCAAAATCCGCATCGCCGTTGGCGGGCGGATCTGTGGTCGGAGGTACGACGGGGTCCGGCTTGTCGGTCGTGCCCGGGGCGACATCGGTATTGTCCGCGGTTTCCGCGCAGGCCACGCTGAGCGCGAGCAGGATGTACAAGTGTTTCATTTCAATTCCCCAAATGTGTTTTGAAACCGTGAGCTACTACGGGCCCGCGCAAAAAATAAGTTGCAGCATCGAGGGCTCGATGGCGCCCGCCGCGCAAGGCGCGGGGTGCAGCCGAACCGAGGAGTACGTGGCGTACTTCGCAGGTTCGGCGGGGTCCCCGCAACGCAGCGGCGCGGGATGCCAGCGAGTCCGAATGCGCAAGTTATTTTTGCGCGGGCCCTAAAGCGGTGACCGAGCAGGATGAGGCAAGGAGCGGAGTCGAGCACCGCAGGGAGCGGGCTGCATCGCCCGTGACGAGGAGCGCAGGCCCGCGACACAGCATCAACCTGCTCGGACGCCGCTCTATTGGACATCTTGACGCGCGTCTTCTGGATTTTCCTGTAGATATTGCATCGTCGTATCGAAGGTGTCGTTGATGTCGCCGATGGAATGGTCGGAGCGCGGGTCTGACACGATCTCGTCGTGCAGCCAAGTCCTGAGATCCATGAGCGTGGTCGGAAGGTCCAGCGAATCCGAGATGTCCGCTACGGCTACGACGTAGTCCTCGTATTCGCGTTTGCAGTCCCCGATATCCAGGCACAAATTCGTCACGTTGCCATTCCCGCCGTACACATCGGGCGGCCCATCCCAAGACCAATCCGTTCCCGACGGCAGCCATTCGATGAGGCCCGTCTGTCCGTCCTCAAAAAACCGCCAATTGTTGGGAGACATATAGCCGTCCCAATGGTCGATGATTCCCTCCCACGCCATATACGTCAGCCATCGGTCGTGGTTGAGTTTGGTCCACAAATCCGACTTTGCGGGCCCATTTGCACCACCCTCCACCAACACGTCGAGTTCCACTAGGCCCGTGTAGTCCGGGATTTCCGGACCCTCATCGTACTTACAGGTCGTCGGATCCTCCCCGTCCCCGAACTCGCAGCTGAAATAATCTCCCTCAAACAACTGCCCTGTGGTCTGTGTTGGCCACCAACGCTGGTAGAATTCTTCGTCCCAGGTCTCCACGTTTTGGTATAGGCCGTAGTCCTCCTCGTTGACGTAAACGCGCACCCACCCGACCCTCGGCGCGACGAGGCCAGCCTCACGCGCCAGTTCGTACGCCAGGAACTCGTGCGTGCGCGACGGATCGAAGATATTTCCAGAATTCAACGTAAGTGCGCGCAGGCCGCGGTAACGAACGCTCGTATCCTCGGCGTTCAAGTCCAGCTTGAAATTGGGTTTGCCGGTGAGGGTTTGGAATGACCCGCTGCCCTTAAGGCGCACGGCTGCGCCGGGGAATTGAGTCCCGTCGACCACGATATCGCCGACGACCCAAACCTCGTTATTCGAACTGCTTGCGTTGAGCGCCGTGATGTCGCCGTCGCTGAGGAGCAAGTCCACCCGAAGGACGTGGTCGCGTTGAAAGACGCTGTCCCGAGGATCGAGGCTCTCGGGCGGCGAGGAACCGTTGGTCCAGCCCGGAGTCGCACGAATGGAGGGCAACCAGGCGCCGCCGTCGGGGAACCGAGCCCAAACCACGTCGTCATACATGGGGCCGGTGGAGATCCGGTCCACGACGTCATGGTCGACCTCCAACTCGATTTCCTCGCCGAGCGCGTTGATGCCGTACGGCGCGTGATCGGCATTGTCCGTCAGCCCATCTACCACCAGGAAGAAGTAGCCCCCCGGCGCAATCTCGCCGGTGCTGCCTTTCCATTTGCCGCCTCCAAATTTGACCTCAACGTCGGCAAGCGGGATGGCGACGTCGGAGGCGTTGAACAACTCCAGCCAATCGGGCGTGGAGTAGTCTGCCGGTTCTTGCCACTGGGATTCGTTCGCGGCGATCACTTCGTTGATCACCAACCCAGCCTTGTTCTGAGGCATCGGCGGACCCGCAAGAATCGGCGCCGGCCGACCCGCTGGACCCGACGGCAAGGTCGCTCGAGACCCATCCGCCTTGTCCTCCGGCTGAGGGGGAGCGCAGCCCAATGCAAGCACGATGATCCAGCCACGCATTGTGTCTCCCATGTGCTGCTAACGCCGACTGCAGCCAGGAGGCGTCACAGGATCGTCACTCTCTCGTTTGGGGGGTCCGGTTTGAAGCGTGGCCCGAACCCGCGACGGGGCGCCTACCAACACAGTTGCGTCGCCGCCGTGGGCCCGCGCAACCTCTCGCACAAGCGCGAGCCCAAGCCCGACGCTTCCTTGGTCCTCTCGGTGCCCGCTGGGCCGCCAGAACGGCTCGAAGACCCGCTCACGGTCGCCTTCTGCGATGCCGGGGCCCCCGTCCGTCACGGTGACCATTACGCCAGTCGTCGTACGCTCGAGCGACAGCGCGATCGGGACCGCGCCATGCCGCACGGCGTTCTGCAGCAAGTTGCGCACCAAACGGCGAACGAGCGGCGCGTCCACCCACACGGGTCCGCTGTTTCCTGCCACCGAAGCGCCCACCCGATCCGCTTCCTCCTTGGCCAGGGCGTCCAAATCCACCTCCGAGGGCGAAATGGCTCTGGCATTTCCCCTTCCTGCCGCCAGCAAATCCCCTACGAGGGCGTCCAACTCCTCGATGTCTGCGACCAACTCAGCGCCACGGGCGGTGCCGTCGTCCATTAACGCCACGGCCATTCGAATTCGGGTGAGCGGCGAGCGAAACTCGTGACTCGCGGACGCCAGCAACCTCCGCTGGGTCAATACGAGGTTCTGAACCCGTTCTGCAGCGGAATTGAACTGGCGAGCGAGGTCGGCCACTTCGTCGCGCCCGTCCACCCGTGCCCGTGCGCCCAGATCGCCCCCTTCCCACTTCGACATCGTGCGCCGGAGCCCTTCCAGCCGTCGGGTGAGCCGCCGCGCCAGGGGCCACGTGCCCAGCCCCAACACGGCCAGCGTCAGCGTCAGCAACACCAGGTGACGGCGGCGCGACGGTGCCCAGGCCGAATCAACCAAAGCGGCCACGCCGATGGTGCCGTCGTCCAATTGAATTTCTACTCCGGGACCCTCACGAAACCACCGCCATCCGGCAGGTCCCCAGGCGGGGTTGGGCGGAAACGCAGACCCCGCGATGAGCTGCCCGTCCGCCGTCCACAGGCCGAGTTCGACGCCGTTTTCGGCCGCAACACGTGCCAACGATGAGGGGTCCTCGAACCAGTGCGCGACCGCGTTCTCCACCGCCCTTGGCACGCGCTCCGGGGACGACACCTCGCGCATCAAGAATCCTGCACACATCACCGATAGCGCAGCCACGAAAGCGAAATGCAACCAGATGCGGACGTGAAGCCGACTCATCCGGCGGTGCCAGCGAACACGTAGCCTGCGCCTCGAACAGTTTGTACCCATTGGGCGTCATCATCCCCGAGCGCTGCTCGAATCCTCGAAATGTGGACGTCCACCGTACGCTCGGTCACTGCCAGATCCTCCCCGTGCACGCTCGCCAGTAGCTCCTCCCGGCTTTGCACGCGGCCTGGACGTTGGGCGAGCGCCAACAACAATGCATATTGAAAACTAGTTAGTTCACACAAGGCACCGTCGACCCGCACCCTTCGCGCAGCCCGATCGATTTCGATACGCCCAAACCTGAGAACTTCCACCTGAACGGACGGCCGTGCCCGCCGAAGCACCGCACGCAGCCGCGCCAGCAGTTCTCGCGGGTTGAAGGGCTTCGGCAAGTAGTCGTCCGCGCCCAACTCGAGACCAACGATTCGGTCGACGTCGTCACCCCGTGCCGTCAGCAGAACGACGGGGAGCGACGAAGTCGCTCGAATTTCACGGAGCAAGTCCAGGCCATCCCCGTCGGGAAGCATGCCATCGAGCACCACGACGTCGACGCCGCCCCGGGCGAGCGCTTCGCGTCCGGAGCGCAGGTCCGGGGCCGACAACAGCGCAAGCCCGTGGCGGCCGAGCCATTCGCCCAGCATGGCCGTCAGGCGCGTGTCGTCGTCGATCACCAAGACCCGCGCCTCCGGCATCGCGATTTACCAGCGATCCGAGCCGTGAAAGCGCTGTACCAAGTCGCGCACGGTAGCCCGCTGTTCCGGCGTGAGGATGGCGCGGACCTGAAGAACGGCGTCCAGCCCTTCTTTGGACGCACGGTTTGCCAAGTCGATTCCGTCCCGGCGCAAGCGTTCGACCTCGTTTTCATCGATGTCGTCCGCGCTCAGAGCTGCGTGCAGGTCCTCCCGAAGCGTTTCGCCTTCGGTGCGGAAGGCCGCCATCCGCGGCGCTGCGTCGGCAACGATGGCGTCGATCGCGGCGCCTTGCACCTCATCCACCCCCGCGACCGACTTCATCTGATCGGCCATGACTTTCATGTGCGCAACCACATCCTCGGCCGATTCCGGACCGTGTCCACAACGACCCCAGCCTCCGTGCATGCCGGCGCCGCTCCACGCGAACACGGGAACCGCCAATGCGCCCAGGGCGAGCAGGGGCGCCAACCCGAAAAACAGCAGGCGACGACCAAACCGACGACGACCAAACATGCTGACCTCCCAGGCCGAGGGTTTTGTCTCGGCCCGCTTGAGTTCTAGGATCCGAGTGTTGCGGGCGTGATGCCTGATTGTGAACAAACATGAAGTTGTTCGAGGTGGTCGCTCACACCCGGCACGATGGAGGCCAAGTCCAGGAGGGCGCCAACCTTCGATGCACAAGGATTAGGGACTCGGCACAACACGTCCACGCCGCAGGGCGTGAACAGGGTCTTCGAGAAGGCGATGACGGCCAGGCCGTCCCCCAATGCGACCGCACACCAGCGACTCGTCACCCAGGCGAGCAGGCCAGCGCCGCGCCACGTCAAGTGCGAGCGCGCCACCGGGTCGACGGTATTCGTCCCCTGGATCCGGCGCGCGCGGCCGTCTCGCACATAAGAAACGCGGTCTGTCATTCGGTCGGGAGCGCCCGCGACGGGTCCATAGGTCAGCGTAGCGTCGACATTGCGTGGGTCGCGCCACATCGGGAAATCCGATCGCACCACGAACCACGTTCCGAACCACTGGGAGGGCACGACCTCGGGGAGATCGGCGTGACGCAGGCTACCGAGGTCAAGCGGGGTCAATAGTGAACCTGCAGCGCCATCGAATCCGTCACTTCGGTGCCACCCGCATCCGTGAGTTTCACCACGAAGACGAAGTCCTCATCGTGCTCCTCCTCGGGCAACCCCACCAACAAGCCCGTGGCCAGCGCTGTTCCGTCGTCGAGGCATGCGAACCCGAGTTGTGCGCCCTGCTCGAGCACGAGCCGATCCTTGACCGTGCCGGTGATCCACACGGTTGTCCAGTCCGAGACGTCCAGCCCCGTACCTCGGAATGCGAAGTACAAATGATGGCCGCCCTGCGCACCGGCCTGGGCATCCACTTCGTCGGCCGCAAGCTCGAAGGCCGTGCTGCCCAACCCCACCGCCACGCCGGGTGACCCACTCAGGCAGGCCACCGTCGCCGTATCGACCGTGCCGGCTGCACTGTCCTGGCGCACAAAACCGCCAGGAGCGGGAAAGCAACAACCAGAATGGACAAAAAGGACGAGGAATGCAGGGCGCACGCGGCTCCAAAGGCGCCCGGTAGCTAACCGTTTCGGACCGTCACTTCGCGCCGTTCTCCTCCCCCGGCGTCGCCAGAATCAAGTCCCGCCAATCCTCGCGCACGTAGTTCCCGCCCACGTCGAGGGGGCAGGCCGCGAACGAAAGGGCGTCCGTCCCGTCCTCGCCACCAGGCAACCGTTCCATGCTGCGCGCCTCGCCCTCACTGCCCGGTCCACCTGCAAACGGAGGCCCCGCATCACCCACCACGTCCGCCTCGACGCCGAGCGGGTCGAGCAAGCGCAGACGGAGGAACTCGTCTTCGAGGTAGAGCCGCGCCGCCCGGTCGTCGTTGAACGGATTGACCACCATGTCCGCCGCCGTCGTCGCGCTGCCACCGTCCTGGGGCAACCCATCTTCAAACCGCTCCAGCAGGTGATCCACAACCAGATAGCGGCCATTGCCGGGAATCGTTGAACCCGGTGGAAACCCAACCACCGTGTCGAAATCGCTCGCGATTTGCCACAAATCGAGGGAAATAGGCTCCGCCGTCCGATTTCGCAACTCGATGAACTCGTCGTAGCCTTCGGGATCGTCCGGCGTCACACCGAACCACATCACCTCATCGATCCACAAATCGCCGACGTTCACCCCGTTTCCCACAAACTGCGACCCCATGTCGCGCGCGTTGCCCCACAACGACTCCCACCAGCCGTCAAAGGTGGTTGAGACATCCGCGCCGTGCATCACCAGCAAATATTCGTCGTTGCTCTGCGTGGCCGAAGCGGACCAATTGAAAGAGCCGGTGATGACCACGGGGGACGCGCCCTCTGCGTCGATAATCATCGTTTTCGCGTGCAGCCGCCCGCCGCCCGCCTGGTAGTCGCCGGGCTGCGTGGAACTATCGATGCCATCCATGCGCAACGGCACCTGCGCTTGGAGCAGCCGGAAGACTTCGCTGAACTGCCCGTTGCTATGCAATTGGCTCTGATCAACGACACCCTCTACAAGCACACCCTCTTCGTGACGTCGGACGAGGGCCGAGCCGAGCTGGTCCTTGGTAAAGGCAAAAATGGAAAACCGAATGGAGGATTCGGCAGCGTCTACGAGTTCGAGAATTCGCCCCATGGCGTCTTCGTTGGGGCTGAACCACACCTCGACTTCCGTGTCCCCCACCGTGTAGGTGCGACCGTTTTCGATTTCGATTTTGTCTTGCCCAAACGTGCCCGCAAACATCTGCGCGTGTTCCGCTGTGAAGTCGGCCGCGACAGCGGGCGAATCGATCATGACAAAATTGTTGGCGTTTTGTTCCAGGTCCGACGGCGTCCAATTCGCCGTGCCCACAAACACAAACCGACCATCGACCACCATGAACTTATCGTGCATGATGTGTGCGCTATTTCCGGCGACCAGCGGGATGTGGCGGTCGCGGAACGTGATGTAGCCGGCGTTCTCGAGGTGACCCGCATCGCCCACCATACGCACCGCAATTCCACGGTCGTAGGCCGCCACAAGCGCGTCCACGAGATCCGGATGCGAAAATCCCATGACCGCCAGATCAATCGTGGCGTTGGCGCGGTCAATCAGCGCGACCATGGCGTCGATGACGTCCGGTTCCCACACGTTGTCGAGCCGGCTGCCGGGATCATTGAACCACAGTTCCACGGGACCGCCCAGTGCGTCGTCAATCACCGGACGTTCGTTGCACGCCAGAAGCAGCGATAAAATCATGGCGTCACCCCGCGGGCAAACGTCGCATCAACAAAGGATTGCAACAACTCAAGATTTGGCCCGCCGTTCGACGATTCCAGGGACCACAACAGACCGTCCACCAACTGGTCCGTGGTCACCGGCACACCGCCGACCACCCGACCTGCAGCCCAGATCGGGTGGGACACGACCATCACCACGCTGTGGCCATCGCCGTCGTCTGTCCACAACACGGTGGGCACGACACCGTCTACCTGTCGCGCAGCAACGCTGACGGGTGCCGTCCAGGCCGACAACGTTTCTGTGACGACATTCACCTCAAACCCAGCGTCTGCTTTTTCGCCCAACGCCGCCGTCAGCCCAACATCCGTGATGTCGGCGGTCAGCAAGACGACGCGTCCTCGCGACCGGTACACCGCGTCCACCACCTGCTTGACTAGCCGTTCTTGGGGTCCAAAGCCGAAGTGAAGAACCTCGCCAGAATCCGTCGGATACCGATAGCGCAAATCCGTGATGGATTTGTTGAGCCCGTTGTACGCGTCCACCGAGGTCGCATCGACGCCGCCCGACAACTGGTTGTGCTCTCCGGCCGCGTCCTCCAGCACCTCTTCGCCCGTCAACGACGCAAGCACGACATCTCCGGCGAGCCCCGTTCCTATCGACGAACTGACCCACCAAACCGCGTCGTCCACCAGCACCCAATTGTTGGACTGCACGACCTGGTCGCCTGCCCAGGCCACATCGAGGTTAATACCAAAATCGAAAAACCCAAACCCCGGGTCTAGAAGGGCGACGGCGTAGCCATGCGTTTCACCGGACGTCGAAAACGCCCCCGCTAAATCAATATCCACGACAACGTCGACGTCCACGCCCGCATCAGCGGCAGCTTCCAACGCTGCGCGCACTTCAGGTTCATCTCCCGCCAACGCGACGGAAACGGTGGTTTGGGCACCCTCGATGGCACCCACGAACGCTTCGACGGCTGTGGCGCTATCGACGACTTCGGCCACCACTGTCGTATCGAGCACGCCCAAGGGTGCCGCACAGGCCAGAACGAGGGAAATCATTCCAGACTCCCGGAAGAATACGAACCGCTATAATCGGGCGAATTGGGTCGGCCCGGAGACGCAAAAGTCGCGCCTCGACAGGCGATGGAGATTCGGTCGTCGTTCGGAATGTCTACGGTCGCGGGGGTGTAAAAATGCCAAGATGCCGGCAATCCGCCGTCGGCGCCAAACATCAGTTCGGCACGTTCCATCGAACGAACCCTATCCCCGTCCCACCCGCCGGCGAAAGGCGGCTCGTTGACGTTCCCCACCGTTTCTACGAGCCGCTCGTCGCGGTCTCGTAACGTCAGGGAAAATGGATCGCCCCCGCGAGGGAAACGCAATTCTGGCATCACGCCATCGGGTTCCGGGTAGCAGCCGGACAATTTTCCAGCAAAAAACGCGTGTTCGCCGGGCTGAATCTCCCTGCCCACGGCTGGAATCACCACGGTGACCGGATCGGTGCCGTTCACTACGAGCAGCCAACCACCCACGTCGAGCGGGTGCGCACCTTCGTTTCGCAACTCCACAAACGAATCCGTTGGATCCCACACGCCCAGCGTGGTCGCAGCACCCGCCCACCCGATTTCGGTAATCTTGACGGTTCCGCGCTCTGCGCTGTACCCGTCCTCTACAGGATCCCCATCCCGGTAGCCGACCGATTCCGCGATCTCGCCGGGATCGGGGTTGCAGGCAGCCAGCAAGCGCCACATCACAGTGCCGCCTTGAGGCCGACGGACAGGGTCCACGGCATGGCGGGAGAAGAACTGCCCAGCGCCGTACCCGCAACGCGGGCGATTTCGGTCCCATAGAACGACGTCCCCACAATCGCGCCCCCTTGCGCAAACAGGGTCACCGGTTCACCAAACCGCCATCCCACCGACCCATTCAACTCGTGACCGAGGGAGCTGCCTAGCCGTTCTTCCGCAGCCAGTTCTTCACGCGCATACCCATAAGGCGGGGTCAGCGTGTCCAGCGACGACAGGTTCAGATCGGTAATGCCACGGTCTGTCAGCCACCACCAACCGGCCTCCACCGTAAGCCCAACCTCGGAATCCCAGCCGGCGGTCGCCTCCACCACCCGGGTACCGGATTTGCGGTCTTGTTCCTGCGGCGTGTCCTCGACCCCGCCGGAGCCGCTGTACGCAGAGGGGTGCAGGCCGAGGAACCGATCGAACAACAAACCGCCCGCCTGCTCACCCTTGAGGCCGACGTAGCCATGGCTGTACAGGAGACCGTCGTTGGCGTAGGCGGCACCGAGTGCGTCAAAAACGCCGACGTGTGCGCTCACAGGCGCCTCCTCTGGACCCACCTTCAGATTCACCCCGGCGCCCCACGCGACCCCATTACAATCGACGTCCCGGGCCACCGCTTCTTTGCGATCGATCCCGCGCGACAGGTCGATTTGTGCAAACACCCCCACCGGTCCGAAGGTACCGAGCGCCCGCGCCCCACTGTTGGCGACCCAATCGTTGTCCGACACGTTGCCCAACAGCCCGTCGTAGCTGATGTCTGACCCCGTTCCACCCGCTCCGATGTCGGTGTAAAATCCATACACCGTGCCGTCGACGGGGCCGGGAATTTTGTCCAACGCCAGCACCGCACCATGTCGGCGCGTCATCGTGTCCCCTTCGAAACCGAATTCCACATCGGGATCGGCCGCGATGTACGAGACGAAATCTGCGCCGTCGTGGTCGGTCGACGTGGCAACCACCGTTACCGGCAACACGGACAACGTTCCCACCTTGCCCAGCGGCACATCCGCTCGAATGCCGTCGATGACGTCGGCAAATACAAATTCAGGCGCTCCACCGAGTCCGCCCGGTGCGAAGAACTGCCGACCCACCCGAAACCTCACGGGCGAAACCCCGGTCGACGTAGCGAGGTCGAGCGCCAAGGCGTTGATGTAGACCCAGCCGCCAAATGCGTTGACGGTCCCGATCTGGTCATTGCCCCACAGGCCGCGATGGGAGGCCGCAAAGAGAAATCCGACTTGCGACGATGCTGCGTAAGCGAGCTCCAACGAGGCGCCGCTGAAAGCGAAGCCGCCACGGTCATCGCTGTCGAGTACGGCTTGATCGGTGGATTCGTCGAGCG
Organism: Klebsiella pneumoniae; assembly: GCA_945861065.1. Lineage (GTDB taxonomy): Bacteria > Myxococcota_A > UBA796 > UBA796 > SXOB01. Next base: position 18,065 of record CAMASI010000027.1, on the reverse strand, counting down.
GCCGAAAGTCGAGGTTGTTGTACTCGTACCACTCGGTCTCGAACTCGGCGCGCGTCTGAAGCGGGCGGTCGACCTCCGGAACGAGGGTGGTCGGTGCGACTTGAACATCGGCCGCAAATACGAGGGCGGAGAGAGTGAGAATCACAGCGCTTCCTGTAGCAGTTCGATCTGGCCGAGCTGCATCACTACGAGGGCATAGGTCGAGTAGGAGTAGAGGACGGGGCCGGTAGCCATCACGACGTCGCCGACGTCGAACGTAAGGCCGCGGCGGGTGAGTTCGGCATCGAGCTGTACGACAAACTCCACGCCTTCGTCTGTGACGAGCGTGGTTTCACCGAACGTGTCGGGCGGGATCGTCACCGTGCCGGTCATCCGCTGCACCAGCGCGATCGACGCCGCATCCAACGCGGTCGTGCGCACGCGGTAGAAGATGGGGGCGGCCTCTCGGACCACGGAAATCACTTCGTAGGACGCAACGGCGTCGAGATCGAAGCGCTCTTTGACCGCGCCTACGCGCAACACAAGGCGATCGCCGGCGCCAAAGTCGGCGAGTTTGTCGTCGCCCAACACGAAGAAACCGCCCGACGCATCCTCGATGAAGAAACTTCCGTAGTTCTTCTCGTCAGATTGCGCATCCGGATCCCCCACCGGGATGCAACCGTCGGTCTTGAGGTAAACCCGAGGCAACACGGTGACGATCCCTTCCACCTCTACAGGAAGGTCCGGCGTCTCAGACCATGCGTCGCAGGCAGGGACACTCTCCCCCTCGGCGAACAACGTGGAGAATTCCGGCGCGCGCGGCGTGTCCGAGAGGCTTGTCGCCCCGGTGAAGTCGTAGGGCACATCGGTGAACGCGATCGGCTCCACGACGCCGAGCGTATCGCCCAGATCGAACCACGTGTCGGAAGCCGGAGACCGCGTTTCTACGCAGCTACTCAGAGCGAAGAATGTTACACCCCAACGAACAGTCACTACGACCCTCCCGGACGGCGGCCGGCGGTGCTATCGCGGCATGGCGTCACTGCGCAGGAGACGGAGCGGTATGGGCACAGAACGACCGCAGCACCTGCCACAAGGGTCTCTCCTCGGAGACTTCTGGACGATCGAAGGCCTCGTGCGTTTGAGCGAAGGCCGGATGTTTTATCTGGCCAACGATCTACGACCCGATCGCCCCTATGCGCCCTGCTGGCAGTGCCGGTTCTTCGACACACCGCGCGGCTCGCCCGCGTGCGCATCGTGTGCTCGCCCCATGAGCACGCGCCGCTTTCTGATCAGCGGTCGGTGGGCCTCTGACCGATTCGACGCCTCCCTTAAGTGGTTTCGTAAGGCCGAAGAGCACCCCGCCATCGCGACACCCGTCGCGGTGTTCGTAGAGAACGACGTCATTTACAGCGTCGTGTCGTATGGCGGCGAAGGCCTGATGGTGGACGAAGCGAGCCCACTGCACGCCCGTCGCCTGTTCGCGGTCGGTCAGCGGGTGCTCGGCGCACTCGCATTCTTGTTCACGAAGGGTGTGTCGCTATTCACCGTCGATCGCGCCAACCTGCTCATCAGCCAAGATGGATCCATCCGGTTGTTCGATCTCGACGTGGACGCCGTGTACGACGACAAGATCGTGCCCGGCCCCGCGAAGGAAATTGTCCTAAAGCAGGTTGCGGGCATGCTTCGTCGGTATTGCGACCCCGAAGCGGTCGAACTCCAGCGTGCCTTTCTCGCCACCGAGATCCACGACCCGATCACCGACGTCGAGAAGTTCGGTCGGACGTTGGAAACTCAGCACCGAACGTGGGCCGATCGCAGTTTTTTGCCCCGCCTGGGCGGGCTCAGCGACGTCGGCCTGCTGCGCCAGCTCAACGAAGACAATTGGGGCTGGTTGTACCTCAACGACCGAATGCAGTTTTACGTCGTCGCCGACGGCATGGGCGGTCACGACTGCGGCGAAATCGCCTCCTTGGTCGCCGTCACTGCGCTGCAAGAACGCATGTTGGCGTTCCCGGCGCCCGCAGGTTCCCCGGGGCCCGCCATCGAGACCGCACTGCGCGAATCGTTCCGTGCGGCCAACAATGCCGTCAAGGACACGTCCGACGCCCGCGGCACCGATATGGGAACGACCATGGTCTGCCTGATCGTGATCGACGGTAAGGTCGGTTATCTCGCCAATATCGGCGATTCTCGGGGGTACCTGCTACGCGACGGCGCGCTAGACCAACTCACGCGAGACCACAGCCTCGTACAGAAGATGGTGGAAAAGGGCAGGATCAAAGCGGAAGAGGCGCGTCACCACCCCCACAGCAACATCTTGCTCCGCACGGTCGGAACCGAACGCGACGTCGAGCCAGAGATGTTCCGGGTCGAACTCCAATCCGGCGACCGGCTGCTGCTCTGCTCCGACGGTTTATGGAACGAAGTCGAAGACCGCGACATGGAAAACCTGATGAACACGTACAGCGACCCGCGCATCGCAGCACGCGAAATGGTCCGCGCCGCGCACCATGGCGGCGGGAAGGACAACATCACGCTGCTACTCGTCGAAGTTCCGTAGCTGAGCAGCTCAAGCCGTCAGCGGTTAGCCATTAGCATTAGCTCGGTCGGAGGCGGCCTGATGGCTGATGGCTGGCCTCAGGGCTTGAGGCCTGCGTCGGGCCAGGTCGTCATCGCTAGGGCCATCACCTTTTTCGCATCCTCGACGCGACCAGCGGCCGTCAGCACTTCATAGTTGAGCTTGACCGCCTCGACCCAATGCTCGGTCAGCCAACCAGGTCCGCGTGACCACACCAAGGTGTCGCGGCCGGCCCAATTCTGGTTCCAATCCGGCGCGAAAATCGCGCTGAGTGCGGCCAGCGTACCGTCCTTGTCGCCCGCAGCATGATGGGCCCGGGCGCGCACCACTGCGACATCAAAAGCCGACGCATCTTCTTCCGCCAGTTTGTCCACCAGCACCATGGCGCCCTTGCTGTTGCCCTCTTCCAACCGCTGAAGCACCAGCGCCAAACGCACGAGCTTCGGCGCATCCAGATCGACCGCGTACTTTTGCACCGTCAGCCAGTCGCCCGTGGTCAGCGCGAGGTTTCCCTCCGCAAGCCTCCGCAGGCCTGTGGTTTCCGATTCCTGGCACGCGGTCCATTCCTTGGTCCCCAACGCCGCATCGCCAGAAAGGGCGGCCACCATCACCGAAAAACACGCGACGTCGGCAGCAACCGCCACCTTCGTCCGCGCATCCTCGAGAACAGCTGTCGCGGCCGGCAAATCCCGGACGCTTTGAGCAGAACGAATCGCCCAGGTCCATCCGAGGTAATCGGCCGGCCACCGGGCTCTCAGCACGTCCGTCATCACGGCCGCCTGTTTGGCACTTTTGCCCCTCACGTGAATTTGGGCTCCCCTCAGGAGCACGTCCTTGGATTCGGGAAACCAGGCAAACGTCGCATCTACCACGGTGCCCGCGTCTTCATGCTCGTCCTTCTCGGACAATGCCCACGCCAATTTGTAGGCGGCTTTTCCGCACCCAGGCTGCGCCTCCATGACATCGATCATTCCGTTCGCGGCGGCCACCCAGCTCTTGCCTCGGAAGGCCGTGTCCGCTTGAAGGAACAGGTCCAACGCTGCGCCCTTGGCCTCCCAGACCGGCTTCTTGGCCTCGGTCAGCGCAGCACCAAGTTCGATGTTCACCTCTGGCTCATCCGCCCAACCGAGCTGCGTCAGGACCAACGCCACCAGCGTCATCTGCCACCTCGACGGCCCTCTAGCACGACCGGCGTGCCGTCGATCTGGTGCCTCGCCCACGCCCCTGGGGCCCAATCGTCCAACGTCACCTCCTCCCCCGAAACGCTGACGCCGAGCCACGCCCACAGCGCAGCAACATCTACCGTGACGGGGCTGTCCGACCAAGCGCGCCACGTGTGCAACGCCGTCGAACCCCCCACGGGTCGGTCCAACTCGGAAAGCAGGAAGGGCAAGGGCGTCAAACCCGGTCGGGCCATGCCACCCGAATGGGCGACCGCCACCAAGCCCTCACGCAGACCGGGACTGCCTTTCGTGCGTTCACGCATGTTCACGTCGACCACCAAACAGAACAGCGCGCCGCCCCAGTAGGTCCGCGCCCAGGTAGGCGTGTGATCGATACCAAGTTCCCCCGGTAGCGGCTGGCCTTGCGGAACACCCCGAACCAGCTCCCCCCAGGCGAGTTCCGCCGAAATCCGGCCGTTCGAAGTGCGAATGAAGGGCTCGATATACGTCGCAAGACCCTCTTCGATCCAGTGATGCCGTGCTTGAACGGTGGGGAAAGCGGTATGCACCAACTCGTGGACGAGCACCCAGTCCGCAGCTCGCTCCGCATCCGTGGTGTCGTTGCCGACGGTGACTTGCACGATGGGCGTCTCGCCGGGCCACGTGCGCCCCCCGTACACACCGTGGCCGGGCTGGCCGCGCACCTCGATGACCAGCCGACGGGCCGCCAAGCCCCCGTACCACCGAGCGACGTCACCCACAGCGGTACGAATCCACGGTACGACCGCCGGATTTTCGACACCATCGAGCCGAAGCACGACCTCATGGCCGCCGACGTCCAACATTTCGACCATCATAGGTCACCCGTCAAGGACGTCGACCAGCCAATCCACGAGGTCCGTCGTGAGTTCCGGATGGGGGCCGAACAGTTTCGTTCCGTGTGCGTCGCCGGCATAGCGGCGGAACAGCTCGAGCGGCCGGTGGGTCGCCTCCACCGCGTCGGGCCATGCAGATTCCGATTCCGGAAAGGCGTAGAATGCGGCCGTCTCCGGAACCGCGATCATCGCCGTCTGGTTTTCGGTGTAGGCGCCCGGAGACAGGAACCCAAGGCCCACCACCGCCGGAAGACCCGAAACCGGTTGGGCGGCGTAGTCGATCATCGAGGTCGTCCCATTGCTGGCACCGACGATAACGACGCGCTCCACGCCGCGCGCCGAAAGCCACTGCAGGCAAGCGACTACGTCGAGCCGACCCCCCGGACCCCGGAATGCCTCTTCGCCGACCCCTCCGGAGTTCCCGGCCCCACGACGATCCACCACCAATGCGTTCCAACGGCGCTCGGTCAGGCTGTCCAACAACGCCGCTGGCCAATCCGTCCTCCGGAAGCCACCGGCGGGTGTCATGTGCAACAACAGCACCGCGGGTGCGCCGGGGTCGCCAGCGCGAAAATCCGCCTCCAACCGAACTCCGTCTGACGTCGTCATGACAACGACCACCGGCGGGTCGGCACGCGCCGGCGGAGGCCGATCAGGCGCCAAGGCCGACCCAGCGCACCCTGCAAGGTCCCACCAGGACATCGCTCCCTCCGGCGTCCTTGTAATCATTAGCCGGCCAAACAACAGAGTGCTCGCCTCTGGCCAAGGCCCATGCTAGGCTGCGAGCGGTAAATCGTCAACGAGGTGATGGATGCGTTGGTTTGCGGCAGTGGCCCCACTCGTACTTCTAGGCTGCGCAAGCGACCAGGGAATTGCCGGTGACGTGTTCCAAGACATCGTTCCCGGCGCGATCGATCCCCCCATCGTCGTGCAGGAAGATGTCATCCTTCAGGTGACCTCGCCGATCGTGGACGCGTTGTTCATCGTTGACAACAGCTGTTCCATGGACGACAACCAGGTGAAGTTGACGGCGAACTTCCCCACCTTCATCAACTACTTCGTATCGTCCGGTCTCGACTACCATGTCGGTGTCGTCAATACGGACATGGATGCGCCGAGTTCCAGCGGCAAACTGCGGGACGTCAACGGCGCCCGCTGGATCAGCCCTGAGACCCTCGATCCAAGCAAGACCTTTGAACTGATGGCCGGCATGGGTTCGTCCGGTTCGGGCGACGAAAAAGGGATCGACGCCGGCTACACGGCACTTGAAGAGCTGGTCGGACCTGGGGATTACAACGCGGGCTTCATCCGAGAGGAGGCCACGCTCCATCTGGTGGTCATCTCCGACGAAGAGGACAGTTCGTCTGCGCCCGACCGCGACGAGTTCGCCGATTGGCTTCTCGACTACAAAGACAAGCCCGGTCAGGTCAGCTTCTCCTCGATCGTGTGGCAGCCCGGCGTGCCTCCAGGCATCTGGGGCGAGAGCGCAGGCGACGACTACATCTTTGTCACCAACCACGTCGGCGGAATCGTGTTCGACATCCTCGCGCCAGACTGGGGTCCCGTGCTCGACGAACTGGGCGTTCAAGCGTCTGGACTCAAGCGTGAGTTCTACCTGAGCCAGCTGCCGCTCGAAGACACCATCGAGGTGTGGATCGTGCCGGATGGCGTCGACGTGCAGATCACATTCGACTCTGACCAGTGGGTGTACAGCGAGGCGCGCAACAGCATCACGTTCAACACCTACATCCCCGATCCGCTGTCGGAAGTGCACCTAAGGTACGAATTGCTGTCCGCCCTTGAGATCGACTAGGGGCGAAGCATTCAGCATTCAAGCATCTGATGGCTGCCGGCAGTCGGCTGTCGGCCCTCACCGCTCCGCTGGAAACAGCGCTCGCACCGAATACGTCCGCACCGTCGCATAAAAGCCCGCGGGCAGAATTTCCGCGAGTTCCACGCTGTCCCGTCCGATCGCCAGCACCACAATGTGCGCCTCGGGCAACAGTGTGCCCGGCTCCACCACCACCTCCACACCGTTCGGCAGCGCGAGCACCGCCCGGGGCGGCACGGCATCCGTCACGGTGGCGACCAGCCGAACACCCCAACCCACGGGTAGCGGCGCTGACGGTGCGCCTAAGGCCACAACGGGCGGCGTCGGAGACGTGACGACCAACGCCTGAGCGGAAAGGCTGTCGCCTGCCTCCGCTACGGGCTCGGCGCGTTCCTGTGCCTCGAAGTCAAAGCGCCCTTCGGCGACGGCCTGTGGGGCTGGACCCGGCGCCTGCGCCGGTGGGGCCGCGACAATCGGAGGAAGTACAGGCGCCTCCGGCGGCAACGGCGCGAACGGACGTCCGGTGGAAGAGACCGGTTCGCACGCAGCAAGGTTCATCAGAAAAAGGAAGCGCATTGTGTCGCCAAACCTACCGCACCACGGGGCGCGCTACCAGAACATTGGAAATCCGGCGGGCAGATACCACAACATCAGAGCAACCAAACCGACCGACGTCACGACCGCGCCACCCAGCCGAAGCGGCGACGCCACCAGGTCCGTCAACACCGCTTTCGGGGAGGCCAGAAGGATGGCTAAGTACACGGTGAGCAGCGGTTCGAGCGGCAGCCTGAACCGCGTCATCCCATACATCACCGCGCTCGCAGCAACTGTGTACAGCGTCGTACCCAGCGTCACCCAGGCAAACGCACCACCCGCACGTGCCCAAGCGCCCATCGCGCCACCTACCTGGATGGCGACGCCAAAGGCAACGACGACGAGGCACAGGCCTTCCTTGCCCCACCAGGGCAGTCCCTGCCAATAGCCCCACCGCACGTGTCGGGTCAGGAAAGAATTGGGATTGACAAGCTGCGCGAGCCGCATCGGAACGCGCTCGACAAAGTCAGCAGGGTTGTCCAGGATCCACTTCGTCGCTTCGTCCACCTCGCACCGGCTCGACAACACCGGCGGCTGATCTCGCGGACAGGGCAGCCGACCCGTGCGCAGGTAGCGACTGTACAGCGGTCCCGTGAGCATGCCATTGCCGTAGTCAAAGGTCAACGGCGGAAAGTCGTTGTTCCCGAGGTACAACACGTGCCCGACGGTCGCGTCGCTCACCAAAAAGCCACCCTGACGCGGTGATGCGTACAGCGACCAGGGGGCGACCACGAGCACCGTGGCGAGGAGCAACGCCCCGCCCACCTTCACCCGGCGCTTGGCCTCGCCGGGCAGGTCTGACAACCGGCCGCTGGTCGGCCACACCATCGCGAGCAAGAAAATCGGCGGCAGGTAGGTCGCCACGCCTCGGAACAAGACCGCTACGCCCAAAAACGCGCCCGACCACGCCGCCGATACGAGCGTGCCGTCTTCCCGCGCGGCGAGCACGAACTCGATCGCGCCGATCAACAAGAAGATGTAGATCGTTTCGATCCACAACGTGTTGGTAAACCAAGCAATGGTCGGGTTGAGGGCGAACAACCAAGCCGACCACCGGGCCACCGAGCGGCCCCCGACACGGTCAGCAATGCTTGTCAGCCACAGCAGCGACACACAACTGACGCCGACCTGAATCCACTTCACGCCCTGCATCGAGCCAGTCACCACCTTGCTCAACGCAAGCAGGTACGGGTAGCCGGGCGCTGGAAGCCACCCTTTGCTGGACACCGTAAGGCCCTCGCCTTCGACGATCTTGTTCGCGATGGACCTGTAAATGCACTCGTCGCGCACGCATTCGAACTGGGGCCAGATGATCAGGGGAATCAGACGGACAAACAGGGCAGCGAGCAGCGCAAATAGCACCCACTTGTCCGCCGCCAACGCGCGCCAACGGGCAACCATCCACTTCCCTCACGCGCGGCCTGCCTATGCAGCTAAGGGCCGTCGGTCGATCTCGGACGCAGCGAGTTCTCCTCGGTGGTCGGTTCGGCAAGCAACGCGTCTATGCGCGCTTCGGCCTCGCCCATGGCCGCGAGCCTCCGATGCAACCGACGGCGTCGCAACACGCCGCCCACCAGGAGCGCAAGTCCACCCACACCAAACAACAGGTTTTCGTTCAGCCAAGAGATCGACGGCGACTGCGACAACTCCCTTCGCCACGCCGTCTCCGCTTCAGCCAACGTGACGGAGGTCGCCCGATGAACCGCCAACTCGATCGGTTCGCCAGCCGCCAACCCGCCCACCAACCGTTTCCACGTGCCGGGGCCGCCCAGCCGCGCCAGAAACTGTACGAAATGCGCGGAAGCCAAGTAGGCCCGCTCGGCCGCCACCGGGTCAGACGGAAACCCTCGTGTAAGTTCGAGCAAGAAGGGCGGCGTGGTCCCCGCAAGGCGCGCACCATCCTCCGGCGCGCTTTCGCCCGCTACCACGCGGGCCAGCCCCTCCTGCAACCACTGGGGCGGCTCCGAGGGTGCAAAAGCCCGTCCAAGAAGAATGTGCACTAACTCGTGGGTGAAAACCTGCTCGATTGGGCGCGCGGTGCCCGGACGCGCCGCTGTGGACCGCAAGAAAATCGTGCCACGCTCGGGCCACGCCGTCGCGTCTGCCCATTCGGGGGGGCGACCGGGTTGCATGTCGCGAAACCACAGGTCGTCGTCTGCCACGAACACATGAATCGTATCGCCCACCGGCACACCGAGTTGCTCCGTCAGCTCCGGGAGTTTTACGGAAGCGTGCTGAGCCAGCCGGAGCAGCAAGGCGGTGTGTCCGGGCGGCGCGTGCAGCCGCAACCACGGAGCCATTTGGGTCTCCCAACCCATCGGAACGTCCGGCGGCGCGGACATCTCCACTGGCGGCGCCGCCTCCTTCCACTCCGAAGCAAAGCCCACCTGGGCGACCGAAAGACCCAACGCCAACCACAACGTGCGCCACATGGCAACACCATCGTCCCCGCAGAACAAGTGGACAAGCCCCTTGACGTTGTTCCACTTCGTGCTTTCCCAACGGTGGGGTCTGCGCCATGGACCTTGGTTTTTCAGTGGACCTCGTCCAGCGCCAGTCCGACCGCGTCGTCGTATCGGTGCGCGTGGGGCGCGAGGGCTGCTCTTATACGCTAGACGGCGCCGCCCTGGAGCTCATCGCGCGCGACGGTCGGGCGCTTGGCCCACGCCTCGCGATCCCGCTCTCCGGACCCCTGTTCGGATGCCTCACGACCACATTGGAACTTCGCGCATTGGGACCACTTCCTATCGGTGCTCGTGTGCGCGGCCTGTTGTGGGTTGCGGGAGGCACCACGGCCGAAGCGACGTGCCCCACCGACCTGTGGACCGAATTGTGCGGCCACGTGCGCGGGAGGAATGCCGCGCCGCTGGCGATCACCGAGGTCGAACTCGACGACGTCAATTCCGCTGAACGCGCGCGCCTCGTCGCAAAATGGCCGTGGATCGCACAACAAATGTGCCCGGAGGCCCCGCCTGCCGCTGTGCTGGAAGAAGGAGAAATTCCCGAACGGCTCGACGCAGCGGACTTGGCTGCGACGTTCGGTCTCGACGGGGAGGGAGCCGACGCGCTCAGGGACATTCTGTCGGACGAGTGACGGCACGCTCAAGCCGTCAGCGGTTAGCCATCAGCCATCAGCTCGGTCGGAGGCGGCATGCGGGACTTCCGCGAACCACAGTGACCGACGTCAAGAAGATGCGCGCTGCGTCGGAAGCTGATGGCTGGTGGCTGATGGCTTAGTCCTCCAGTTTGCAGAATTCGGCCTCACACCGGTCTGTCAGTGTCAGGCATTCGATTTGTGCCCTCGCCAAAGCCGGACACGAGGCCTCGCAGTCCGCCGCCGCCTCCGCGGAACAACGGGACGCCACAGCGTCACAGGCCTCTTCACACCCAATCCCAAGCAATTCGCCGCCGACCCACAACCCGCAACCATCCCCCGCCAGGTCGTGGTGCCGTTCGAAAAACTCCGCGTAGGGAATCGTTCCCCACAGGGCGGGCTCCCGTTCCACGGTGAAATCCGCGAGAGGGCCCAGCAACCCTTCCCCATTCCACGTGTTCCACGTGCTCGGCTCACCGCCGTACACCTCGTCCCGGTTGGTCAGCACGTTGCCGCCGCCCCACAATCCGCCCACGTCAAACTTCCGGGCAACCCCGTCGACTTCGCGGCGAAAGACCTCGCCGCCACCAACGATGGGTCAATAGTCTACGAGAATCGGCCCCGTACCCCAGTCATCGTGCACCAATTCCCGCCCGAACAGTGCGGACACCTGGTAGGCCCGCGCCACGGTGCCGTTGTACGCGTAAAAGACCGACTCGCCGCCTGGAAGCGCGTCCTTTGTGCACGCGACGTACAGCGGATCGTCGACCGCGACGACGTCGTTGGACTGCAAGCACAGCGTAAACCCATCGACCTCGACGTCGCCGGGACCGCTGCGCTGTTGGCACGGCCGCTCGGTGGGTCCACCCCAGGCGGCGGAGGCTCCAGGCGCACGTCCACCCTGGTACCCCAACGGGGCACTGTTGCAGGCGATCAGCGTCGCGACTGCGGACGCGATGATTCTGACATCCATCGACCCTCCCACGAAATGGCCACCGAACCCGCTACTGCTTGCGCCGTACGCGCACCGTCCACGACGGCAGACGCCTTCGCGATCACGCCCAGGCCACGCCGGATGTCACCCTTCGGCGCCGTTGCAGTCCACGGCCGTGCCAACAAGCCCCCCGTCAGCGTCACCCTGCTCACACCATCGACCACGAGGGGGCCCTTGTCGTACGCATCCCGCCACGTCGTCGGCTGCGTGCCTTGGCCTATCGTCCACAAGCCTTCGACGTCGACCAACGGCCCAAACTCTGGCACCGGCGTCCAACCGACCTGCGCGCGGGCGGGCAGTTGCACCGCATACCCACGATCCCGCAGCCGAAGACCCGCCTCGCCGAGCACCCAGCCGCGTCCACCCAACGAAGCGCCAGCCGATGCGCCGACGTCCAACTCTACCGTGCCCTGGCCCAGCGAAACCCGATCATCGATGAAGTCGGAGTTGCCCGGTTCCTGGCGGAGAACAAAGGGGTTGTTGTCGTACAACGGAAGCCGAACGGAGCCGTAGGTAGACCACGCAAACGCGCCTGTCACTTGGCCATACCGAACCCCAATCACGGCATCGCCAAGGCCGAAATTGGTTTGCACGACGTCGTCGTTGTCGGGCACCGCCCACGTCCACGTCACGGTCGGCGCGCGAACCGGAAGCGAACCGAACATCTCGACGTTGCGACCCACGCCAAACTCACCGTAGAGCGTCACTTCGTGGCCCACGAACCGCCCGCTCGTGAACAGTGGAGCGATATCACCCAAGTAATGAGGGGATGACATCGGGAGGGGCGTTCCAGCCTCGTCAAACGTTGCCGTCGCTGAGGTGAAACCGTAGGAGACCTGCGCATACGCGTCGCCTTCTCCCCGCACCCAAACGCCCGCAAGTGCGCCCGCGACACAACACCACAACATGTCCAAGCGATAACGAGTGAACGGCCCCTCGCGTGGACGCTACCTCACAACAATCATCGCCGTTTCACGTCAGAGTCACTTTCCCCGTCGTCCACCAGGCGAAAACAGGGTCGGAGGTGTCCGTGATCGTGTCCCTGCTGTTGTTTTCCGCGTGCGAGTTCGAGGGTGCGGCGCACCGCGTCCGTTTTGACAGCGACCTCGTGCGTCCGGGTGACCCCTGGCACCCCGGCTTCCCGGTGGCAGCCGGCACCTTGGCGAAGCTGTGGCCGGTCGGCCTCGTCGGCGAAAAGGACCGCACGGTCGACCTCGTGCCCTCCGTGCGCGGACCCTCGGAAATCCGCGACGTTGTCGACGGTCAAGTGGGTCTGATCGCCGAAAAAGGCACAAGCGTACTCACCTTTAGCGGCGAGACGACAGACTGGTTCGAGATCCGCGCGAAACCGGTCTCCGAAGCCGGGTTGGCGTCGGAATGGGGGAGGCTCGATCACGACGGCGTCGTGACCCTCGTGCTTGATGGCGCTGTCCCGTTCATGCCCGACCTTCGTTCACGGACACGCGAGTCTTTGGCGTATGGCCCCAACGACATCGGATTCGACGCTGAGGGCGTCGCAGTCCTGAAAGAGGGAATCACGCTGTTCGGGGCGGAGGTTGGAACGGGCGCCGTGAACCTCAGTTTTCTCGGAGACGATTTCGACCCCGTTCGTGTAGACGTCATCCATCCCGATGACATCGTCGCCATCGAGATTCTCGTGTGGGAATCCTTCCAAGACGCCGAATCTGCCAGGGTCGTTGGCCGTACCGAAAACGGCACCCCCGTAGACGGAATCATCCCTGAGTGGTCGGATGGCGTGGTTGTGTTCGAACCGAGCCTGGTGCTAGACGGTCAGCCAAAGAACGAGCTGATCGCCACCTGGCAGGGTCTGACCACGACCTGGGAGCGGCGGTAGGGACGCAGATCGGGTAGCTGTCAAGCCTGAGGAGGCCTTGATGCGACCTGGCGTTTGCACCCTGGGTGTGGTTTTCGCGCTGTCGTTGGCTTGCGGCGGCAAGGACGACGAAGAAACCACCGATACCCAGGCGCCGGAGGTCCCCACCTCGACCACCGAGACGGTGCTCCCTCCGCACCCAGACGGCCCCGTGCTGACCGACTGCACCGCCGTCTGCAGCTTTCACGCCACGGGCGACCAGTTCTGGACCTGGGCGCTGGAGTGTTTGGTCACCGACCCTCAGGGCCCAGAAACCATCCAACCTTTCGGCGAACTCAACGTGCTCCAGGGGGCCACCGTCGTGGTCGAGGCAGCGATCTCCTGCGGCAATGGCCGGTGCAGCACGTCCTTTAAGGAGGACGGATTTGTGGAGGAACTCGACATCTCCCTGGATTGCGAGACCCCGTCTCAGTGGACGTTCGAGTTCATCGCCAAAGACCTGGAAGGGCACGAGGGCCGAGGCACCGCCGTCGGCTCAGGCGGCTAGAGCGGCGCCCGAACAGGTTGATGGGGTGTCGCTGGCTCCGCTCCTCCGTCACGGGCGCCGCAGCCCGCTCCGTTCGGTGCTCGCTGGCGCTCCTACCCTCAACCTGCTCGGTCACCGCTCTAAGTCTAAGCCCGCCACGTCCCCGAAACGCCGCCTGACTTCTCCAACAGACGCACCGCACCGATTTGCATGCCGCGGTCCACAGCTTTGAGCATGTCGTAGACGGTCAACAGCGCCACGGTCACCGAGGTGAGCGCCTCCATCTCCACGCCCGTGCGCCACGTCGCGCGAACGGTCGCCGTGGCGACGACGCAACGGCGATCCTCGTCCAAGACGCAGTCCACCTCGACGCCGTCGATGGGAATCGGGTGGCATAGCGGGATTAAGTCACTCGTCCGACGCGCGGCCTGAATGCCCGCCAGCCGCGCCACCACCAACACGTCGCCCTTCGGGCCCGAGCCGTCGCGAACCGCGACAAACGCAGCGTCGCCCATCGAAATCTCGCCCACCGCTACTGCGCGACGGGAGGAGATCGGCTTGTCCCCCACGTCGACCATTCGCGGTCGTCCATCTGCATGAAGGTGGGTCAGCGCCATGCGAGCGGCCTAACGCCCCCCGTCGGGCTGGATACACGCGCACGTGGACGTTCTGTTCCTCAGCCCCGCCTTCCCGGCCGATATGGCCCGGTTCACCACCGCGCTCGTGGCAGCAGGTGCCCGGGTACTCGGCGTGGGCGACACCCCTGCCGTGGGCTTACCGTCAGGGCTGCGCACGAGCCTCGCCGGCTACCTGCATGTGCCCGCCATGCTCGACGAAGACGACGTGATGGCGCGCATCGTCGCGTGGTTGGGCCCCCACCGTCCCGCGCGCATCGAGTGCAACTGGGAGGTGGTGACGTTGCTCGCCGCCCGCCTGCGCGAACGCTTGGACGTGCCCGGCCTGTCGGTAGACACCGTCATGGGCTTCCGCGACAAAGCGCTCATGCGGGAACGTGTTGCCGCCGCCGGTCTGGCCGCGCCTCGGTCTGCACGGATCGACACCGCCCAAGCCGCCTGGGACGCCGCAACGAATCTGCGCTGGCCGTTGGTGCTCAAGCCCATCGCCGGGGCCGGAAGCGCCGATACCTACATCGTCGCTGGCCCCGACGACCTTCACAACGCCCTTCGGAAGACGCGGCATTTGTCAGAAGCTGTGCTCGAAGAGTTCGTGGCGGGCGACGAGTACACCTACGACACCCTGTCGGTGGCGGGCTCCCCCGTGTACGAGTCCGTGTCCCAATACTTCCCCAACGCCTTGGACGCGCGCAGCAACGAGTGGATCAGCCCGATCATCCTGACCCATCGCACGCCCGACGCGCCCGAGTTGGCAGCGGGCGTCACGCTCGGCCGCAACGTGAACCGGGTGCTCGGGACGGGGACCGGCGCCAGTCACCTGGAGTGGTTTCGCACCGTCACCGACGAAGCCATCTTCGGGGAGGTGGGCTGCCGCACGCCGGGCGCCGCGATGGTGGACCTGATGAACTACGCGGGTGACCACGACGTCTTCCAGGGCTGGGCAGACGTCGTCGTCCATGGCCGCACGAACCTGCAATCCGCTCGTCCCTACTACGCGGCCGCGACCTTCAAACGCGCACAAGGCAACGGGCGAATCCGGGCCATCGAGGGCCTCGACCGGTTCCGCGCCCGTTTCGCTCGCCACATCGTCTCCGTCGACCTGTTGCCGGTTGGCGCCACCCGACGAGATTGGCGACAGACCTTCTTGTCCGACGGCGCCATCGTCGTGCGCCACCCGGAATTCGACGCCTGCCTTCGAATGGCCAAGATCGCCGCCAGCGAAGTCCATATGTACGCCGGATGACACAGGTACGGCTGCGAAACAAACATGACCGCCGCGTCCGGGCTGGCCACCCGTGGGTGTTCAGCAACGAGATTGACGGCGACGTCGCTTCCTTGCCGGTCGGCGGGGTCGTGGACGTCGTGGATGCAAAAGGGGCGTGGTTGGGGCGCGGCTTTTCCCATCCCGGCGCCTTGCTCGCCGTACGCATCGTCACGCGCAATCGCGACGAGTCCCCGGACGATCTCGGCTTTTGGGAGTCGCGCCTGCGTCGCGCACTTGCCCTGCGCACGGCGTTGTGGCCGGACCGGCGCTCCTACCGACTCGTGTACGCCGAAGGTGACGGTCTCGGCGGCCTGATCGTGGACCGCTACGACAATGTCTTGGTGGCCCAGCTCAACACGACGGGCGTGGACATCCGCCGCGACCTTGTGGCGAAAGCGCTGCAAAACGTCGTCGCACCTGCCGGAGCCCTGCTGCGCAACGATGGCCATTCGCGTCGCTTCGAGGGGCTCGCCGACGAGGTGGCCGTGTGGTTCGGCGCGGTGCCCGAAACCGTGGACATCGACGAATACGGCACACGCTTACGGGTGGACCTCCGCGTCGGACAAAAGACCGGCCATTTCTTCGACCACGCCGACAACCGTCGGTTTTTCGCCCCCTTGTGCGCCGGTCGCTCCGTATTGGACGTGTTTTCTCATACGGGCGCTTGGGGGCTGGCGGCCCTGCGCGCAGGTGCGGCGAGCGCATTGTTGGTCGACCGATCCGAATCTGCGCTCAACGGTGCGGTCACCAATGCTTCGCTCAACGACCTCACCGTGCAAACCCGGGTCGGAGACGCCCGCGAAGTGCTCAACTCGCTCGGTTTAGAGGGCCGGTTGTTTGGCGCAATCGTTGTAGACCCACCCGCATTTGCCCGCAGCCGAAACACCGCTGGCGCAGCGCTTCGGGGCTACCGGCAGGTCAACGCCGCTGCCCTTCGTTTGTTAGAGCCCGGCGGTTTCTTCGCGACGGCGTCGTGCAGCCACCACGTCGAAGAACAGCGCTTTCTCGAAACGATTTGTGACGCCGCAACCGACGCCGGTCGAAGCCTGACCCTCCTTCGCCGCGGTGAACAGGCGCCCGACCATCCCATGCCGCCGCAGGTACCTGAGACCCGGTACCTCAAGTGTTTTGTCTTTCGGGTCGAGGGAGGGCCGTGACCCCCGAGCTGGCCCCGACCGCCCGTCGTTACCAACTCCTCGAAGTCATCGGCAGGGGCGGTTTTGGCACCGTGTACAAAGCCGAAATGCGAGGCGCCGGCGGATTTACCAAATCCGTTGCGCTGAAAATATTGCATACCAACAACCGGGAGACGGTGGCGCGGCTGCGCGACGAAGCCCGAATGCTGGGGATCCTGCGCCACCGGTGCATCGTGCAGGTCGATGACCTCGTTCGCCTCAACGGCCAGTGGGCCATCGTCATGGAATACCACGACGGCGTCAGCCTCGACGCCATCGACCGACCGATGCCGTTGGCCGCCGCGCTCGATGTCGTGATTGAGGTCGCCAACGCCCTCGATACTGCCTTCACGCGCACCATTGCGGACAAACCGCTTGCGCTGCTTCATCGGGACGTCAAGCCCAGCAATATTCTCGTCGAGCCCGATGGCAGCGTGGTCTTGCTCGATTTCGGTGTGGCCCGTGCCGCGTTCGACGCTCGGGAAGCCAAGAGCCGCGCCTTCCTGGTAGGAACCCCCTTTTATATGGCGCCCGAGCGTTTTTCGCTGCGTGACAGCCATGCGGGCGACCTGTTCGCCTTGGGGGTCACGCTCGTCGAACTCGTGGCCGGGCAGCTCGACACGCCCACCGAAGCCGACGCGGTGCAGCATGCGCGACGCATGGCCATCCTGCTCGACGCCCTCCTCGACGCCACCGCCGAAGAGGCGCTCGTCGACATCGTTCGCACGACCTTGTCCTGGTCTCCAGACGACCGGCCCACCGCGGCTGCGCTCGTGACAAGCCTCTCCGCCATCCGTTCGACCCTGGGCGGTCAGAACTTGCGCACCTGGTCGGGCGAAAACATTCTCCGGCTCAAGGCGAAACGCGACCCCATGGCGGACCCGCTCGCTGGCACGCTCCTGCAGGAGGAGCTCACCCCCGAGGCCGCCCACACGCTCTTTCTCGACCAGTCGCCGACCGAACCCGGTGTGCCCGTCAGGGAAAAGCCGAAAACACGTTCCAAAGGATGCGGTTGTTTCAGTTTCGTTGTGGCGGCCGTGCTGCTGTTAGGCGCTGCTGCGATCGGGTTTGTTGGGTTTGTTGTCGTCGTCGCGCTTCTGATGTCGCCCCCTGCGCAACAACTGCTCGACCAACAAATCGAGTCCATTTTTATCGACGCCGGCACAGCGGCCGAAAGCCTGACGCCTGAAAAGAATCGCGTGCCCGTCCGCAACGCCATTCGCAGGGGCGCCCTCGCAGCGAAGGCAGGGGACGTCAGCACGTGGGAAGCGGGCCATTTTTACCTGCGCTGGAACGAGGTCCGGGAGGACGGGGGCTTGACCGACAACGAGACCCGCTCGATCGTCGGTCTCATCGAACGAATCACCAAGGGTTAGGGCCCGCGCAAAAATAAGTTGCAGCATCGAGGGCTCGATGGCGCCCGCCGCGCAAGGCGCGGGGTGCAGCCGAACCGAGGAGTACGTGGCGTACTTCGCAGGTTCGGCGGGGTCCCCGCAACGCAGCGCCGCGGGATGCCAGCG
>CAMASI010000026.1 GCA_945861065.1 Klebsiella pneumoniae | reverse complement strand
ATCGCGTCGTGGCGATGCTCGTAGCCTTGGCGAAGAAGCTCCAGAATGATCGCTGACGCTTCCAGGGGCGACGCCGGGAGCGGGGTCGGGAGCGGGACCGGGAGCGGGACCGGGAGCGGGCCGGGCCCGGCTTGTGGGGATCGCGCCCGACGATCGCTCATCCTTCCATGCGTCGCAAGCCGATCGCTGCCAACATGCTGACCACGGTGACGACGACCAGACCCAGGATCGCTGGCGCCAAGGCCTCACCCAACCCGATGAGCACAGTGAGAGCGAGGTCGTCGTGCCATTCGGGGTGCTCCGGGATCTTCTGCGACATGGCGACGAACCCTGCGCCTGTTCCCGCGAATCCCGCGGCCGTGGTGGCCACGGCGGACGCCGCCAATCCTGCGGCACGGCCCCGAACGGGTGCCCACGCGAAACGCAACGCCGAGGCCACGGCCCACAAGCCGAACAGAATCACGAATACGATGGGGAAACCCCCTCCGATGAAGAACGCCATCGAAACCTCCCGGGCGGCTGCGCCCAATGGCGTGCACCCGATGAGTACACGCGCGGGGGGCGCCCACGTGACATCGGACCCCCGGATTTATTCGGTTCGCACGTCGATCACCGTCGTGCCGATGACGAGGCGGTCCCCGGCGGCCAGCGTAAACGCCTCGCCGTCTTCCGGGGCGGTCCGGAATCGACTGCCACCATTCGCCACGAAAAACGGGTGGAAAGTGTCGCCGCGCCGGTAGGAATCAATGTAATTGGATACGGTTAGTTTTGCTCCGTCCCAGCGCCCTTCGAAGCCAATGCCGCCCAAGTGCACCCGACGGCTGATTCCCTTCGGAAAGCCTGTTGTCAGCAATGCCGCCGCCAGCGCGTCCTGTACGTCCACGCGCAATAAACGGGCGCGGGGATCGGGTAGGGCTTTGTCGGTTTCCACGGTCAGCCGGACGGAAAAATCCTCCTGGCCGTCTTCATCTCTGCGAATGACGTCAAAGGTCTGATTGGAAACGTCTTCGACGGGGCCAGTCGTCGCCTTCTCGTCGACCAGGACCTCGTCCTGCGCCAGCACGTCGGCGTGGACTTTCTTGCCTTTGACGGTGATTGCCAGGTAATCCTTGTGCGCAAAGGTCTGATCCCGCGTGTGGCGATTTTCGGGAAGCACGCCGTCGGCACCTGTGTGGTTCCCCAACACGAAGCGGCCTGCCATCATCCATCCCGACGCGACGAGGTGAAGGGGGCGAGCGAGTTCGAAACGGGCTGAGGCCTCGTCTACGGAGACGACGACAGGCGGGGGATGGGGTGCCTGTGTCGGCGGGGTGGCCACGACAACGGGCGCCTCCACGACCTGGACCGCGACGACGACAGGCTCCGGCGGTTCCGGGATCTGGGGTTGGGAAACCACGGCGACGACTTCGGGAATGGGTTCGGCTGCCGTCATCTCCTCGGCGACGGAATCCTCCGGAGCAGCGGCGGCCCATTCGTCGATTTCCCACGATCCCGTATCGGCCGCGGCAACGGGTCCAGCACTGACGTCGTCGTCAACCGCTTCATCGGCAAGTACGACCAACGGCTCGGGCTCAGGAATAGGCATGTCAAAGATGCTGTCGGGTCCTGCCGGCGAGAGCCGCGGGAGGGGCGTCAACGGTTCGCCTGAGCCGACACTCGGCGAGTCCTCTGGCGTCACCAGGCGCAGAGAAGGCCGTGAAGCGGGCTCCTCTTGGCTCGGTGGCACGGTTGGCGAGGGGAACCGGGGAGGGGGCGCCGCTTTCACCATCGTGTCGATCGGCGGGTATCGAACCTGAAAGACACTATTTCCGACCAGGACCTCGTCGCCGGAGCGCAGTTCGCGTCGAACAGGCTCAGCACCCGATGCGGTCGGGTACAACGGCAACACGTCTTCGCCTCTGCGGATGTAGAGGTAACATTGACGCGCACTGCAAACGAGTTGGGCCGACGGCAGGCTCAGATCCACGCTGGCATGCGTCGTTGCGACCATGATCGAGTCCGTGTAGAACTGGGACTTTGGGATGTCCCCGGTGCGCGCCCGAATCGTCGCGCCATCGGCCACGCCGGGCTTCCAATGGATGTTGTCGTTGCGCGGCTCGTCTGGCAGCAGGACCCGACACTCCCGCGAGCGGCCGATCGCGTACACGTCGCTCCACGGCACATAGGTGGCCGACACGGGTCGACGAATCTCACCTACGTAGGGCCAGCCATCCACGCCGACGTCGCGCAGGTCGCGAAAATGGAACTCGTTTCCGCCCGCGACGACGATGGCGTCGCCCTCGATCTCGGTCTCCTTTCCGACGTCGAGCGGTTCATGATCGAGGCTGCATCCTTCGATATGCGCGACGACGGCCAGAGATTTTCTGCGAATTGCCCACGTCAGAACGGGGGCATCGGGCACGGTGGCCAATTCACCGTGGCGATCCACATACACATCATACCCGAGCATGAATGCGCCGAAATGGACTTTTTGTAACAGCGCGCCCCGTTCCTGAAGTGCGAGCACACGTGTCGCGGGTGCTTCAGGGACGACGGCCCGAGACGGTTCCGGTCCATCGGAGACCATGGGAGGCGCAATCGAAGGGACGCCCTTTTTCCCGGGCTTTTCTGAGACGGGGGGTGGTGTGTCGGACGCGACGATCACGAGGTTTGCGACCGCCCGACCTTCCTTCGTCGCGATGGTCACGATCGGGGTGCCTTCCACCGTGGTGGACATAAGGTGGAAGCGGTCCTGGAGATCCGGGTTCAGCCGATGAAGGGGTCGGGTTCCGGGCACCAAACGGTACAGCGCATGTTCGCGAAGCGCCGGATGGCTGAAGTTGTCCAACCAGTGATTGCCGAGCGTGAACAACGCTTGATCGTCGTACAAGCGCCCTATCTCTCGCCACCCATCCCATACGCCTGGTAACGACATGTGCAGGACGAATCGCTCGCGGCTGCCTTCGACTGGGCCGGCGTACAAGTTGGGGACGAGGGAAGTCACGAAGGCCCCTCGGACGAGGCCCAGCGAGGTGCCGCCGGTCTCCGGGCTGCCGTCGCGAACGAAACGAACGCCCAGGGGACGGCGCATTGAGCGACGTTTGAGACCTTCCCGGGCACACCAACCCGCCAACTGACGGGCCAACACATCCCTTGCCCGTGTGAACCATCCTTCTGCCGCCGATGCCGCGGCGTGATCGTCTGCGGAAAGCACAACAAGAACGTCGGTGAACGGCAGTTCGTCGCCGATGGCCTCTGTAGCGGCGTGCCCTGCGAGTCCCGAGTCCGGGCTGGGCTCCCACAACCGCCGCGGGTCGGCCACAAGATCGCCGCCCGCCTCATGGGTGCGCAGTCGGTAGTTGTAGGCCGGGTTGTCGGCGTCCAGCGCTACCGAAGGCGCAGCGCCGCCCGATAGGCCGCGCGTGGCCTCCGATGAGATCAGCCCAGCGGACCAGTCGCCCATACCCTCTCCAAATTCCCCGCCCGCGGGGAGACTCGGCCTCCTACCACGTGGGTGCGCCACATGGCCGCGATAGCGACGCCGAGGATGGTGTGATTGGCTGACGTTCGCCCTTTCCGCGCGCTTCGGCCGCGTGACGACCTTGCGGCGCGGGTGATCGCTCCCCCCTACGACGTGCTGACGGACGCCGAATGCCGCGTGTTGGCTGCGGATCCCAAACACTTCATTCATGTGACGCGATCGGAAGTGGATCTCCCGTTGGGCGCGGATCCCCATGGGGAGAGCGCGTGGGAAAGGGCTCGCGACAGCCTGCTCGAAATGGTCGCGGACGGGACACTCGTCGAAGACGAGGAGCCAACGTTTTACCTGTATGCGCAGCGAATGGGTAGCCACACGCAAGTGTGCGTGCTCGGGGCGGTCTCCGTCCAGGAGTATGACGACGGCCGAATCGCCAAGCATGAGTTTACGCGCCCGGACAAGGAGGAGGATCGGGCCAAACACATGGAGGTATTGAATGCCCAGGTCGGGTTGGTCTTTCTTGCGCATCGCCCTGACGCAGGTGTTCAGGAAATCGTGAGCGTTGTGACGCTGTCGCCGCCTCGGTGGCGTGTGATCACGGACGATCACGTGGAGCATGCCTTCTGGTCGGTGCCCCACGGGACGTCGGAGGTGTTGCGCGAAGCGTTCGCTCGGTTGGGAACGTTGTATATTTGTGATGGTCACCATCGTTCGGCGGCTGCGAGTCGTGTTCATGCGCGGCGCGGCACTCCAGAATCTGCGTTTTTTCTCGCTGGTTTGTTCCCAAGCGACGCGCTGCAGGTCTTGGCCTACAACCGAGTTGTTCTCGACCTCAACGGCTTGTCGGAGGCCGACTTTTTGGCCGCGATCGGACGCTCATTTGAAGTGATGAATTCCGGGCCGCCAGCGCCTGCCGCCCGAGGGGAATTCTCGATGTTCCTCGGGAACGAATGGCGCACGTTGCGACCGCGACCAGGGGTGGTGGACGAGGCCGGTCCGGTCGCTCGGCTCGACGCCAGCATTCTGCAGGACCACCTCCTGGCGCCCATTCTTGGGATCGAGGACCCGCGCCGGAGCAGGCGGATCGACTTCGTGGGTGGGATTCGAGGCGCACGTGCTTTGGAAGACGCGGTGCGGGCAGGCGCGGCGGTGGCTTTTCACCTGTTCCCCACCGGGGTTGACCAACTCATCGCCGTGGCGGACGCGGGCGCCGTGATGCCGCCGAAATCGACCTGGTTCGAGCCCAAGCTCAGAGAGGGCGTCGTCTCCCGCTGGATCTAGGCTAATAGCTGATCGCTTGTCTTAGGCTTTGGCCGTTCCGTCGTCCGTATCCTCGGTCTCCTCGAGCAGGGCACGAGCGTCGTCCTCGTCTAGACCTGGACCGTTGTCGTCGAGGATTTCATCGTCGTCGCCTTCGTCCTGCTCCATGATCGTGGCGCAAAACGCTTGCACTTCCGCATAGCGCTTTTCGTCCTCGATGAATGCGTAGTGTTCGACGCCCTCATCGTCGATTCGGTACTCGAACAGGTACACCTCGACATCGTCTCCATCGTCATCGACCTGGCTTGCCTCAGCGAGCAGCGCATAGTCCTGACCTTCGTATTCGACGACGGCAAGCACGACGCACTCGTGTTCTTTTCCGTCTTCGTCCACGAAACGGACGGTCTCGTTTTCATCGAACTCGGCGGATTCGTCGAGCTGGTCGATTGCCTCTTCGTCTTGATTGCCTGGCATGCGACCTCATTTGCGGGCGGCCTGCTAACCCAAGCTTCCGGCGGCGCGACGTTTGTTGACGGACTGTTGAATTCAGCCGTTTTGAGCTTCGAATTGGGACATAAAGCTCACGAGCGCGTCGATCGCCGGGTCGGTCTGGGCATTGTACAAACTGGCTCGCAGGCCGCCCAGCGTCCGGTGGCCTTTGAGTTCCGTGAGGCCGGCCGCCTTCGCGGCCTTGACGAAACGGTCGTCCAACGCTGTCGAGCCGGTAGAGAACGTGAGGTTCATGCGTGAGCGGGACGACGGGACCACCCGGCCTTTCCAGAATCCGGTCCGGTCGATGACGTCGTACACCTTGTTGGATTTATTAATGTTGCGGACCTCAAGCGCCGCGAGGCCTCCTTGGTCTTCGACCCACTTCGCAACGAGGCCTACGGCGTGGATGCCGAAGGTGCACGGCGTGTTGAACATGCTGTTGTTCTTAACGGACGTCTCGTACCGAAGCATGGCCGGAAGGTTGGGGTCCATGCGCTCAAGCAAGCTCCGGCGAAGGACCACGACGGTTACGCCAGACGGTCCCGCGTTTTTCTGTGCGCCGGCGTAAATATAGTCGAAACGAGAACCCTCCACAGGTCGGCTGAGGAAGTTGCTGGACATGTCGCAGGCCAGAAGCGCGCCCTGTGCGTCGGGCACGTAGTGGAATTCGCTTCCCGCGACCGTGTTGTTTGACGTGTAGTGGAGGTAAACAGTTCCGGCGGGTGGGTTGCCCCATTCCGATGGCTGCGGAACCCGATCATAGGTGGTAGAAGCACTGCTAAAAAGCACGTCTACGGTACCATAACGACGTGCATCTTCAATCGCCCCGGCCGCCCAAATGCCGGTGTCGAAATAGGTGGCTCGGCCACCTCGCAACACGTTCATTGGCCATTGATAGAATTGGGTTCTGGCGCCTCCGTGGAGAAACAGCACTTCCTGGTCGTCCGACAGCGCGAGGAGGCGGGCCAATCTGGCCTTCGCTTCGGCAAGGATGGCCTCGAATGTGGTGCTGCGATGGCTGCACTCGAGAATGCCCATGCCGGAATCGCGAACCTCCCACAAGTCAGCTTGCAGCTGTTGAAGTACGGGTTCGGGGAGCACGGCAGGACCGGCGGAGAAGTTGTGGGCGCGCATGGACTCCTTCTTTTCTTGGTCTGGTTACAGGCGGACGAGTGTGACGGCCAGGACGTCTGGCACGTTGCGCACGCGATCGGTCGCGGCCGGCGGCGGTGCCCCAGCGATATGAATTCGGGCGATCGCGGCCTCTCCCCCGGCAAAGATGGTATTTTCCATCTCCTGAACGTTGAGGTTGGCCTCGCGCAGACATCCAAGAACGGCGGCGAGCACACCCACACGATCTCGGTGGCGGATGGCGAGCACGTGCGTGGCCGCGGTTTCGATCGCAAGGTTCACGCAGTTCTTGACGCGGCCGGTCGCCCGATAGCCCTCGATGATGGCGCACACCTCGGCGGCGACTGCGCCTTGTGCTTGTTCCGTGGATGCACCGATGTGGTGGCTGCCGACGACGCGGGGATGGCGGGCCACAGGGTGGTCGATGAGGCCCGTGCCGCCCGCGGGCTCGCCGAGGAAGACGTCGAGCCCGGCCCGAAGGTTGTTGTGGTTGAGGGCGTGCAGGAGCGCGTCTTCGTCTACGATTTCTGCACGGGACGTGTTGAGGAAGGTCGCGCCGGGGCGAAGGGCCGCGAAGACGGAGGCGCCAATACTGCCCCGAGTTTCTGGCGTGAGTGCGAGATGGACGGAAAGCACGTCCACGTTCTCAGCCACCTGTTCGGGGGTGGCTCGGCGGACGACACCCAGCGCGGCTGCCTGCTCCGCCGTCAAGCTTCGGCTGGTGGCGTGCACAAACATTCCGAAGGCGAGGGCGCGTCGGGTGACCTCGCGCCCGATATCGCCCATGCCGATGATTCCGAGGCGCCGACCTGCGAGTCCTTCCGCCTTGGAAAATCGCGCTTTGTCCCAGGTGCCTTCCCGAAGGGCCACGGCGCCTTCAACGATGTGTCGATCGACGGCGAGCAACAGGGCCAGCGTGAGTTCGGCCACGGCCACCGCATTCTGGCCCGGGGTATTCGACACATGAATTCCGAGGCGGGAGCAACTCGCCAGATCGATGGTATTGACGCCTGCACCGGCCCGAACGATGAGCGAGAGGTTTGAGGCTGCGTCAATTGTCTCTTTCGGAACCTTCGTCGACCGCACCACGAGCACGTCGGTGGGGTGCTGTTTGACGAACGCTGTGAGGGAGTCACCCTCGAGCGATCCGTCCACCGTCACCTCGAATCCAGCCGACCGGAGGCGTGTTGCCGCGGCGTCTGGAAGTTTGTCGGCAAAGAGGACGCGCATGAGGGCCGCCAGAGTTGTCGCTGCTAACGCATGGTGCAACCGCGTCAGACCGAGTACGATGACGCTCATGAACCAAGCAATCGTTGTAGATGACGACCAAGTGTTGGCACGTGTCATGCAGCGGGTGCTGTTGCGGTCAGGGTGGGCGGTGCACGTAGCCAGCACGCCCGACGAAGCGATGACGGTGCTCGGCTCGGTGCCGTTGGATGTGGCCGTCGTGGACTACGACTTGGCGCACCAAGACGGAATCGCGCTGCTGAGGTGTTTCCGAAATTCTCAGCCGAACTGTGTGCGAATCCTCGCTACGGCGAGGCGAGACTTCCCGATCGATGATCTGGTCAATGTCACGCAGGTTGCTCGGGTGTTGCGCAAACCGTTCGGGCCTCAGCGCTTGCTTGAAGTCGTGGACGATGCCCTGGCAGGCGCGTTGGACACCCGCCGACGGGCGCTGGAGGCCAACAATGCGGGTTGGGTGGCCGAACGGGCGGCCTTGGATCAGTTTTTGGCCGGCGGGTGGCTGGACCTGCACCTGCAGCCGATCGTCGAACGTGGCGACGACGGTTCTTTGCGGTTGGTCGCGCAGGAGGCGCTGATGCGTCCTCGCGATCCGCGTTTTCCGACGCCGCTGCACGTGATCGCGGCCTGTGAACGGCACGAACGAATTGGGGCCATGGGCTCCGTCGTGATGCATGCGGTCCAACGCGTCATTCGGGCCGTTCTTGAGCCACAGAAGCTCTTCGTCAACCTGCATCCGAGTCAGTTGGGCGAGCCGGATCGGTTGGCCATGGATCTCGAGCCACTGCGCCCGTTCGCCCACCGAATCGGCCTTGAACTCACCGAACGAATGCCCATTCATGAGGTGGCCCACTGGGAACAGAGTGTCGATCTCATTCAGGAGCTGGGATTCAGCTTGGTAGTCGACGATCTCGGCGCCGGGGCCAATGGACTTGGCATGTTGGCGGACTTGCAACCGGCCTACGTCAAACTCGACATGCGGTTGGTTCAGAACGTGTCCCGCGTTGTTCGGAAGCAACGCCTCGTCAACGTGGTGGCCCAACTCGGCGACGTGCTTGGGTACAAGGTCGTTGCCGAGGGTGTCGAAGAGGAGGCCGACGCGATCGCCTTGGCGGACTGTGGCGTTCACTGGATGCAGGGGTGGTTGTTTGGTCGCGCGGTTCCGGTCTCGGTCGACTAGGCTTCGATTCTCCGGTACGGAGGCCACACACGTGATCAGAAAGCCGCAGGGCGCTGGTTTATTGGCGTTTATGCTTGATGGCGCGTGGCCCGACGGTTGCAGTCTCCTTCCTAGGGAGGGCACCGTGAACTACGAACCCAACGATTTTGATTCGCCGGCGCGTCCGGGCCTGATGTCGATTGTGCTTCCGCTAGTGACTGCGGGCGCAAGCGGCGTTTTTGGTCTGGCGTTGGGAATTCTCGGGACCTTGTTGGTGAGCTCGAATGAGCCGGTTCCTCCTACCGCCGCGCAAACGGCGGCAGCGTGCGCGCCTGAAGTGCAGGAAAAGCAGGCGGAGGTGGTAGCAGCGCAGAATGAAGTGCAGCGACTGAGCACCGAAGTGGAGGTGCGGGAGGCCAAGGTTGTGGCGCTTGAGACGGAGATGGGGCGCCGGTCCGAGCGTGGCCGCGCAGTGTCTCGCGAATTGTCGGCTGCGAAGGCGGAACTTGCGGCTGCGCGCGAAGAGTTGGCCGTGGCTTACTCCGAACAGGAGCGCCTGCGTACGGAATTGACGGCCACCGTGGAGAAACTTGAGGAGACGGAGGTTGCGCTCACTCAGCAGACTCGTTTGACCGACTTGGCGACCGATGACGCGCTTACGAACCGTTGGGCGCGCTTTCTGAACGACGCCCAACTTGAAATCTGCGAAAAAGGCAACCGGAAGCGCTTGGGGGAGTGCCGCGAAATCGTCGAGGCCAAAGTCGGCAGCAATCGCGTACAAAATGCCTTTGAGCATTGTGTTCGCGCCAAGGCGGCGACACCGTCGGTCGTAGAACTGGCTCGCGATGCGGCGTTGCCACGCCATGCCAACTTTGTGGATCAAGAAGACAGGGTCGTCGCGGGGTGGTTCGTGCAGTTTTGCGACCCCACGCTGCCTGAGGCCGACTTTTTCAGCGACCCCGCGGCTGCCCATGCGTCAGTGTTGGACATGGGGCTGGACGACTAGGGTTTCAGCCTTCAGCCTTCAGCCTTCAGCCTTCAGCCTTCAGCCTTCAGCCTTCAGCACCGCACCGCTGACCGCCGACCGCTGACCGCCGACCGCTGACCGCTGACCGCTGACCGCCGCCCCCGCTTCTACCAACCGTAAAAGCCTCGACCCGACTTCTTACCCAGATTCCCTTGAGCGACCATTTCCCGCATCAAGGCCGGGGGCTCAAAGGCGGGGTTGCAGAGTTCGCGCGCGAGATGTTCACCGATTGCGAGCCTCACGTCCAAGCCCACCAGGTCGGTGAGCCTCAAGGGTCCGATCGGGTGGCGGTACCCGAGGACCATGGCCTTGTCGATGTCTTCGGGGCTGGCCACCTGCTGCTCCACCATGCGGATCGCTTCCATGCCGAGGCAGACACCGAGCCGAGACGTCGCAAAGCCGGGGCTGTCCCGCACGACGATGCACTCTTTGCCAATGCGCTGGCCGAACGCGAGAACGCCGGTCAGCGCCTCGTCGGCGGTCCGAGGACCGACGACGATTTCCAACAAGGCCATCACCGGCACTGGGTTGAAGAAGTGCGCGCCGATGACCCGACGTGGATCGGCGACTCCGCTGGCAATCCGGTCGATGGACAGCGAACTCGTATTGCTGGCCAGCCACGCCGTCGGGGGTGCGATCTCGCAGGCCCGGGCGAGGAGGGCGATTTTCAGGTCGATGTTCTCCGGAACGGCCTCGATCACCAAGTCGGCGCCCTTGGCTGCGCCCTCGATGTCAGTGACTTCGATTCGTCCCAGCGTCACCTCGGCTAACGCGCTCGTCCAACTTCCTTTCTCCACACCCCTCGCGAGTTGTGCTGCGACCTTCGCGAGACCCGCGGCGGCATAGGATTCTTCACGGTCCGCGAGGCCAACGACCAGCCCGGCAACGGCGCATACCTGCGCGATTCCCTGTCCCATCGTGCCGGCGCCCAGTACCGCTATTCGTGTCATGCCCACTCCCGGCCCGGTCGGTACCCGTGGCAGGCTCAGGCGTCCACGAACCGAGACAGCAGGCGGCCGACCCAGGTCAGGGGCACGAGGCTTCCATCATTGACGAACAGGCAGACGCAGGGCGCGTCGTCATGCATCCGCTGATCGTGGGGTCCTTCGCCGCGCACGGAAAGATCGCCCCGCTCGAACACACCCTCGTCGTCGCTAAAGCCACCAGAGAGCACCAGGGTACGCTCCAACCCCTGGTGGGTATGCAATGGCGGACGAAACCCGGGTCGAAACCGCATCAATCGTACCGTCGCGGCGCCCGAAACTGCTGCGGGCACGATGTGCACACCTGGCAGGAGGCGTTTCCATGGAAGCGATTCGCTCTGACCAAACACACTGACCAGCGCGGCCGGCATGAGAGGATCGGCGCGCGGGCGACGTGTCGGTGGGGACTGGGGCTGATCCAACTTTGCCAACAGCGCCTCGAAGTCACCTCCGGCCCTCGGCGGTTCTTCGGCCAGTGCCGTGCCTCCCAACGCTGCGAGGGTCTGCGACTCGCTCGCGCACGATGCGCAAATAGCGACATGGCTTGCCGTCAGCAGCGACAGCGCGTCGGGCGCGGACCGATTCGCATGCGACAGCAGCCAATCTATTGGCGGATGATGCGTCGGAGTCGTCACGTGGCGCTCCCCGCAAAGTGGTCGCGGAGGCGGGCAAGACCCAGTCGAAGGCGACTTTTGACGGTACCGAGCGGAACGCCTTCTGATTCCGCAATGGTAGGGAGGGGTTGACCCTCGAACCAAGCGCGTTCGATCGTCCTGCGCTGATCGACCGGGAGGCCTTCAACTGCCGTTCGCACGTGGGCGGCGTCCGCCACCGAGAACGCGTCGCGAAGATCCGTGCCCGCGAGGTCTTGGGGTGAATCATCGAACAATAACCAGGGTTGCGCGTCGCGCCGGAGTCGATCGATTTTCGCATTCCGTGCGACAGTCCAAATCCACGCCTCGCCTGATGCGCGAGTTGGGTCAAAGGTCGGGGCGTGGCGCCAAACCCGCAGCATTACGTCTTGCACGACGTCCTCCACCCTGGCTGCATCTGGCGTCGTTCTGGCCACCCAGCCTCTGATCCGAGGTCCTGCCTCGTCGTACAATTCCCGAAATGCGGCGCGGTTTCCCTGCCCGATCGCGACCACCAAAGTTGCCCAAGGGCGCGCGTCTGGCATCTGATCGTGGACCTCTTAGGGCCGCGCTCATATCGACAATGAGGTGGTGTGGCCCGGTGGTACACGTCTTTCCCCTTCACCCATTGTTACGTCGAGCGTGAACGAGCGGATCACAGGATTCGTCACGAAGCTGTGACTGTGCGGCAAATCTGGCGCGGGTTCGCCCGATCGCGGGCTTGTCCGGTGTGGGATGGCGGCACGCTATTTGATAGTGTGCGCCTTCGGGGTGTGGCATGCGCGTCGTTTTGTTGGGGCTGGTCGCCTGTTCTGAGTACGACATTGGGGCGCCACTGGAATTGGACCCCGGAACTGCGTTGACCACGCCGGCAGCGATCTGTGAGGCTGGAAGTGCGCCCGCAATCGAAGTTCCCCTTGAAGATTCATGCGAAGTGGAAATCCAGACGGGCACCTTCAACCCTTCGACAGAATGGGCAGTTCAAGGGCACAATGGGTATGGACCGCCTGTGGTCGGTCAGCTGGATGACGACAACGGCGATGGGCGAATCGACGCGCACGACACACCAGATATCGCCTATATCTCCAACACCGGAGAGGGTGTCGTATTTGTAAATGGCAAGACTGGCGCGATTCAGGGCATCGTGAACATCGGCTCAGATGGCGTTGAGGGGCTCGCGATCGGTGATCTGGAGGGTGACGGCATTCCGGAGGTCGTAGCGGCGGCGAGCGCAACGCGTATCGTGGTGTTGGACAACCGGGGGGTTGTGAAATGGGAGGCCAACGTCGATTCGGGCGGACTGTTCGATTTCTTATATCCGGCCATCGCCGACATGGACGGGGACGGGCTCTCCGAGGTCATCGCCGGTCGCACCATTCTGGCCTTCGACGGGACCCTCCTCGGAAGCGGGACCAAGGGCGTCGGCGCAGTTCCCAATCAATCCGGCTATTATGTCGAAGGGGCCGTGTCTGTCCCGGTGGACCTCGATGGGGACGGACTCCTGGAGGTTGTCACCGGGAACGCGGCCTATAATATCGATGGTTCGATAAAATACAGCAATAACCTTCCGGACGGGTGCCCAGCCGTCGCAGACTTCGATGGCGACGGCGAACCCGAGATATTCGCGGTCTCTGGAAATACTGTGTTCGCGTTAGAGAGCGATTTGACGCCCACGGGCTGGTATGCCACCTTTCCGAATACCAATTATATTGGCCCCCCTGCTGCGGATGACCTGGATGGCGACGGCCTTCCCGAGGTTGTCGTTGTCGGTTCAGGGGAAATGCGGGCCTACGACTGGTCCGGCGAGATGAAATGGTCCGTTCCGGTGCAAGACCTCTCTGGCGCGGCGGGCCCCATCCTGTTCGACTTCGAACGCGATGGGTACCCGGAGGTCGTCTATGCGGACGAGGAGTTCGTTCGCGTGTACAACGGGCTGGATGGCTCGGTGAAGCTCGTGTCTGGGGACCACAGTTCGGCAACGGGATTTGAGACGCCGGTCGTGGCCGACGTGGATGCTGACGGGGAAGTGGAAATTGTCCTTCTGCATGGGGGAGGCAGCAGCGGACTCACCGTGTTTGGCGACGAGGCGCACAGTTGGCCGTCGGGGCGGCAGGTGTGGAACCAGCACGCGTACAGCATCACCAACGTGAACGACGACTTGACGCTCCCAGCGCAGGAGCCAAACTGGGAGCGATACAACAACTTCCGATCGGGCGATGCTGGTCTCCCGCCCAATGCGTGGAATGAGCTCAAGGTCGAGATTGTGTCGGTGTGCCGAGAAGAGTGTCCCGGGTCGCTCCGCATTGTTGCGCGGGTTTGGAATGAGGGCACGTTCGCTGTGGCAGCCGGCGTGCCCCTGGTGGTCCGTGGGGCCTCAGGCGAGGTCCTGGTGACCCAGGTGATTGACGTTGAAATTCCATCGGGATGGTCCAGTGAAGGGGTTGAGTTGGTGGTCCCGACAAGCCCGTTGTTAGGAAAATTGCCTGTCGTCGCGATCGACGACGGTGCAGGTTTGTGGACGTCGGCGGAGTGTGATGCGACGGACAATGCCGAAGAGGCCAACGGCTGTTGATGGGCGCAAGGGCGAGGTTCCACGGATAGACGAGCGGGGCCAACGCGATTCGTCGGACCGGAGGATCTGTTGATGTGGTTGTTCCTGGCCTGCAACCCGGGTGTTGTTGAGTTCGAAACCGATGAACCCGCGGTTTCAGTCCCCGTTGTAGACGGCGAAACAGACGCGACCAGCCTGCCCAGCGTCTCCGGCAACACCGGGGAGGATGTAGACGACGACGGCTGGCGGACGAGCTTGGACTGCGACGACGGGGATCCCTTGGTGCACCCCGGGGTCGAGGAGTTGTGTGACCCCAACGATGTGGACGAGAACTGCGATGGCTTGGCTGACGAAGAGACGCCCGGATTGGTCTGCTCCGTCGAGGTAACGTTGACCGTCGAAGCTCGGCCCAGCGTGGTGGATCTGACCTTTCTTGTGGACACGTCGTCGAGCAATTCAGCGGCCGCGAACGCCATCCGAGGGCTGATTCCCGACCTTCTCGAAATCCTCGCAATTGAAGGCATCGAGCCAACGTTGGGCGTCGCGGGCTTTGAGGACTACGCGCTGCCGGGCCTCGGAGATGTGGGCGATCTCCCGTTTCGACCGTTTCACCAGCAGACCACGGATTCTGCCCTCATCGCCGCTGCGCTCGAGGGTGACATCGTTCACGGGGGCGGGTCCCCGTTGGATGCGGGCTACGAAGCATTGTATCAGTTGTTATCCGGCGTAGGTTATGATCAGGATTGCAACGGAGTTTTGGACGTCACCGACGTGTCACCCCTGGTCCCTACGGAGGACGACGCCTTCGCCGGCGAGGCGAGTGGGTGGTTCACGCCAACGGTTGCTGGCACTGGAAGCGAAGGCGGTATGGCCTTCGTGGAGCGCAGTCTGCGGATTGTCCTGGTGGTGACCAACAGCGAGTGGCGGGACCCTGGGCAAGGCGACGCTTCCCCTGGGGGGTGCAGCACAGATGCAGGCGCTGCGACTGTCGGGGCGGCGCTGACGGACAACGTTCGTGTGTTGGGCGCGATGGTCGGGATGGACGAATCCGATCCGGGATGGGCGCAGCTGTCGGATCTGGCCTCCGCCAGCAACGCGATCCGCGGCGACGGCTCATCGGCGGTGTTTGCGTGGAGCGCAGACGCAGACCTATTGGCCGGCGAGATCACGGACGTGATCGAAGCGAGCGATCTCGGCGATGTGACCGCGGTCGTCGTGTCGGACGATGCATTCCATGTCGATTCGGTTGCGCCGTCGAGTTGGTCCAACGTCACATTTGGCGAGGATCTGAGTTTTGTGTTGACCCTAGACGGTCCCGTCGCCACAGGCCCGTCGGAAGGGATCGACAGCGTTGTGATCGAGCTCCAAAGCAGTGGTGGCTTTGCCCTGGCGCGTTTGGTTCTGTTGGTGGAATGATCTTGTCGAAGGTGTGACAAGAAGAAAAATCGCCAGCGCCCCTCTTGCAAGACGAAACAGCTTGTCGTAAGCTTCGTCAGTTCCCAGGGAGTGGGTTTTGAAACCAACGGTAAGTTTCGTGTTGTTTCTTGCAGCCTGTACGGTTGCTGATCCAGGTGTGGCCGATCGCAACGAGCCCATTCCGACGGACCCAGAGGGGCCCGTTACGGCGCCCGAGGAACCGTTGACCCTTCCTACGTCACCTGGCGGAACGGAAACCACAGGCGCTGAGCCCGAGCCCGAGCCAGAGCCAGAGCCAGAGCCAGAGCCGGAACCTGAGCCCGAAGACACCGATTTGGCTGAGCCCGAGCCTGAGCCCGAGCCTGAGCCTGAGCCAGAGCCTGAGCCCGAGCCCGAGCCCGAGCCTGAGCCCGAGCCGGAGCCCGAGGACACCGATCTGGCCGAGCCGGAGCCGGAGCCGGAGCCGGAGCCGGAACCCGAGCCAGAGCCGGAACCCGAGCCAGAGCCGGAACCCCCCGTCCCGCTTGAGAACACCGAGCGCCCGGTGCTCGGG
Organism: Klebsiella pneumoniae; assembly: GCA_945861065.1. GTDB lineage: Bacteria > Myxococcota_A > UBA796 > UBA796 > SXOB01. Next base: position 32,737 of record CAMASI010000026.1, on the reverse strand, counting down.
GGCAACGTGATAGTGACCCGTACCGACACGATCGTGTCCACGGATCCAGAGGGCGATCGCATCATCCTTTTGGAAGCGGGCGAAGTAACGCCCATCGAGATCGCACTTGAGCCGGGCGAGATGCCCTTCCGGATCGTCGAAGATCCGTTTGTGGACGATCTGGTGTACATCACGGCCCGCCGCTCTGGCGACGTTCTCGTGGTGGACGCGCTCGCCGGAATCATCATCGATCGGTGGGACACCTGCCCCGAGCCCCGTGGGCTTGACGCGCACGACGACGATCTGTTCGTCGCTTGCGCGGCTGGTGAGTTCGTTCGGCACAGCCTGGACGACGGGCTCATCGAAGCACGCAGCTTCGTTGTGCCAGATCTTCGCGACGTCGTGTTCGAGAACAACTGGGTGTGGGTCTCCAGACTGCGGTCCGCTGAAGTGCTTCGACTGGATACCGACGGACTCCTGTTAGAAACCTATACACCGCCGGATTGGACGTTTGACGGTGACACGTTCTCCGCGGCCGTGGGCTGGAAGATGGCGGGCCATCCTACGTCCGGGGGCGTGGTCCTCGTCCACCAGCGGGGACGCCTCAATGAGATTGACCTCAACGAGCCCGGGAACCCTGATCCGTACGCGGGTCCTGGTTGCACACCGATCCTCCACACGGCCGTCACGCATTTCACAGCGTTGAACACGCCCAATACGAGTGCGGCGATCACGGACGTGGCGCTCCCGACGGACTTCCTGGTTGATCCGAGCGGCATGTGGATCACGTCGGCTGCGGTGTCCGCGCCTGTTCGCCTCACGTCGGCCGGTTGGGATGTGCTGGACAGAGACGGCGAGTGCCTGACGCTAGGTGGCGTCGGCGTACCGTTTGTCGGACCGGTCAGCGGCGTCACGATGGATACGTCCGGGAACTTCATTGCTGCGGGCGCGGGCCCGTACCAGTTGTCGCGGGGCGGTTTCATCATGCCGGTGAGCCCCGGCGCGCCACCATCAGCGGGTTGGACCTTCTTCCACACAGCTCCGAGCTCCGACCTTGCGTGCGCCTCTTGTCACCCCGAGGGTCAAGACGATGGGCACGTGTGGAGCTTCACAGGTGTTGGTCCTCGCCGGACGCAGAACCTATCGATCGGCGGGGTCCGCGGAACGGAGCCGTTGCATTGGGACGGCGACTTGGCGGACATGCATGCGCTCGTGACCGACGTGTTCGTGGGTCGTATGGGCGGCTTCGACATTGGCCATGATGGCGAAGAGGCGCTGCTGGATTTCTTTGCGGGTCTGGTGCCCGTGCGCGGCTACTCGGCGGCCAGCTTGGAAGACATCGAGCTTGGGCGCGAGTTGTTCGAGAACGCCGACGTGGGTTGCCTCGCATGCCACAGTGGTCCGCAGTTCACGAACAGTGAGACCTGGCTCGTCGGAACGGGTGAAGACGTGCAGGTCCCGTCGCTGATCGGGATCGGAAGTCGGCCTCCCTATATGCACGACGGGTGTGCCGAGACGTTGCTGGATCGGTTCTTCGACGAAGCCTGTGGCGGTGGCGAGGATCACGGCTTCACCGCGATCCTCAGCGACATCCAAATCGGGTTGGTCGTGGAGTACCTCAACACAATTTGAGGGTGCGTATGCCCTGGTTGATGCTCTGGGGGCTGATCGCCTGTGGCACGGAAGTCGTGCCCGGCGACACGGCCCGAGTGGACGTTGTTCCGGTAGCGGACGAGCTGTGCGACAACGGGCTGGACGACGACGTCAATGGTCGCATTGACTGTGACGATCCAGCCTGTGACTCAGCCTGCCACGAGTTGTGTATCGGCGGTGTGGACGAAGACCAGGATGGGCTCGTCGACTGTGAAGATCCGAGTTGCGACGGGTCTTGTGTGGAAGACTGTACGGATGGGCGGGACAACGATGGCGACGGCGGGCCCGACTGCCTCGACAGCGATTGTGACGGAGGCTGCGCCGAGGATTGCCGGGATGGCCGGGACAATGATGGGGACGGTGGGGCGGATTGCGGAGACAGCGATTGCGACGGCGGATGCCCGGAGACCTGCGGTGATGGCCGCGACAACGATGGCGACTCCCTGATCGATTGCTTGGACAGTGAGTGCGACGGGTCATGCCCTGAGGACTGCCTCGATGTGCGCGACAACGATGGCGATGGCGCGTACGACTGCGATGACAGCGACTGCGATGGGGGCTGCCCAGAAGACTGTCTGGATGGCCGAGACAACGACGGGGACGGAACCGCGGATTGCCTCGACGTAGAATGCGACGGTGGCTGCCCAGAAGTGTGCGACGACGGGCGGGACAATGATGGGGACGGCTCCACCGATTGCACGGACAGCAACTGCGATGGCGGGTGCCCTGAGACGTGCACGGATTCGCGCGACAATGACGGAGACGGTGCCTACGACTGCCTCGACACGGACTGTGACGGCTCTTGCGTCGAAGTGTGCGCTGACGACCGCGACAACGACGGCGATGGGGATTTCGACTGTGTGGACGAGGACTGTGACGGCGGCTGTCCGGAGGACTGCCTCGATGCGCGCGACAATGATGGAGACGCGGCCACCGACTGCGACGACTCGGATTGTGACGGCGGCTGCCCCGAAGACTGTTCGGATGGGCGGGACAACGACGGCGATCTCAGCACGGACTGTCTCGACGGCGACTGCGATGGCGATTGCCCTGAGGTGTGTACCGATACCCGCGACAATGACGGGGACGGCGACGTGGATTGCGACGATTCGAATTGCGACAGCACCTGCGATTCAGACGGGGATGGTTTCCTCGCGGAAGCGTTCGGTGGCGACGATTGCGACGACAGCAACCCTGACGCGTTTCCGGGTGGCGACGAGGTCTGCGATTTGGGGGCGGACAACGATTGCGATGGCCTCGCGGATGAGGATGACCCGTCGGTGGATCCCAGCACCCGAGACGCGGTGTACCTGGACTCGGACGGAGATGGGTTTGGGGTCGGGCTGCCGCTCTTCCGTTGCGAACCGCCGCCTGGCTACGGTCCAGATGACGGGGATTGCAACGAAGGCAATCCGGCGGTCAATCCCGGTGCGCAGGAGATCTGTAATGGCGGCGTCGACGATGATTGCGACCTGCTCGCCGACGACGTCGATCCTAGTGTGGACCCAGACTCGGCGCTCACCTGGTTTCGCGACGCGGATGGTGATGGTCTAGGGGACCCCCTCATTACTCAGGTGAAATGTGTCAAGCCGGCCGGTTGGGTCGCCAACGACGACGACTGCAACGACACGACCGGTGGCATAGGCGCAGCCGTCTCCTACGTCGTGGACAACGATTTTGATGGGTACGGCGTGGGCGACCTCCTGGAGCCGACCTGCGATCCCCCTGCGGCGGGTGAAGCGTTTCCGAGCGCGGGGGTTGACTGTGATGACAGCAACGCTGGTGTGAATCCGGGGATTCGCGAGGTGTGCAACGCGGGCGTGGATGACGACTGCGACGGTCTCGTGGACTTGTCAGACGCCTCCTTGGACCCTGCGACGCTCACGACATGGTACCGCGACGACGACTTCGACGGCTTTGGCGACCCGAATGATTGGTCGAAATCGTGCGACCCGCTCGACGGGTACGTGTTGGACCTGTCGGATTGTGACGATGGCGATCCGGACGTGAACTTGTTCGCCGTAGAGGTGTGCAACGGGCGCGTAGACGACGACTGCGACAGCTTGCTGGATGATGGGGACCCATCGTTGGACCTGGCCACGCAATCCACCTTCTGGGAAGACGGTGACCATGACGGGTTCGGCGACGCGCTCGTGTTCACCGACGCTTGCGCGGCGCCCTTTGGCTTCGTTGCGAATCCCGACGATTGCGACGACGCCGATCCGTCAGAGCTGGGCGCCGTGAGCTGGCTGTATGACGATGACGGGGACGGGTTCGGCGCGGGACTGCCTACGGCGGCGCTGTGTGCCCGTCCGGGCGTCAAATACGTGGAGGAGAGCCGCGGATTTGATTGTGACGACAGCAACCCGGTCGTCGCACCCGACGCCCTGGAAATCTGCGACACCTTCGACAACGACTGCGATTCCCTGGTGGACGACGCCGATCCTTCTCGAGACCCGGCTTTGGGCGTCACGAGCTATGACGACATCGACGGGGACGGGTTCGGGAATGTGGCGGCCTCAGAGGCTGAGTGCGTTGCGGACGCCGGTGAGGTGCTGGTTTCCGGCGATTGCAACGACGTCAATCCGGCCATCAATCCGGTCGCTGTCGAACGGTGCAATTTGCTGGTCGATGATGACTGTGATGGGCTCAGGGACGACGCCGATCCCTCGTTGGACCCCGCCAGCGAGTCGTTGTGGTTCCAAGATAACGATGGGGATGGATTTGGGCGCGCTGGCTCATCTACCAGCGCCTGCCTTGGGCCCGTCGGGTCGGTGTCGAATGACGACGATTGCGCGGACAATGACGCCGCCAAAGGCCCGCCGCTCCAATGGGAGGAAGACTTCGACGGAGACGGGTTTACAGCAGGTGGGCTAACAGGACCCCTCTGTGACCCTCCCGGCGTGACGTTCATTGAGCCGTCGGGCGAGTTGGACTGCGACGACTTGGACGTGGACTCATTCCCCGACGCGCCCGAGGTGTGCGAAGACGGCGTCGACCAGAATTGCGACGGCGTGGACATCATCTGCGTGTTCTGTTCAGCACTTGCAGAGCAGTTGTGCGTGGACAAAGGGTGGTTTGTAGCGGTGGGTGGCGAAGCCGAAAATGGCAACCTCGTCTGCACGATTGACGGGGGCCCCGCGTCGGACAACTGTCGCACCTGCGCGAACTACAACGTGTACGTTTGGGACGATGCCTCGACGGAACGCGAGTGTGACCCCTTCGACAACGGGTTGTCCTTGGGCAACGTGTACGGGGGCCATCAACCCTGCGCATGTGTAGGTGCCATGGCCCTGTGTGAGACGTGGGACCTACAGGACTGCGTACCTGACTAGCTGCTGCAGTGCAGACGGCCGCCACGCACCAAGCAGCGTGTCTCTCCGCCGGTCGCGGGCACTTCGACGGAGGCGATAAGGTCCACGGGGCCCACGAGGGTGGCTTGGCACAGCCCAGGCCGGGCGTCGAACAGCGCGACTGTCGTAGACGAGGACAGAGCCACGCGCTCGGTCAGTCCGTCGCAGGTGAGGAGAACTTCGCCAATCGCGATGTCGCTGTCGACCTTGAGTTTGAAGGGCACTGCGCTCGTTCGGGCGACGTAGGGGCGTGGGCGGACTGCACCCGGGCACCGGCGCTCGACGAGGCCGCCTACAAAGGCCAATTCAGCGTCGCCGTCTACGGTACTGGCACGATCGGACCACGTGGCGAGCGCTGCGCCGTCGCAAGGGGCTCCCATCGCTTCGTTCACCAGCACGTCGGAGAACGCCATCAACGCAAGTCCCTTTCGGACGTTGTGCGGGTCGGCAGCAAGCAGCTGGCCCATGTTTGTCGTGTAGGTCTGGACGCGGCGCCTGCCTGAGGTCGCTTCGTTGTAGGTGATCGTGAGCGTGATCGGGTCCTGTGCACGGGAACGGCCCGGCACTTCGATCAGGTCCTGAAGGAAGAGCTGCGTATTCCCGGCTTGGAAGTGCACTGGCTGGACGTCCGCCGCGACAGTGCTGGATTCTTCGCCGTAGAAGCGCTCGATGGCCAGAGAGTCGGGCAGGTCGAGGGCGAATTGCACGTCCTCGGCCAGGCCATTGACCATCCCCTCGAAACCGACGCCGAACAGTCGGTCCACGACGGCCTCGGATCCGAGGAAGACATAGGCGCCATGGCCCTTCTCGGTGAGTTTTTGCAGGACCTGGTCATTGAAGTTGCGGCCGACGCCTACGCCCGTCAGCCGAATTCCGTCGCGGTCCAGGCCGATCCCGATGTCAGAGACGACGTTGGGGTCCACGGTCCCAGTATTCAACAGGGCGTCGGTGATCAGCATCATCCGGCGGTTGCGGCCGTCCAGGTCGGACTTGCCGCGCGCGACTCGGTACGCTTCCCCGAGGCCAAGGTTGAGGTCGGTGTTTCCGCGCGGAACGATTTTGGCGATGGTGTCGAGCAGGACGCGCTCGGAGTCGCGCCCCGCAACCCAGTTTTCCAAGGGGGTACAGACCTGGTGGTCGAACAGGACGAGGTCCACCCGGTCGCCGGTGTCCAACTCGGACACCATGCGCTCCAGACCGCGCCGCGTGTATGTGATCCGACCTTCCTCCTCCATCGAGCAGGAGCGGTCGACGAGCAACGTGAGGTCCAGGGGCGCTTCCGCGGGCACAGCGCCCTCGACAGACAGCGCAAGTGTCACCCCTTTAGAGGTGCGCTCGGCGGAACCGTGTACGCCGAAGGATTCGCCGCGCCGGGGATCTACGGTGTCGAAGCTGAAGTAGTTGAGCAGTTCATGGGGGCGAACCTCGTCGGGTGAAAAGCTGAGTCCTTCTCGCACCGCATACAACAGCCGTTGTGCGCTCGCGAGCGACAGCGAGTCGTCGTTCGACAAGTACGTGCTTGCGCCCCAATCATGGTCGTAGCGGCGGCTATCCTCGGCGTCGGGCGTCGATAGGTTGCGGTCGGCGTCGCCCACTGCTGCCATCTCGGCCCGGACGTTCTTCTCCTCGGCCCCGCCGCCGTCCTTGCCGTCGCCTCTGCGGGCAACGGTTTGCGAAAGGGCGTCGTCGGCAGGCTCCTTCGCTTTGTAGGAACCTGTGAGGCCGGTCGGGCCCGCGCTCACGCCGCCGGCGGATGGGGCCTCCAGGGAAGGTGGGGCCGACACAGCCACGGGCGGTGCGGGCGGTACGGGAGCGTAGGCGGTGGAGGGACGAGAGCGGGGCGTGGCGCTGTTCGTGCTCCTTCCGGTACCGCCTTCGAGCAGGGTGCCTCCGAAACATTCAGGTCGCACAACCATGGGAGACGCGGGTGTCGCGACCGGCGGCGTCGGCGCGTTGCCGAGGTCGGGAACGGCGGAGGTAACGAAACCGTCCATTCCGATGTCGTCCACGCCGAACGTTTCGTGGCTGCTTCCAGCCTCAGAACGAGAAGCGCAGTTCATCAGCAAGGTCAGGGCAGCCAGGGTACGCATAAGAACCTCCGTAGGTTGGACGTGGGCCCAACGAGGACGGAGCATGACGCTTACAGGGCAAACCCATTCAGTTGCTTGGAGCGGTCAACAATTTCGCCAAAGGCCCGCGACGACGGTCTTGTCGTCGCCACCCATATTCACGGTCATGCCCACGGAAGGGGCCTTGGCCATCTGGTAGTCGCCACAGCGACCCTTCATTTGGCGCCAGACTTCCAGTACCTGCTTGACGCCCGTCGCCCCGACGGGGTGGCCAAAGCCGACCAAGCCGCCGCCTGTATTGATGGGGATGTCGCCTCCCAATTGTGTCCTGCCTTCGCGGACCATCGCGCCCGCTTGTTGCGGAGGGCACAGGCCGATCGCTTCCATCATGAGGAGCTCCGTCACGGTGAAACAATCGTGCAGCTCCGCGACCTGGATGTCGGATGGCTTGAGCCCGGCAAGCGCCATTGCTTTGGCTGCGGCCAGGGAACTCGTCTCCAACCGGGTCGGGTCGCCGTCTTCGTACAGACTGTCGGTGCATACCGCGAGCGCCACGAGTTCGATTGCGTCGGACTTCGATTTCCCGAGGCGGGTGAGCCCCGCTTCGCTGACGACGATCAAGGCAGCGGCGCCGTCGGAGACTTGGCTACAGTCCGACATCTTCATGTACGGCGCCAACTCCGCATTCTGCAAGAAGGCCGCGTTCTTCGGATTGATCGACGACGCCGTCGCGAGGTCCATCGAAACGGCTCGCATATGGGCCAGCGGATTGCGGTTGGCGTTGCCGTACGCTTTCGCGCTGACCCTACCGAGGTCCTCGTCCGAAAGGCCGTAGGCCTCGCGACAGGCACGGACGCGGCGCGCAAACAAAGCGGGAAACGTGAAATCGTCGATCGGTCTTTGGCGTCGGTAGTGGGACGCCCTAGCGAGGTAGTCCCCGCCCGTTCGAGCCGATGCCGTGGTCTGAATCTCGACGCCAGCCACAAGCGCGACGTCAGAGCCAGCCGCTATGGCGTCAACTGCACAGGCCAACGCGAGGCCGCCGGACGCGCAGGCGCCTTCGACCCGCATGGAGGGCTTATGACGCAATCCCGGGTGACAGCCGACCAAAGCCGCCCCAAGGTGGCCCTGGTTGCAGAACAACTCCCCGACGAAGTTCCCCACCCAACATCTGTCGATCTGTTCGGCGGCAACGCCAGTGTTGGCGAATGCCCCGAGCACGGCGGTGCGCAGCGTGCCCTCGAGGTCAGGATTCTCGCGTCTGCCGAAATCGGGGTGTTTTTCCCACACGAAGTCAGGGTGCCGCTTCCCAATGAACGGCGTGATGGCGCCGCCCAAAACGTAGGTCTTTCGTGGGGAAACGCTCACGGTTTGGCCTCAGGCGTTGGTTGCGGCGCGGTTGTAGCCTCGCCTGCGGTCCCCGCTGGGGCGCCCGGCACGAGCGGTGGCTTGGACATGGGTGTTGCCGGCGTCGTGTAGTTGGGGACTTGTGGGTTGGTGTGGTACTCGGTGAGGTACTGGTCGATTTTGGCCAGCGGAATGGCCATATCCGGGTTTTTTGCCCACTCGGACGCCTTGACCCGGGAGGCGTAGTCTTTGACGCGGGCCTCAAGCGTACCGAAGTCTGCGCCCGTGGGGTCGCGGCGGACCTCCCGAAGGTCGGTGATGAGCGTCATGGCTTCGTCGGAAAGTGGCTTCGCTGTTTCGTCTTCAGAAAGGACTAGGGAGCGCCGGATCATGGCCAACGGTCCTGTGATTCGCCCCGCATACACGGCTTCGGGGGTCGCGGACCGTTGAAGGTACTCGGCGGCCGCGGGATTGGGCCCGGGCTGCATCGCGATGGGCCGTTGGATCGGCTTGATTCCCTCCATTCCCGGCCGGGCCACGCCGTTGCGCATCTGAGCGCGAGGGTGTTTGTTGTCCGGATTCGCGGGCGGAGCGTCGGCGCCAGTGTCCGGCCGCGGCATCAGCAACACGGCGAGCACAATGGCCAATCCGCCCACGCCCGCAATCCACAACCGTCGGTTCTGCATCGTCACTCCGCTCGGCTGGGGCCTTACCCGCGGCGCGTGGGCGCCGCCAGCCATGCCAAGGGCGTCTCGAAAAATGCCAATTGTCGGATCATTTCGCGTGAAATCGATCGCGTTGGTTGCAGGCCGATCAACCGCTGTTACAAACGTGTCCACGGCGGGAAAAGATGCGTCCAGTCCTGAAGTGGGCCGGTGGAAAATCGAGGTTGGCTCCGGAGATCGACGCAGCATTTGACGGCGTCGTCGAGGGATTGTGGGTGGAACCGTTTCTGGGTTCGGCCGCAGTCTACTTGTATATGCGTGCGCGAGGAAGGGTGCGTCGGGCATTGCTATCCGACGCAAACGAAAAACTGATTGCAACCCATCGGTCCATCAGGGATGACGTAGACGGTGTCCTCAACGCTGTGGGCAAGCTACCCCATGAGCCGGGATGGGAGAGCAGCTACGAAGGTATTCGGGAACGATACAATCGCGGCCCTTTTAGTGGTCCAGATCACGCTGCGCGTTTTCTATGGCTGAATAGGGCGGGATACAATGGGTTGTACCGAGAGAATCGCCTTGGTAGATTCAACGTTCCTTGCGGGCGCTATCCGGCGTTGTCCTTTCCGAGCGCAGATCATTTTCGGACCGTATCTGCGTTGCTGGCGGACGCTGAGATTCGGTGTGACGACTTTGACGCGATCCTGCGCGTGGCCGGCGAAGGGGACGCAGTGTACTGCGATCCTCCGTACGTACCCCTGAGCGAGACGGCCAGTTTCACGGGGTACCACGCATCGCCTTTTGGGGCGGCGGAGCAAGAGCGCTTGGCACTGGCTGCTAGGCGTGCGGCGATGGCCGGGGCCGTGGTCGTATTGTCCAACCACGACCTCCCGGCGGTACGGAACGACTTGTATGCGCCCAGCTTGGGCTTCGAACACGTGGCCCGGCCGCGTGTGGCCCGGGCGATCAGCCGGTCAGCGGCGACGCGGGCGCCGGTCCACGAGATCATCGCGCGAATTGGGCCGAGCCGAGAGGTTGCCTGAGCCGCCCAGCGTGCCCATGACATTGCTGCTGCGGAGTGCGGAATGAGTGCCGAGGTTCAATCGAAGCCCGTGCGTCGGTCCCGAGGAACGGGTTTGTTGCTCGGTCTCACCGCCCTTGGCGCGCTGGTGTTTCTCATTTCGATTGGCGGCGTCGTCTACCTGACCACGCAACAATCTGCGCCCAAGGTCGAGCCGGGGGATTGGCTGCTCGTTCCATTGGCGGGTCCGCTGACGGATGGTCCCGCGCGGGACCCGTTTGTGCTCGACCCTTCGGACATCGCTCCGGGTGTCACAGAGGTGGCGCGCGGAATTCGGGCCGCCGCTGGAGATGGGCGCGTTGCTGGCCTTTTTCTCGACGTGCAGGATCCCATGGGCGGCCTGGCCACGATCCAGGAACTTCGGTCCGCCGTGGTGGACTTTCGGGCTTCAGGAAAGCCGTGTGTCGCCTACGCGGAAGAGCTCGATTTTCTCGACTACTACCTGGCGTCGGCCTGTACAGACGTCGTGATGGCACCCTCGGGAATCGCGCTGGTCAATGGTTTGGCGGTGGAGTTGACCTACTTTGCGGGGACGCTGGAGAAATTGGGGGCGAAGCCGCAGTTCGAGCACGTCGGCGACTTCAAGAGTGCTACGGAACCGCTGGAGCGAAGCGAACCCAGCGAAGCGGCGCGCGAGGCCTACGATGCGCTGTTGGACTCGACCTACGGGCAGATCGTTTCGGATATCGCGAGCTCTCGAGGGGTGGACGTCGAGGTGGTCAAGGGGTGGATCGATCATCCAGCTCTCGCGCCAAAACGAAGTTTAGAGCGTGGCATGGTGGACGCGATCGGGTTCCGTGATGCCGTCATGGCGTCGCTGGACTCCGTCGGAACCGAGGAGTTTGCTGCGGCAATGCTGGTCGCGGAGACCGTGGAACCGTCGGAGGACCTTCCTTTCGTGGACGTCTCCGATTGGCTCTCAGGCCTGGAGGAACCGAAGGGGGAGAAGAAGATCGCCGTGGTGTACGCCGCGGGCACGATTGTGTCGGGCGAGGGCGAAGAAGGCATGTTTGGCGGCGGCGTTCTCGCGGACCGTCCGTTTGCGGAGTGGATGCAGGACATCCGCAATGACGATTCGGTGGCCGCGGTCGTGCTTCGGGTGGACTCCCCCGGAGGGTCGGGTCTGGCCAGCGATATGATGTGGCGAGAGATCAAGCTGACGCAGAAGAGTGGCCGACCTGTGGTGGTGTCAATGGGCGACTACGCTGCGAGCGGCGGCTACTACATCAGCGCGCCGGCGGACCACATCGTAGCGCAGCGAGGCACCCTGACTGGAAGTATTGGTGTGTTTGGCGGCAAAATGGCGTTGGCGGGCGTTTGGGAAAATCTCAGAATGACCTCATTCTCGTTCAAACGGGGCGCTGAGTCGGATTTGTTGTCGTCCTCGACCCCCTTTTCGGACGAAGGGCGGCGGGTCTTCCGGGAGTTCCTCCAAGATTTCTATGACACCTTCTTGGACCGGGTGGCGGAAGGCAGGGGAATGACCCGTGACGCCGTGCACGCGGTGGCGCAGGGGCGGGTATGGACGGGCGAGCAGGCGCTTGCGTACGGCTTGGTCGACGAGTTGGGGGGCCTGGACGTAGCGATGGCCAAGGCCGCCGAGTTGGGCAGCGCGGGTGACGATTTCCAGATCGAGGTGTGGCCCAAGCAGAAAACGATTTTTGAAATGCTCGCGGAGGATTTGCAGGGTTCACGGCAGGCGTTGATATCCGTGCCCCAGCTGGACGCGGGGATTCGCGAGTTGGCATTGCTGGACACCCTGTTGGCACAAGGCGCGGTTGCGATGTGGCCCGCCCGATTGTCGTGGGAGCCCCAAAACGCTCTGCACCCTTGATTCTGCTTCACCCGTGAAGGGAATCCGCGTCATCGATTTTACCCGTGTCCTTGCAGGGCCGGTCGCGACGCAGATGCTGGCGGACGAAGGCGCCGACGTCATCAAGGTGGAGCCGCCGGGGGGCGATGAAACGCGTGGGTTCGAGCCAAAAGTAGACGGCGTTTCGACGTACTTTCTCGCGGTGAATCGCGGCAAACGCAGCATTGAATTAGACCTAGGCACGCTAGGCGGGCGTGCTGTGGCGCGTCGACTCGTGTCGGGTGCCGATGTGGTGGTGGAGAACTTCCGCGGGGGCGTCGCGGAGAGGGTTGGCTTGGACGCTTTGGAATTGTGTTCGCTTTTTCCGAGACTGGTCGTTGTGTCGATCCGGGCATTTGGGGAGGGCCTGGACCCAAATTGGACGTCGCGACCTGGCTACGACATGGTCCTGCAGGCCCTGGGCGGGGCGATGTCTTTCACTGGCTTCCCTGGCTCCGACCCGTTGAGGAGCGGTGCGCCGATGCAAGACCTGTTGACGGGTCTCCAAACCGCGAATGCGGTCGCGCTCGGCTTGCTGCACCGGGAACGCACTGGTCAAGGCCAGCATATCGTCGTCAACATGATGCAGGTCGCTGCGTCGGCGCTCGTTTACCACGGGTCTCGTTGGCTGCTCACCGGGGTGGCGGAGCGCCCGCGAGGGAACGCCCACGCGGGGCTCGTCCCGTACGATACGTACCGCTGCTCTGACGGTTGGTTGGTCATTGCTTGCGGCAACGACCGGCTCTTTCAGGCGCTGTGTGTGGCCCTCGGCATTACGCCCGATGCAAAATGGGTCGCCAACGCAGGGCGGGTGGCGGACCGGTTGGGGGTCGACGCGGCTGTGGCGGCAGCGGTTCGGGACCTGACCGTCGCGGACGCGGACGCGAGGCTCGCGATAGCAGGCGTTCCTGCCGCGCGTGTCGCGGATGTTGGGGCCGCTCTTCGTCATCCAGTCGTTGAGACGGTGTCGGTGACCCATCCCCAACTGGGGGAGGTTCCGTTGCCTGGACCGTGGATCCGAACGAGGGACACCCAGGTTGAATTCCGGGCGCCACCGGAACTCGCCGTAGACCGCGACGGGGTGCTCGCAGAGGTGGGATTCACGTCGGCGGAAGTCGCTCAGCTTTCCTACGATGGCGCATTTGGAGTGTGTTTGCGTTAGGCGCGGCCGTGTCGACTCGTGTACGAAAACTGGCGGTAGAACTGGATGTGCCAGTTGATTCGGTCGTGGAGACGTTGGGAAGACTTGGCTTTCCGAAGTACCGGTCTGAGGCGGACTTGGTGCCAGACGACGTGGCGGAAAGGGTTCGTCGGACCGTCCGGCTGGCAGCCGGGCGCGGGGGCACGCCGCCCACGTTGGCCCGAATCCCAGCCGCGCGTCCGGTCCGGGCTGCCGGTCCGGCCGATCTCATGTCCCAGCTGGTGCCTGGGGTGGTCCCGGTACACAGAAGAGATCCTCCAACCGCCACGCCGTCCCCACGTGTGGAGACGCCAGTCCCGATTCTCCGGGAGCCTCCGCCTCGCGAGGTGCGGGCCCGTCCGGAACCGGTCGCCCCGCCACCACCGCCACTCTTGTTGGGGGCCTTGCTCTCAGGGATCCCCGAGGCTGAGCGGCCAGCGGCGCTTGCCCAGTTGGCTCGGCGGCTGGGTCCACGGTTGGGGGCCGCATTGGCGGTGTTGGACGAGGCGGCCGTACGGGAAGGGCTTTCGGACGGGTGTCGGGGCACGGAGCAAGACGAAGGCGACGTTTCCACCGTTCTCCGCGGCCTCGCAGATTGCCTCTTGCTGTTCGGACGCCGGCGCCTGTTGGTACTGGGCACAAAGGCATCGGCTCAGGTTCAACTTCGGCAGGGGCTCGACCGTCGCATTGAGCTCACGTGGCGGAGCGTGGGAGGGGCCGATGTGATCGAGGAGGTCGACGTCGATCCGCTCGCGTGGGACGTTGCCGTAGTGTGGGGACTCGAAGGGCGGCCCGTAGGAGACAGCTGGGTGATCGCTCCAGACCGGACTGTCGCAGGCTTGTGTTCGGCGGTCACGACTGCGCTTAGCGCCGGTTGACGCGGCCCAGCGTCGCCCTTAGGTGAGGAATTGGAGCGGCTGCCAATGGCCGAGACTGAACATCGTCCGACGCGAAGGCCCGCTCGCCCTGTCGTTGAGGATTTCCAGGCGCGTGCCGCAGAGCTGAGGCAGTTGGGCCTTTCTCCCTCGTTTGCGATGGCTGTTGCACGCGGGCTGCTGGGCCTGTCCGAGGCGGTGTCGCGAATGGCGCAGAGCGAGAAAGCGACTCGCTTGGAGGAACGTCATTCCTTGCCGCGGTCGGTCGCAATGCAGGTCGCTTTGGGGCAGGCGTCCCTAGAAGACGTGTTGCGGCGGAGACGTTTTGAAGAGCACCGCGCTCAGAACCGGTCGCGGACTGGCTTTATAGCGGGTTCGCCGCTTTGTTTCGGCCTACTCGGAGGCGAGCGGCCGTCGGGTTTACTCGTGTCGGTCGAACCCTATGAATTAACCTTGCGGCTGGATTCGGGCGTCGATCAGGCCCTCCGAAAGTTAACAGTGAAGTACGTGCATGCAGCGACCGACCTAAAGCGTGTCCGCAAGGTGTCGCGCGTGGACCGTAGCAAGCCGATCGGGTCCTCGACGGCTGCCGAACGACCGCAGGACCGGTTGCCGCTGTCGGATAAGCGGCTGTTTGATTGGATGGACGGCGTCTCCGAAGTAGAAATGGTTTTTTTGGATGGCGAAAGCTTTCGCGGCCGCGTGCTGTGGCTTTCTAGATTTGAATTCGGCTTTGGGCTCAAAGGCGATGTGGAGTTGGCCGTGTGCCGACACGCCCTTTTCGCCATCGCTACGGACTGAGGGAACATGGGAATCATGAACGGCGCTCTCACTGTGCGGCGCTTTCGCGTCGACGGTGAGTTGGGAGATGGTTTTCGCGAACGCTTTCGGGACAGCCTGAATGTCAACGCGTTTCCAGAGTCTGCTACGCCTCAGGGTGGCGAGGAGGTCGAGGGTTGGGTCATCATTGATGACTTGCTCGACAATTCTTTTGATGACCTCAGTCGATGGCTCTTCGATGATTGGGTGGTGTTCTCTTTGCGGGTAGACAAGAAGCGACTTCCAAAGAAACTTTTTCAGGCTACGGTGGCGCGGCGCTGCGATCGGTGGTGTGCGGAGCGCGGCGTCGAACATTGCCCGTCGGCAGTCCGTGAAGAGGTGTCGGAAGCATTGGAGCAAGAGTGGTACGCCCGGACGCTTCCGTCTGTGGCCGTCACTGAGGCCGCGTGGACGCTGTCTGGACGGATCTTGCTGCTCCATTCCTTGTCAGACGGCGTCGCAGATCGTTTCCGCAAGCGCTTCCTACGGACGTTTGGACTGCATTTGGTTCCGTGGTCTCCGCTGGACTGGCTCAAAGAACCCGGGTCCGTCGATGCAGTCCTTTCTACGGCGCCGGAGGCCCCATGATGGCAGAGCCCTTGCCGACGCCAGTTCACTTGGCGAGCGACTTCTGTCTGTGGTTGTGGTGGCGTTCCGAGGCCCACGGGCCGAGTCTGGACTTGGGTGCGCCAGTGGGTGTCGTGGACATTTGGGTGGATGAGCGGTTGGGATTCCGGGCGGCCGACGACACCCGGGTGACCGCGTTGTTGACGGGAGAAAACCCGAGCGCCAGCTTGGAGGCACGGGCGGCGTTGGCGGGAGGTAAGCAGATTGCCGAAATCAGGCTTGGCGTGCGGCGCGACGATCGGGAATTCACCGTCACGCTTAAGGGAGCGGCGCTGCATTTTACGGGCCTCAAGGTACCGGCGGCAGTGCTCGACGGTGGACCGGAGGCGCTGTGGGACCGGATGCACCTCGTGGAGGAGGTCGCGTGGATTCTCGGCGCTGCGTTTCAGCGTTTCTCCGCTTTGCGGACGGCGCCTGATTGGGCGGAGTCCGTACGTTTGCCAATGCGGGCCTGGGTGCGCGGCGAGGTCTGATCATGGCGAGAGGGGAGTTTCGCGATAGGGCGCCACCGCCTGAACGGGCCAGAGCGCGGTTAGCTCAGCTGGATAGAGCGTTGGCCTCCGGAGCCAAAGGTCAGAGGTTCGAATCCTCTACCGCGCGCCATTTTCGCCCAGGGGGGGCGTTCCGACCGTGCAAGTAACGTTCTGGGGCGTTCGGGGATCTATTCCCACTCCTGGCGAGTTCACCCGCCGCTACGGTGGCAATTCGTCGTGCCTGGAGGTCAGGCATCCGGGTTTGCCGCCGCTCGTGCTTGACTGTGGCACGGGCGCACGGGCACTCGGTGCGCGCCTCGTCGCAGAACGCGGCCGAGAGTTGCACTTACTGTTCACGCACCTGCATCTCGACCACGTATTTGGACTTCCGTTCTTCGCGCCCATCTATACGCCGGGCTACCGCAACCAGATCTACGTGCCTGCGGCCTCCGTCGAGCACGCTCGGGAGCGGATCGGTGGGTATATGGGCGGGGTCTTACACCCGTCGCGCTTGTCCGACGTCGACAGCCAGGTCGAGGTTCATTCTGTTCGTGCTGGGCGACCCTTTGAGCCAGGCGGGTGGCGTGTCACACCCGTCGCGCTGAACCACCCTGGCGGTTCCTTGGCGTATCGTGTGGAGGCCGGCTCACAGTGTTTCGTCTACGTCACAGATACTTCGCCCTTTTCTCGACCTGACGAGGGGCTTTCAATGGGCGAGCCGGCAACTCGAGCCGAACTGCGGATGGCGTCCGTTCTTCGAGGCGCGGACCTTGTCGTTTACGACACCATGTACACGCGGGAGGAATACCTGGAGAAGATGACCTGGGGGCATAGTTACCCCGAGTACGCGGTCGCGTTGTGCCGAGAGGCGGCCGTCCGAAACTTGATCTTGTTTCACCACCTTCCTGACGCCACCGATGAGGACCTGGATGCGCTCGCAAGTCATTGGTCGGCTGCGCGCGATCCGAGGGTGACCGTGGCGGTGGAGGGGCGAACCGTGGACGTGGGGGAGGTCGACGATGTTCGCTGAGGGCGTAGGTCCCCTGTTGACCGGGGAATGGATTCAGACGGTGCTGACCGGGGCACCTGCGTTGGCGCTGGCAGCCTGGTTGCTGATCCTACTTTCCAGCGCTTGGCGTGCGGCGCTCTGGGCCGACGTGGGCGACGACATTGGTAAGCTGGCGACCCGTTGGCAGGTGAGGCCTGTCCCAGTTGCGTTTGGCTGGCGCGTCAGGACCGGCGACCGTGTCGTGACTTGGCGCTTGTGGTTTGGTGGCCCACGTACGGTGGGCAGGTTCGGGGGCGCGAAGAGGACGTGGCCGAGAGCCGCCACCCTCGCGGATCTCGATCAGGGCTCGGACTCGATGACCGGTTCTTTGTAGCGGTACACTTTGACCGGCATGGGGACCGCGGGCACGTCAGGTTCTCTGCGCTGCGTGGGTCGAGTGCCCGGAGTCGTTGCCTTGGTGGCTACGTCCTGATCAGGCCCTCCGGTCGGCACATCCGCGCCAAGCGCGACGGCCAAGGCGAGCGCAACAGACCGAGGCAATCCTCCCTCAAATGCGCCTTCGCCCACGGATCCGGGCTCGGCCTCGAGCTCCAAGGATGCCCCATCTTGGTTTCGTGGCGTCGTGGCTTGTGTGAGGAGCGTGCGAAGCACGGGGAGGACGTCCGGGCGTTGGGTTTCCAACAAGCGGCCGGCTGGGCCGTGCAGGGCTCGGGCGACGACGAAGACGCGACGGGCCCACCAGTCGATCACCCGACTGTTCGGTTCTTCGACCTGGCTGAGTCCGGCCGCTGCGTAGGCCTCCAGCAACAGGTCGCGCGCGAGGTCGTCAGCGACGCGTGGATCGCCGAGCAGGTCGGAACAGGCCTCGACGATCAGCTCCTTGTCCCCGCTTTGTGACCAAGCCTCTAGACGAAACTCGACGCCACCGATGGCGGGCCGCGCCCACACGGGAAGGCGGTCGGATTCAGGCGTCCGTGCTTGCTCACGCGCTTCTGGCGTTCCTTGGAAGTGATGATCGATGAACGCGAAGTCTTCCCAGGTCAGCACTTGTGCTGCGGAAAGCGGCAACGAATGGGTGTCGTTGAAGCAGTTCCATGCCTGTGCGTACAAGGTCGCGTGGTCCACGCTCATCGCCATGCCCTGACGCACCATGTCGAGAGACCGCGCGCAGTTGCGATTGCGCGCCGCCTGCACGGCATTCCATTGAATGGCGCCGCCGGGAGGAGGCTGCGTGTATTCGACGGCGCGGTGAGGAAGGCGGCGGGGCGGCGCCGGGATGCTCGGCGAGAACAGTCGACTCCCCGGGGATGCGGCAGAGGCAGCGTCGTCGTTCGACGGGGTGCTGTTGCCGTTCACGATTTGGCCGTCGGGCCCGGTCACTGCGATTTTTGCCCGGGCTGCAGGGTCTTCGACGTTGACGACGGCAGGTGTGCCCGGGGCACGAATGGCGGTTCCGACGATTCCCACGCACAAGGCGATCGAGACCGCGAACACGCCGGCGCCGATCACCAGCACGCGCGAACTCGGCCCAGTGTCCCGCTTGATGGTTGGGACCTTGCCGCGTTGGTGGGGAGTGCCGGTCGGGGTGAGCCGCGGAGGCCGGACCGGGCCCTCGTTTTCCAACGGCATCGGGCCCGTATCGGGCCGGCGGGCTTGTTTTTCGGTCTCGGGTTCTTTTCCGTCTGCTACCGCCGGTCCTATGGGTTGGCGGACGGCATCGGGCATGGGGACGGGTGTCGGCCGTCCGGCCAAGTCGTCCAAGCGTCGAACTTCGGGCGGTGGGGTAGGCTCAATCCGTTCCGATGACAGCGCATTGACGACGGCCACCGCGGTCGCGTTGTCGTCTCCGCCTCGGGCTTCGACGATTCGCAGAACCTGCTGCACGCCTTCCTGCGGTTTGCTCCAATCGATATTGGAAAGTTCGAAGTCGGTCAGGGTTGCGTGTACGCCGTCGGTACACAGGAAGATCGTGTCGCCTTTGCGCAGGGGCACGGGCGCGGAAATTTCCACGTCGACTTGCCGGTCGCTGCCCAGGCTTCGGGAAAGAACGTGGGCCTCAGGGTGGGTCGCGGCGTCTTCTGGCGTCAGCAACTCTGCGTCTACGAACAGGTTGACCATCGTGTGGTCGCGCGTGATCGCCTTACATTCGCCCTTTCGAACCAAGTAGGCACGCGAGTCGCCTACGTGGGCGATGTGCGCTTCGGTTTCGGTGATGACGGCGACCACCGCGGTGGTGCCCATCCCGGACAAGCGGTGGTTTTTGCGAGAGGCTTCGTGAATTGCATGGTTCGTGCGCTGCAGCGCACGCTCGATGGCAGCCGGAATCGGGGTGGTTCCCGCCTCCGCCATTTCATCGTGAACCGTGCGAACCGCGAGTGCAGCCGCCTGGGCGCCGCCCACGTGACCACCCATGCCGTCGCAGACAACGGCTAAAATGAACCGCGGGAAGCGGAAGACCCCGTGACAGTCCTGGTTGTCGGGACGCTGACGACGGTCCGTCCCGTAGCCGAACGAGAGATCCACAGTGCCTCCGAACAACATAGTCTAGCATCCTATCGCCTTGAGGTCGCCATTGGCCACGCAGAGGATCATCGCAGTGTTGTCTTTGGTGCTTCTGGTGGGCGTGGCGCCGCCCCCGGAACGTGGAAAAGGACTCGTGGCCGCCGACCATCCGCTCGCTTCTCAGGCTGGACGGAAGGCGCTTCTAGCAGGCGGGAACGCCGTGGATGCGGCGGTTGCAGCGGCACTGGCGGCGGGTGTCGTTCAGCCTTCTGCGTCGGGCCTCGGCGGCGGCGGGTTTGCGATGATCCGGGTCGATCGTGGGTCTCCGCGGTTTGTAGATTTTCGTGAGGTCGCTCCGGCCAGCGTCGATGCCGAAGCGTATCGAGACGATCGCGCGAATCCGAGAGAGGGCGGTGCCGCTGTGGCCGTGCCGAGCGAGTCGCGAGGGCTGTACTGGTTGATCTCCCAATACGGCGTGTTGTCGCCTGCGGAGGTCGTGGCGCCGGCAGTGAAGTTGGCTCGAGACGGCTTTCCAGCGGGCGCCTTTCTCGTGGAGCAGTTGGGCAAGACCAAGCTCGTGAGCGTGTCGGCGTTGTGGGGACGCCCACAGACGGGTGACTTGGTCGTGAATCGAGCGCTCGCCACCACGCTTGCGCGGTGGGCCTCCACCCGAGGCGAAGATTTGCACACGGGGGCGGGTGCGCGTGCCGTCGTTGCTGCGGTCGCGGCGGCCGGCGGTTCGCTGAGCGCGGCTGATCTCGCGACGGTGCAGCCGAAGGAGCGGGATCCCACCAGATTCGTTTGGAAGGGTCGGACTGTGTTTACGGCACCGCCTCCGAGCAGTGGCGGACTGGTTGTAGGCGTCGCTCTTCGTGCGGTCGAGGCCGTGAACTTGGCGGAGTTGGGCCAGGGTTCCAGCGCCGCGACACATGCGGTGACCGAAGCGTTCAAACACGTGTACGCGGACAGGGCTCGGTACCTGGGTGACCCTGATTTTGTCGACGTTCCGCTGGCGCAGCTGCTGTCAGACGAACGGATCGCGGAGGTGATGCGCCGGTTCGACCCGCGTCAAACGCTTCCGCTCGACACCTATGGCGTGCCGCTTGCGAGTCCCGTGGACCACGGAACGCAGCACATCTCTGTCATCGACGTGAATGGCGGCGCGGTGGCCCTGACCAGCACGGTCAACACCGCATTTGGGTCGGGCGTCGTCGTGACCTCGCTGGGTCTGTTGCTGAACAACCAGATGGACGACTTTTCTATGGCGCCGGGCAGACCCAACGCCTACGGTTTGCTCGGAAGTGAAGCCAACGCACTTGTGGGCGGAAAGAGACCGCTTTCGTCGATGTCTCCGACTTTGGTGTTGGACGGGGCCGAAAACGTCGAGATCGCGATCGGCGCGTCGGGGGGTGCGCAGATCCCTTCGTCGGTGGTGGTTGTGTTGCACAACCTCGTCGAATTTGGCCTCGACGCTCAGGAGGCCGTTGCGGCGCCTCGTTTCCACCACCAGTGGATGCCGAACCGACTCGTGGTGGAGCCTGGTTTTCCCGAGGATGTTCGTGCGGCCCTGGTGGACCGGGGCCACGAGGTCGTGGTGGCGGACCTGTACAGCTGCGTCCAGGTGGTGCGACGGACAGCAGACGGCGAGTTGGAGGCGGGCGCGGACCCGCGCAAAGGCGGGTGGCCCGCGGGGGTCGTCAGCCTGGACGTCAGGCGGTGACGCTGGCGAGGGCTGCTGCCAACAATGAAGTTTCTTTGACGGTAGCTCCGACTTGCGAAACGGTCAGGGCGGCCACGGCGGCGCCGAGTTGTGCGCAACGGCGAGGCTCCCAGCCATGGGCGACCCCATAGAGGAATCCGCCTGCGTAGCTGTCACCTGCACCGGTCGTGTCGATGGCCGCGACGCGGCGCGCGCCTACACGTTCGGAATGGCCATCATGGTACAACAAGGATCCTTGGCCGCCCATTTTGATCACGATCAGGTGGACGTCAGCGCGAGCGGCGATCGCCCGCGCAGCGTCCGCGGGATCCTCGCCGGTCAGACCCCGCGCTTCGTCGGCGTTGAGAAATGCGATGTCGACGAAGCGGGTGAGTACGTCCCAAACCATGTCTCGATTTCCGGCGACGACAAACGGGTCTGCAGCGTCGAACGAAACCCGCGCGCCGCCCTCAGCGGCTGTTCCCATGGCCTGGAACACGTGCTCGCGCATCCCGGGATCCAGTAGCTCATAGCCGGTGAAATGGGCGATTTCTGTGGCTCGCAATCCCACTTCGAAGGCGGCCGGTAAGGCGGCAAGCCGAATGGCCGCACCGAGGTCGGTCAGCATCGTACGCTCGGCGTCTCGACCCGAAATGATTGACAGGCACTTTCCAGTGGCCAACTTGGGTTCGAAGACCAGCGCGTGGCCGCCATTGGCCTTGGCCATCAGGCTGCCGTATT
The DNA here is from genome assembly GCA_945861065.1 of Klebsiella pneumoniae. Taxonomy (GTDB): domain Bacteria; phylum Myxococcota_A; class UBA796; order UBA796; genus SXOB01. The sequence continues at coordinate 10,816 of CAMASI010000026.1, read as the reverse complement.
GGTGACCCATCTGGTCGTCGCCCACTTGGCCGCAGAACAGTGCGCGCCCACCGAGGCGGCCGACGGTCGCGACAGTGTTGGCGCAGCTGCCGCCGGAGTCGAAGGTGACGGTGTGTCGCCGAATCCGATCGTAGGCAGCCATCCACTCGGCGTGATCCACCGGGTGCATGGTCCCGCGAACCAATCCAAGCTCTGCGGCAAGCGCAAGATCGTCGTCGACGATGGTCAGGGCGTCCATCAAGGCGTTTCCTAGCCCTACGACGTGAAAGCCCATGCAGTCCCCCGGCCGCCGGGCGGTTAGTCCGACACCCGGTGAGGGGCAATAGTTTGGCGCAAGCCGCGGCCGCGACACGGCTCCGAGGGCTGTGGGGAGTGCTGCTCGGTGCCGCTCTTCTCGTTTGGTTCGCCGCGGGCGTGGATTGGCCGCGGGTGGGGTCAGTGCTGGCGAACGTCCTGTTGGGCGAGTTCGCGCTCGCGTGCTTGGCGTTGCTGGTCAGTCAAGCGGCCCATGCGGCCCGGTACGCCGTGTTGATCCGCCACATTGCACCCACGGCGGGGCCCCTGCTCATTTGGGATGCGGTCCTGATTGGGCAGGCGGGCAACACGCTGCTGCCCCTGCGCGCGGGCAACGTCATGCGCCCCTATGTGGTGTCTCGCGTGACCGGGGCATCCTTGCCGGCCCTGCTGTTCACGACGCTTTCAGAGCTTCTGTGCGACGCGTTGGGCGTGTTGTTGATGGTGGCCGGTGTGCTCGTGTTGCTCCCGGAAGGGCAGGTCGGCTTCGTAGCGACGGTTCACGGTTGGGCGGCGCCAGCCGCCGTGGGGTTGGTGATCGCCTTTTTTGGTGTTCTTGGCCTTGGCACGCGCCAAGCGCGACGCACGGTGCTTCGTCTATCGGGTCTGCTTCCGAGTCGGCGTGCACGTCGGGTTGCGGTGTCTGGCTTCGAAGCGCTGGTTATTGGGTTGCTGCCGATCGGAAAGTTGAGGCGCCTGATGTGGGCGGTTCTTTGGACGATGTTGGGGTGGGCGGCTTGGGTGGGCGCGGTGGTCGCCACGGGGTCGAGTGTGGGCCTCGTGATCCATTCAAGCGCAGCACTGGCGCTCGTCTGTGCGCTCGCAATCGCGATGACGGTGCCGCAAGGACCAGGTTTCCTTGGCGGTTTCCAGGTTGTGACGGCGCAGGTGCTCGCGATGTGGGGCGCCCCGACCGTGGAGTCGCAAGCGGTCGCCGTGCTGTTGTGGGTCGCGTGTTTCTTACCCGCAACCCTGATCGGCCTGGAGGCCTCGATCCGGCGTGGCGTCAAACTTCGGGCGTTGGAACCCCAAAAACCGTGAGCCAAACGCTTACTTTTCGGGAGCTTTCTCCGCTTCTTTGTCGTCGTCGCGGGCTTTCTTCGCTTCGTCCTTGATGCGGTACTTTTCCTTGAGCGCTGCGCCTTTAGGATCGTGGCGGAGCAACAACTCGCTGGCGAGTCCACGGTGTTCTATGACTTCGTAGGCGTAGCCGCGTTCGTCGAGCTGGGGCTTGATGATCTCAATCGGTCCTGCGATGGTCGTGATGGACCCATTGACGCAGCCCTGGGTAATTCTCGAGAGGTCGGCCGGTTGCACGCCTGCGATCCGGTCGCCTTGATCAAGAAGCCGCGAAGGGGACTCCTGGCGGACGGCGATGCTGAGTAAGGCGCTGGTGAGCTGATCGACGGATTGCAGCGAAACGCCATTCGATCGGGCTTCCCGCAGCTTGATGAGCTTGATCTCCTCGGCTGTGAGTCGGCCCTTTTCAACGTCCGCGATCGTATTCAAGAAGACTTCGACTGTGCGACCGACACCTGTGTTCAGGGCGGTCGAGTTGAAGTAGACGGTCGCGGTATTGTCCGAACTCGTCGTGGTGTACCCGACCGGCGAGTACGCGAGTGCCTCTTGCACACGAAGCGTGAAGAACGCGCGGTTGAAGAGCAGGCTGCTGAGCACGCCCACGGCTGCTTCATCCTCGTTCCCCGCGTAGTTGACCCGGCAGTTCGTGACGACGCTGGACTGGGTGACCGATGGATCGTCGTACAGGAGGATCTTCGCCCCGGCCACTGCGGGCTTGGGCGTCGCGAGTTCGAAGTAGTTCAGCGAGTCGGCGCCAGGTTTGGCCTTCCAACCTGCGAACGCGTGTTTGACCTCCTCGAGGGCCGCGGCCCCGTCGACGTTTCCAATCAGAAGCAGCACCGCGTTCGACGGCTTGACGTGGTTGGCGAGGTACTTGTCGATGTCCGTCGCGCCCCAACTCTCAAGGGCCTTGAGGTCGTCCCAGGTGGTCACGCGGCTGTGGAGGCTGTCGGGGAACATGTGCTCGTTGCGGGCCTTTGCGATGTGCCAGGCCATGTCGTCCCAGATCCCCGTCTTCCGCTTCTTGATGTTTCCTTCGATCGCGTACTTGAACTCCCGTTCGTAGTCCAACTTGCCGTCCACGAACGGATGTTGTGTCTCCATTTCCTCGCGCAGCAGCCACAGGGCGCCGTCGACGTTGCCGCTGGGTGCACGCACGCCCATGGTCCAATGGTTCGACCCAACGTTCGGGTTCTGCGTGCCGATCATCGGCCAGGCCCAGCCAGAGCCCGTGGTGTCGAAGATGCTCGGTGGGATGACGAGGTACGTAGGCGCGGCCGCGATGGGGAGTGGGTCGTGCCCTTGCGAGCGCACAAAGTTCGCAGCGAAGTCGCGCAGGCGGAAAGGTTCCTCCCAGGAGCCGCCGCCGAAGGCCAGCGTTGCCTGGATGACGGGAGCTTCGCCGTGGGGCAGGATGAGGACACGCAGCCCATTGTCGAGCTTCACGTCTATGAGTTTGGACAGATCCGGCTTCGCATACTCGGATGCGATCTGGGCGTCGGACATCTTGGCGACGTCCTCGCTGGGGTTGAGGATGATGGTGTCGGCCGCACTGGCGCCGAGGTAGGCCGACTTTTGGTTTGTGGTGTCGATTTCGTCGGATTCCAACTTCTTGACGATGACGATTGCGGTCCGGTCGCGCTTGAGAAATTCGAAGGCGGCCCTCGTGATCTCTGGCGTCGAGATGGCCATCACCTTGTTCATGGAGTCGGAAATGCTGGTAGCGGAGCCTGTGTAGTGGGTGTGCGGCAGGCTCTCCTCAGGGCGGGCTCCGAACTCCGCGGCGACGACGTCGATGTTGAGCAGTTGGTCGCGCAGGATCTCCTGCTTCGCGCGGGAGAGCGAGGCCTCGAAAATTGGGTGGTAGTCCGGGTTCCACAACTCGACGAACGCGTCGATCATGCGCTCGCCGACCAGCTCGGGGTCGACACGGTCTGTGTTGGCCACTTCTGCCAGGCACATGAACGTCGTGTTCTCGATCTCGCCTTGTGGGAAACAACCGATATCCCGGATCCACTTCTTCGAGGTTTCTTCGGTGAACTGGCTCGCGACAAAACCGCTCGTAATGTTGGCGGCGAGGGCGTAGGTCCACTCGTCCTGTCGGAAGCCGCCCGGCATGGACGTGCCCACGAGGACGGTGGTGTAGTCCACCGCGGCCTCTGCGTGCATGATCTCCGTGGTCGCGACATCGGCTACGGTGGTCGGCACGTCCGTGATGCGTGGACGCACCTTGTCGAGTGGGACGAGGTTGAGGGGCTCGACGCCGCGTTGGCCTGGTTCCCAGACACCCGTGAGCCAGTGGTCAGGATTTCCTTCCACGGGGGTCTTGATGCCGGGGCGCGGGTAGTAGAAGCGGTCGGCCTCGGTGAGTTTTTCGTGCAACAGGTGCGGCGCGAAATTCTCGTAGATCAGGCTGTTGACCGTCTCCATATCGAAGTCGCCCACGACCATGATCGTGGTGTGTTCCGGCTTGTACCACGTGTCAAAGTAGCCCTTGAGTGTCGGAAAATCGATCGCGGTCAACGAGTCATGTGTCGACGTGCGCCCGTAAGGATGGGAGTCCGGATACACTGCGTTGGACAGATGGTCGAAGAGCAAGGCGTAGCTCTGCTCGTTTCTCAGTCGCCATTCGTTGCGAATGACCTCCCGTTCGATGGTGATGTTGTCTTCGGTGATGCCCGCGTAGGGCTCGACCAGCCGGGCGGACTCCAATTGGAGGAGGAGGGGCAGGAATTGGCTGTTTGCGACGGTGCGGTAGTCGGTCCAGTCGTTGCGCGTGGTCGCGTTGAAGCGCGCGCCAATGTCCTGGATGAGCTCCATGACGCTGGGCAGGTCACCGTGTTTGCTGCGGAACCAGGCATGTTCGCAGAAGTGCGCCGTCTCCTCTTTGCCGACAGGGTCGTGGTTGCCGCCACTGTTGACGATGGTCTGCACGAGGACCACCGGCGCGGAGTGGTCTTCCTGGAACATGATTCGCAGGCCCGTCGGAAAGTCGAAGATGCGTGTGTTGAACTCGAACGGAGGGAGGTTGTAGTTCCAGTCCGGGCGGGCCGGTCGCGTGTCTTCCGCACCTGCGGTGGCGGGGACGAGCAGGGCCAAGAATGCGAGGCTACGAGGGTACATGGGGCTCGTTCTCCAAAGGGCGCCGACTGTAACATGGCGGCGTCGGCCCTCGGGGTGACTGTCCATTTGCGTTTGTTCACGGGTGCGTTGTGGAAGCGGTGATCCTTGGCGGGTTGACGGGGGTCACGGCCGTCGTTGGCGTGTGGTTGGTTCGCGCACGTCGATCAGACCTTGCAGATGTCTTTGAGGACGAGACCGGGGGGCACCGCGCCTTGCGGTGTGCGGGTGCGGCCCTGCTGTTTTTGCTTGGGCTGCTGACGGGGCTCGCGTTTGCGTTCCTCGCTGGGACGACGACTAGCGGTTGACGTGGCGCGCATCCCGACAATAGCGGCGCGCGTTCGGCTGGGTAGCTCAGCTGGTTAGAGCATGCGGTTCATACCCGCAGTGTCGGCGGTTCGAATCCGCCCCTAGCCACTTTTTCTGGTGCGATCGCCGGGCCAGCGAGGTCGGCGGCGGTGTCGCGGCGTCGGTCCCGTACCGCGCAATCGCGCCGCCTGCGCCACCTCAACTCACGCCCTCGGCGTCTCGCCGTCGCCAAACAACGCCCGGTACGTCCGCGTGTGCACCCCAAGCACGAACGCCGAGCCAAGAATCGGAACGTAGCGGGAAGCACCACCCAAGGCCATTGCCACCGCCGTCCACACGACGTGCCACTTCGGAAACGCCATCGCTCTCCGAGCCGACAGCGCGATAGCGTCGATGGGACCCAACCGGTGCACCGCGACCAGCGTCGGTGCGAAGCCGAACAGGTACGACGTCACCAACACGCCCACGCCGCAGCAGGCGAGCCCGACAAGGTGAATCGCGCCGACCAGCGCGTGCACGACCAGGACGGAAACGATGTCTTGGCGCAGATTGTCGAAGAGGGAAGCGGGTTCGAGCGTGCCAGTACCGCGCTGGTGTGCCGCTACGGTGCGCGACAGGCCTGCCACGACCGGTGCGAGCACGAGGTTGATCAGGGTGAGCATGGCGGTCATGCCCACGATGGGAACCACAAACGAGCCCACCATGGTGGCCGCCATCCCCACGCACATGAACAAAGCGCCTAAGCCCTCGGCGGCTGTCTCGAGAATCGCGCCCAGGGCGATGGTGAGCATCATTCCGCCTGCGTAGATGACCACAAAGCTACCCAGCACGAATGCGTACCCGCCGATGACGGCAACGCAGGCCAGAGGAAGGGACAACGCGGTGAACAACAGCATGAGGATTGCGTAGGGACCGAGATTCGCCGTGAAGTCGGCGACGCTGGTGTTGAGCAGCGTGCCCAGGTCGGGCTCGGACTCGCCGTCGATACAGCGGCTCTCAGTCACGTTGATCCGTCGTCTCTTGCCCGCGCTCCTCCGTCATGGCCATCTGATGGCCACTCCGTCCGGTGCTCGGCTGCGTTCCTAGGCTGAACATGACTGGGAACCGCTGTAGGGCCGGAATGAGGGCCTGTTCTGTGGACATGCGATCCGCTATCCTAGTGCCGATGCAGGGATCCCATTTCTCCCGAAGGGCGGTGGTCGTAGGCCTCGGGTCTCTTCCGCTACTTTCTTATGCGGCCGCCACAGGTGGCCCCGCAACGTGGCGGGACGCGGCACGGGCGCGCGATCTTCCTGTGCTTGTCCGATGGCCCACAGTGGAACCGAAAGGTGTCGTGTTGTACTCGCACGGACTCGGCGGAAGTTGCCTGGGAGGGGCGGTGTGGGGCGCAGCCTGGGCCGATGCGGGCTTCGTGGTCGTGCATGTGCAGCATCCAGGTTCGGACCTGCACATTTGGGCTGGAGGGGCTCGCGCGATCGAAGCGGCGGCCACCCCCGCCCAGTTTCTGGCGCGCGCCCAAGACGTGGCGTTCGTGTTGGACGAGGTGGTTCGGCTGCGGACGGGCCCGTGGTCCACGGTGCCGGCACGAATCGGCGTTGCCGGTCACAGTTTTGGGGCGCGGGTGACGATGGCCATCGCCGGCGAAACTTTTCCCGCCGCCATCGTGCCGCCGATGGCGGATTTGAGACCCACCGCCTTTCTCGCCTTGTCGCCCGGCTTGGAGGGTCCCGGGAACCCCCGCGAGCGGCTGGCGGCCGTCACCCGGCCTCTGCTCGGCGTGACCGGTTCGCTCGATGGCGACCCGCTCGGTCGCGGGACCACCCCGGAAAAACGGGCGGAAGTGTTCGACCTGCTTCCTGAGGGTGCGCGCGCAATGTTGTGGCTGGACGGCGCCGATCACGCGACGTTTGCAGGTACACCCGGCGTTCCGTTGCCCCGGGAAGCGGTGGCGTTGGCGCGGGAGCCGGCGCATCACGCGTTGGTCGCGTCCGTCACGTCGGATTGGTGGCTCGCAAACCTGGCGGACGAAACCGCGGCCAAAGCGCGCCTGGCTGCACCTGCGGGGTTGGGCGCTTCGGATCGCTGGCGCTTCGGCTGATCGCGGGCGCGGGTGGCGGCTTCGTGTGATGGCGCCGCATGTCCCTGTCGATGCGCCTTGCGGATGCCCTCGCCCGTCTTGCGGGGCTGCCACCTTCGAAACGTTCCCGTCGGGAGCAACGCTCCGGGCCTGGCGATGGTCTGATGCCTCCGGCCTTTCATGTGGCGGAAAACGACCCCACGCCGTTGACCGAGGTGCACCAGTCCGACGGGCGGATCAGCCGGTATCCTCCGAGCGAACGATGGGATGACTGGACGGAATGGGACAGCAAGGCGTGGCCGGATCGGGTCGCCCGTCGGTACACACTCGTTCCAACAATCTGCTTCAACTGCGAGGCGGCCTGCGGCTTGTTGGCCTACGTGGACAAGGAGACCTTCGAAATCCGGAAGTTCGAAGGCAATCCGAAACATCCTGGGTCACGCGGCCGCAACTGTGCAAAGGGACCGGCCACGCTCAACCAGACCTACGATCCAGAACGGATTCTCTACCCGCTCAAGCGGGAAGGGGCGCGGGGCGAGGGGAAATGGCGTCGGGCGACGTGGGACGAAGCGCTAGAGGCGATCTCTGCCGCGATGCGTGCAAGCCGGGCGAAACGCCGTGACGGCATCGTCTACCATGTGGGGCGGCCGGGCGAGGACCACTACGCGAACCGCGTCGTAGCGGCGTGGGGCGTGGACGGGCACAACAGTCACACCAACGTGTGTTCGGCGTCGGCCCGGCTAGGGTACGCGCTGTGGACCGGCTTCGACCGACCCAGCCCGGACTACGCGAACGCGCGCACCATCCTGCTCATCAGCAGCCACCTGGAAGCGGGGCACTACTTCAACCCCCATGCACAGCGCATCATGGAGGCGAGAAAACGCGGTGCCCGCCTCATTGTGATGGACCCGCGGGCCAGCAACACCGCCAGCAAGGCCGACGTGTGGATGCCGACGTGGCCGGGCTCGGAAGCAACTGTGTTGTTGGCGATTGCGCGACATCTGTTGGTTTCGGGGAGGTGGAACAAAGAGTTCGTTCGCCGTTGGGTGGACTGGCGTACCTTTTTGGCTCGCATCGGTGAGGTGGACCCGGGCGCCGCACAAGCCGCAGGGACGGCGACGAGTTTCGAGGACTTCGAACGTGCCCTCCTCGCGTTGTACGCCCCCTACACCTTCGAACGTGCGGCCGCGGAAGCGGGCGTCAGCGTCGCGAGCGTCGAAGAAGCAGCGCGGGCGGTGGCGTCGGCCGGCGATCGGCTTGCAGCCCACGTGTGGCGCGCCGCGGCCATTGGCAACCTCGGCGGGTGGCAAGTTGCGCGGTGTATGTTCTTGCTCAACGTGCTGACCGGATCGGTCGGAACGGAAGGCGGGACCAGTTGCCATTCTTGGAACAAACACGTTCCAAAGTCATTTACGACGCCTGCTCCGGGCGATGCGTGGAATTCGCTTCATTTTCCCGACGAATGGCCGCTCGCGCACTTCGAAATGTCGTTTTTGTTGCCGCACATGATGGCCGAAGGGCGCGGCGGTATCGACGTGTATTTCACCCGCGTGTACAATCCGTTGTGGACCAATCCAGACGGATTCTCCTGGATGAAAGGCCTGCGGGAGGAGAAACACTTCGGGATGACGGTGGCGCTTACGCCGACGTGGAATGAAACGGCCTGGTTTGCAGATTGGGTGCTGCCGATGGGTCATGCCGGCGAGCGGCACGACGTGATGAGTCAGGAGACGCACGCCGGCCAGTGGATCGGATTTCGCCAGCCTGTGCGGCGAGTCGCCATGGCGCGTGCAGGGCACAAGGTCGCGGATACGCGAGAGTCCAATCCGGGTGAGGTTTGGGAGGAGTCGGAATTCTGGGTCGATTTGTCCTGGCGCATCGATCCGGACGGGTCGCTCGGAATTCGCAAACATTTCGAGAGCCCCTACCGCCCAGGTGAGCCCGTCACGCAGGACGAATATTGGTCGTGGATATTCTCCAACCAGGTTCCTGGGCTCCCAGCAGCTGCCGCGGCGGAAGGGCTGGAACCGCTGGCCTATATGCGCCGGTATGGGTGTTTTGAGGTCAAGAAAGACATCGTCAAACCCTTCGAAGTCCGGGTCGTGGGGGCAACTGGCGACGACGCACTTGTGCGCGACGCTACCAATCATGTGATTGGCATCCAAGTCGACGGCGAGTCGGTGTGCGGATTTGGAACCCCGAGCCGAAAACTCGAACTATTCTCCCCCACACTTGCCGATTGGGGTTGGCCAGAAGTCGCAGTACCCCTGCCAAATCGCAGTCATGTGCATCCGGATCATGTCGATCTGGCCCGTGGCGAAATGGTTTTGTTGCCGAATTTCAGACTGCCGACGCAAATTCATACGAGGAGCGCGAACGCGAAATGGTTGGTGGAGCTCAGTCACCACAATCCTGTGTGGATTCACACGCAAGATGCAGCGCGCATCGGGGTGATCAGCGGTGACCTCGTGCGAATTGAGACGGAAATCGGGTGGTTTGTGGACCGGGCTTGGGTGACGGAGGGAATCAAACCTGGAATTGTGGCCGTCAGCCATCACCTGGGTCGGTGGCGCCTGTCGGACAACGGTGGCGTCAACCATGGGGCGAGTGCGTTGGTGCGCATCGATGAAGCGGACGGCCAGATGACGATGACGGCCTTGGGCGGAGCAGGGCCGTACGCAAGTGCCGACCCAGACACACAGCGGATTTGGTGGTCGTCGGTGGGTGTGCATCAGAACCTCACGCACGGTGTGCATCCGGACCCGGTGAGCGGTGCGCATTGTTGGCTGCAACGTGCGCTTTCGGTGCGAAAGGCGCGCGCGGACGAGCTGTATGGGACCGTGCACGTGGACACGGAAAAATCGGAGGCGGTGTACCAGGAATGGCGGGCGCTCGCACGACCGGCGTCGGTGTTCAGTCCTGACGGAAATCGACGACCGTATTGGCTGGGCAGGCCCCTCAAACCCACGAAGGCTGCGTACCTGCTCCCCTCCCCGAAACAGTGAGTTCCGAACTAGGCCTTCTGATCGGTCACCTGGCGACGGCGTTGGAAGGGGCGCCGGACGCAGGTGCGCTGGCGGTACTTGGTGATCCTCCGCGGAATCTCCCGGTGGAGCACGAACGCGTTTTCGGCTACGAAGTCAGGCCCGTCGCGAGCGTGTTCTTGTCTCCCGATGCGAGCTTGGGCGGGTCAGTGGCGTCGCTTGCTGCGCGGGTGCGCGTCGCTTGTGGCGCAGAAAAGGTCGTCGGCGAGCCCGACGATGCCGGCGCACTGTTGCGGCTGCTGGCGGAGGTCGCCGACGATCCCGCGTGGGCCGTTCCAGTCATCGATCGGTTGATGACGCCGTGGTGGCCGGCGTTGCATGTGGCTGTGGTGCAGGCCCGTTCGCCGTGGTTTGCGTCAGCGACGGCTCTCGCACTCGACGCGGTCATCGGCTTACGGGCGACGTTTCCTGCGCCACGTGAGGTTGTTGAGCCGTCCGTCGTTCAGTCCGAGCGTCTCGACGGTCTGTTGGTTCCGGCGGCCGCAGGGGGGTGGTTGTTGCCGTCGGCCATTCGACGCATCGCTACGTCGTGCGGCCTGCCCTGTGGCCTCGGTACGCGTCGCGATCTGCTGCGCGCGGTGTTGGACGGCGCCGCCGGAGCCGCGCTCCTGGACACGGTGGAGGCAGAACTGGTCTCCGAACTGGACGCGTGGGACGCCGTGCTTTCAAACGGTTGCGGCCCTGTAGAACCTTGGCGGAGGCGGATCGCTGCGACGCGACGCAAGTTGGTGGATGAAGGCGCGCTAGCAGCCTGTCGGAGATAGCGGTTCCGCCGAGACGAGCTTGCTCGTTTCGGCAGAGAGCGGTGAGCACCGTCGCGAGGGAGGTGAGGCCGCCGCCGGACGAGGAACGGGGTGCAACCCGAGGGAAGGCGTGCTTGACGCACGCCGAC
>CAMASI010000025.1 GCA_945861065.1 Klebsiella pneumoniae | reverse complement strand
TGGCGAGTACCAGGAAGTCCATGGCGACGGCGTACACATCGAGCTTCTCATGGTCGAACGGCATCGCTGCCTCGGGTCGGGAGGGGGATCGGGATCGGGATCGGGTGCGGGCAGGCGTATCGCGGAGCGGCTTTCGATCATCGCGCCCGCCGTCAGGTGTCAGCTGTCAGCCGGAGGATTCCCAAGCACGTCGCGGACAGGCGCTTCACCTGAAGCGCTCCGACTTCCGGAGGGGAGGGGTGTGATACTGGCGGGGCCGAGGCGAGTGGAGGGAAGGGGTTTGAGACTGCCGCGGCCCGCGGCTGCGCCCTGGACCGGCCCGGTACCTCGGGACACGTGTTGTCGGCAGTTTCGCTCGCGGCCATGCTTAGGCGACGCCCCCGAATCGTCTCAAACTAGAACGTGTTCTAGTATTCGAGCTAGAACACGTTACACTCCGCGTGTCGGCACCCGCATGGCGCCGCATCGGAGTTGCCATCGTGCGCGTTGCCATCATCGGTTCCGGCGGGGCGGGCATGACTTCGGCCTACCTTCTCGACAAGACCCATGAGGTGACGCTGTTCGAACGCAGCGCGACCCTCGGCGGTCACGCCCACACAACGACCGTTCAGCACGACGGGCGCGACTGGCACGCCGACGACGGTTTCGCCTGGTTCACCGATGGTCTGTACCCGCGGTTCATGCGGTTGCTTGAAATCCACGACGTGCCCACACGAATCGTCCCGATGAGATGGACTTTCGCCGACACCCGACGTGCCGACGCCTTGGTGCTTCCGCCCGCCGGTGTCGCCGGACTGTTTCGGTCATTGACGGCAGGCCACCATCGCCGGGCACTGTGGCGCATCGACCGCGCGATTCGCCTTGGGGCACCCCTCGTTGCGCAACGCAATTGCGAGCCTTCCTGGGGCGAATTCCTGCGTCAACATGGGCTGGATGACGACTTGGGGCGTGAACTGCTCACGCCAATCGTCGCAGGGGGTTGGGGCGGACCCTATGGCCGAGCGCACGAGTTTTCGGCGTACGCCATGCTCAAGTACGTCGTGTTGAATCGACCGAGTAGCTTGGCACCGTTTCGCTGGCATGTGCTTCGGGACGGCGCCGCGTCGTATATCGAAACCGTGGCGCGACGCTTACAAACAACCGTCGTGCTCCGAGGGACTGGGATTTCGCTAATGGAGCGAAACCCCGATGGATTCGTGTTGACCGACACGTCCGGCGTGAAACGTTGCTTCGACCAAGTGGTGCTCGCCACGGGCTCCCACGAAGCCCGTGCGCTCGCCTCAGGGCTCACCGGCTTTGATGCGGTGAACCGGGTACTTTCTCGATTCGAGACGTACACAACCAGGGTCGCAACGCATGGCGACAGCAGCGTCATGCCCCCAGTGCGTAAACAATGGAGCGTCGCCAACTTGCGTTGGGACGGTTCGGCGAGCCGTATGACGATTTGGGTGGGTCACGACGGCAACGCGCCTGTGTTCACCACAGCCATTGGTGATCAGGAACCGAGCTTTGTTCACAACATCAGTACCTTTCGTTTGCCATTTGTTTCGCCAGAGCACCATCGTGCTCAATCCGCGCTCACGGCGCTTCAAGGTCAGGGTGGGTTGTGGTTTGCGGGAGACTGGACCTGTGACATCGGATCGCACAAGAACGCAGTTCAATCCGCCCTCCTCGTCGGCAACCAACTTGCGCCGGATTCGCGTTCCCTCGTTTCGCTGATGGAACCGCGACATCACCCACCGTTCGTCGCTTTGCCGGGTGACGGCCTGCGAGTGGCCGCGTGACCTGGAAATGACACCGACGGATTTCGTCCAGATCGTCGTCTTTACGGTAGGTTTGGCCTACCTCCTGCTTCATTTGGGCCCCTTGGTGCGTTTCTCGTATGAACCGGCCATCCGCGCGGGCACACACTGGCGCTTTTTCATTTCGGAAGTTGCCTTATTTTCCGCCTGGGCCCTTGCGTTTCCAACGGTGTGGAACTCCGGTGTAGGTCGGGCGGCGATCGCATTTCATATTCTGACACATGTGTGCTACGCACTCGGTGCTTGGGCCATACCCGACAGGCTGCTCGCATTGGCTCTCGAACGGCCCGGCAGGTGGCTGCGTTTTGCAACCAAAGAAATTGGACTTGTGCTCGACGCCTTCACGCATGTCGTTGTTGTCGTGCTGGCGTCTTCGGCCCTGTCCGCAGGCATGTTATTGGCGACGTGTGGCTGTGCGATTTTTGGCTTCGTCATCGTCACCCAGAAATATTCAGCAAACCACGCAATAGGGTTGAACTAAGCCGCTAATATTTAGGTAACTCGAAACGAGGGCTGCAGTTTTGTGAGCAGGCGGTCCATGGCATTTGAAAAACGCTGGATGTCGGGTTTGCCGTAAGGCGCAGGCCCGCCCATGTCCAAGCCGCTCTCTCTGGCCTCGGCAAGTCGGTCGCGCTGCGCCAGTCGCTGCTTCACATTGTTGGCGTCTAACAAATCGCCGCGGTATTCAATTACGACCGCTCCGCGTTCCACGGCCGCGGCTGCGAGCGGGATGTCGCCCGTCACTACGATGTCTCCAGCGTCGCAGGACGCGGCGATATGGTCGTCAGCGACGTCAAATCCTGCGCCGACGACGACCGTCGAAATAAAACGACTGCGAGGAACGACGAGCGGGCGATTGGCGACAAGAATCAGCGGAATTTGCCGACGCTCCGCCACTCGAAACAAGACCTCGCGCATTTGCCGCGGTGCGCCATCCGCATCGAGCCAAATGCGCCGTTGTGTGGGCGGCTGCACTGCGCCTTCAGGGGCCAGTGACGGGGTCTGAATACGCACCAACGCACAACGGCCCGACGCTCGGCACCTCGAAGGTGAGCAGATCCGGGCCGTGGAAGAGGGTGTAGGTGCCGGCGGCGAGACCGACCACTGGGCAGGTCGTATTCAAGTCTACGCAAGCCGTCCCGCAGTCCGAAGCGGCTCTTCTCCCCGACGCGTCGGAGGACACCACCAATTGATCTCCTTCCAGTTCCGCCGTGCAGGCCACAAACACGTCTTCGAGACAATCCTCACAGGGTGACATTTGCACAGAAACGACCAAGTCGATTCCAGCGTCAATCGCTGCTGCTGGGCCCGATTGGGACGCGGGAGCGCCCTCGGCTACAAGGCAGGCAACGCCTTGGTTGTGCCACGACACGACGCTATTGCCGTCTGCGCCCCGGCAAGAGAACCACAAGACCCAGCTCATGTTGTCGGTGTAATCGCGGACCGGCCGCGGCGTGCGCGGCTGCGCCTGGGTAGGACCGCTCATGACGATTCACCCCTCTGCCGTCGTGAGCCCGAGAGCCCATCTTGGGGTTGGCGTCACGGTGGGACCGTTCACCGTCCTACACGACGGCGTAGAGTTGGGAGACGACTGCGTCGTGGACAGTCATTGTGAGCTCGGGCATCCCACACCGGGTGCCGGGGACCGACCGCTTCGAATTGGAGAAGGCGCCCGGATTCGGTCCTTCTCCGTGTTCTACGCAGGGAGCACATTTGGCCCCGGCCTTCGCACGGGTCACGGCGCGATCGCGCGCGACGGGATTACTGCAGGTGCCCGGTTTCAACTCGGCGCACGCTGCGAACATCAGGGTCGAGGGACGGTGGGCGACGACGTTCGCACACAAAGCGGCGTTCTCATCTGCGGGGCCGCTACCCTTCACGACCGTGTATGGTTGCTCCCCGGCGTCACGCTCACCAATGACCCACACCCGCCATCGACCGTCGAGATCGGCCCTATTGTCGAAGACGACGCCGTGATTTCCACCCACGCGGTCCTCCTTCCTGGGGTCCGGGTGGGGCGCGGCGCGGTGGTCGCCGCCGGCGCCATCGTCACACGGGATGTGCCGGCGGGGCGCCTCTTCATGGGCGTTCCTGCCCGTGACGCAGGACCCGCGTCGCAGGTAAAACATCGAACCGACAGCGAGCCGGCCTATCCGTGGACACGGCATTACCATCGAGGGTATCCGGCGGAGCTCGTCGCATTGTGGCGGAAGGCGCCTTGATTCGTTCGGTCTCACTGGGCTTGTTATTAGTTTTTTCCGGGTGCCTGGAGGGTTTTGGAACCCTCGAAACGACCGTGAACTATGATCCGTTTCTTCAGGTATTTCGTGTCGAACGTCGCTTGGTGAACGTGGATGCCCGTTTTTTCGGGTGTGAGGAGATCGAGGGTTGTGCTGCGCGCGTGCAAGCGGCGCTGTCATTCGAACCGGTGGACACGATGACCACGCCCGCGCAAATCCTGGGTCGACGGCTGGTGGAGTCCGGTGCCACGGAGCTTGTCGCGACGCTCGTATCGGTCGGAGAACAGGTGGACGTCATCGTCCGGTACACGGCGCCCGTCGCCAGCCAGGCCGCCGAGGATACCCTCGTGCATGCGGAGTACCGGTCCCGTTCGGGTGGGCACGGCGGCTTTTATTATCTCGTTGTAGACGGTGAAGCATCGGCAGAACCACCAGAGGGTCGGTGGTCATTGAGAAAAGTCGGACAGGGGGGTCCGTCGGGTGTGGATTGGCGGGATCAATGGGTGCTGACAAAACGCGAAACGGAAGTTTTCACGCGACTTGTCGTCGACGAAGTCGAACACCCACTGCTCGGTGCCGTGGGCGTCCGCGACGCTTTAGCCGCGAGCGGCCTCATCGTGATTCCAGTGGAGGCACCCATCGCGGAGGCGCCGGTGTCGGAAACGATTCCCGTGGCCGTGCTTCGCCGTGGTCGGCCTGACCGCGAGCGTGCGGCCGCTCCGCCTGTGTTTTTGCACGATCCGAGAGTCCGAGGGAATATGGACGTTGAAATCCTCGGCGCCTCCTTCGCCGACGTGTTTCCGAAAATTGAATCTTGTTTCGCCGCGCGTGCCGCGGAACGGCCCGATTTGAAGGGGTTCGTGTTCTTATTCGCGCGGGTTTCTGCCGGCGGCGTGGTCGCTGGCACGAGCGTGTACGGGACGGTGTCTGATCCCCAAATGTTTGCGTGCGCCGAGGCGGCGTTTGCCCATTGGGTTGCACCGTCGGGGGACAGTTACGAGGTGGAGTTTCCGATTAATTTCCGGGGTGCAGCGGCCGATTCTAGGACGGACCCGCGGTAGCGAAGGGCCCGCGGCCGAACAGTCCCCGCAACCACGCCCGGGTCACAGCGAGATGGGTGGTCACGAAGCCACGGTCTCCCGAGGCCCGTGCCAATACCCACGCACCCTCGTAGGAGGCGATGACCAATCCTGCCACGCGCTCCGCGTCCCAGGTAGAGGTCGGGCGCTCGGAACGCCGCGCGGTTTCGACCAATTCCGCGAGCTCGGCGGTCAATGCCCCCCAGGCCGCCGTGCACATTGCGCGAATCCGCGGCGACGACGACCCTTCGACCGCAGCCAGCCCGAGTAGGCTCACGTGATTCTCGGGTCCCAAGGCCACTTGTTGGAGACATTCCACGAAACCGCAGACCCGATCGACCGCATCCCCCGTCAACGTTGCGCCGGCCACTGCCGTGCGTAGACGGTCCGCCTCGGCCCCGATCACGTGCTCGATCAGGTCGTCCTTGTCCGTGAAGTGGTAGAAAAACGCCCCCTTGGTCACCCCAGCGTCGCGGCAGATCAGGTCGAGCGACGTCCCTGAAAGGCCGCTGCTCCCGAACCTTTGGCGGGCGGATTCCAACAAGCGGAGCCGGACCCCCTGCGGGTCTCGTGCGCGGCGTTTCGGATCGGCCATGGGCGTGCGTATGCCATTTGCCTCGACGCGGCCGATGGCTCGGGTGACGGGGGAGCATGCTGGCCATTCTCTTGGCATGCGGGCCGAAAGACCCGCCGAAGGACACAGCGCCGGGCCTTGGCTCTGAGACAACCGCGGAGCTGCCGTTCGGATTCGCGTCAGACCCAGTGGTGGTTGGGGTACCGGCCCCGCTTTCGCGGCGGATCGACGTCGTCACCACCGCCGTTTCCACCGCGACCGTGACCTGGGACGATGGAACGTCTAGCAGGACGTCGGCGTCGGACGCGGAAGGCGTGCAACATTCGCTTCAGGTGGTTGGGATGCGGCCAGACCGCGCCGTCACCGCGGTGGTCACGGTGACCGACGGCATCGAAACGGTTTCTCGTGACGTGGCATGGACCACCGAAGCGGTGCCGGAGTTGTGGCCGGAGGTGGCCTTGCTGGCCTTTGAACGGGAGCGGGTCGCTCCGGGTCTCACGTTGTTGATGCCGCGGGCCTTTGGCTCCAGCCCGGTCCCCGCGCGAGTTTGGGTTCTCGATGGCGAAATGGAGTTGATTTGGTGGTTGGACCTTCCTTCTGCGGTCAATGGCGTTCATCGAACTGACAATGGTTTCGTGACCGTTGGCGATACCGTAGTTTCCGAGTTCGATTGGCTCGGGAACGAAATGCGAACTGTTAGGCCGTCGGATTACGGCGTAGGTGCCGTTGCCTTCCACCATGAAGTTCTAGAATGGGACGGACGAATCGTTGCGCTGGCGCAAGCGCCGGTCGCCGTCGTCGGATTTCCTGTTTCTTATGTGGACCCCACGGTGGTAGCGGACGTGGTGGTGGCGAACGATCTCCTGGTGGCCCTCGACGACGACGGCACGGCTGAGGTTCTATGGGACGCCAGCGCACATCTCGATTTGGCACGTATCGGATATGGGTCGTTGGAAACTCAGCCGGATGGCACTGTAGACTGGGCCCATATCAACGCGGCCTCGCGCCTCCCGTCGGACGATGGTTGGCTGATGAGCAGCCGCCATCAAGACGCCGTATTCGCCGTAGACGACGAGACAGGAACGATTCAGTGGATGGTTGCGCCGCCCGTGAATTGGAATCCAGCACTGTCTTCGCTGCTCTTGAACCCGATTGGGGATGTGGCGTTTACGTTCCAGCAACATGCGCCTGAGCTCGATGAGACGAGCACGAAACTACTGGTGTTTGACAATCACGGCGCTGGCGCCTCGCCATGGACGTTGGAAGTGCCGATCGCGGACGAGGACAATGCTTCGCGTGCCGTAGAATATACACTAGACTTGGTGAATCGAACGATTCAGACGTCGTGGGAGTTTTCTGAAACGTCGGACGGCCCGCTGTTTGTCCCCGCGATGGGAGACGTAGATAGGTTACCGAATGGAAATGTGCTTGTGAACTTCGCTTCCGCGAGTTTCACGAATCACGTGTCGAACGAAGAGCTCGGGTTTGATCAGCGCATGATTCGGTTGATCGAAATCGATCGCCTAACCGATAACGTCGTGTTGGACATGCGGATTTCGACGCCGCTTGGCCTGCAACCCGGAGGGTGGATGAACAATCGGGTGGAGCGCTTCGAGGAATCCGAGTGGCCGTAGTACCCAGGGGCGTTTCCGACGGTTTTGTGGTCGTCCGGGGTTTTGTGGGACCCACTGATCTCGCCCGATTGCGTGCCGCCTTCGACCTATTGTTGGAAATTGCGAGACGTCTAGACGGGCCCACCGAGGTCGACGGCAGCAGGTTCGTGGTGGACCGGGAACCGTTCCGGATTCAGCGCGTCACCTGGTGTAGCGGTGCCGCACCCGATCTTCAGGCGTTCGGGGGCGACATTCGTTTCTTGGGGTTGGCAGGCGAATGCCTTGGGAGCAACCACGTCGTCCAGCTCATTCAGCAGGCGCATTTCAAGTTGCCCGGGGACGGGGTCGCTTTCGCGTGGCATCAGGACGCTTCCAACAGGCGATATGGCACCGATCTGTGGACCGATGTGGATGGTTTCGGCAGTTTTGTCCAGATTGCGGTCGCAGTGGACCCCATGGGTGCGCGAAATGGCGGGCTTTCATTCATTCCCGGAAGCCAGCGGCTCGGCTTTCGGGCCGACCCCATTACGGGCGAATTGCCCGAAAATGCCTTTGATCGATCCACCCGTGTGACGCCTGAGTTGGACGCGGGCGACGCGGTGGTGTTCGGGCCATTTGTCGTTCACGGAAGCGAGCCGAACGACGGTGCGGTCTCACGGCGGACCTTCCTGCAAGGCTACGCGCTGCCTGGCGCGAATCGCCGCGTCTACGTGGGCAGTGGACTCGGCGTGGAGAGACCTGCGACGTCCCTGGGGACAGGGTTGTTCGGGCCGGGCGAGACGGAACGGGACGTGCGGAACCGCATTCGTTGAGCGCTTGGGGCGCTGTCAGCGAGTGCCGAATCGGCTACAATGCACGGGTCTGGCGACGAACCTGAGGGCGGAGGAAAGGTGGAGAGATCCCAGGCGGTAGTGCGGGCCGTGTTGGTCGCTCGAATCGACAGCATCCCGCCTTTGCCGCACACTTGTACGAGGCTGCTCGACCTCGACGAGAAAAAAGACTCGTTCTTTGACGAACTGATTCGGGTCATCGAACACGATCCCGCGATGGTCATTCGCCTGATTGGAATGGTCAACTCGGCGGCATTCCGGGGCGCTGGGCCGGTTCGGAAACTGAGCGAGGCCGTGTTGCGTATCGGAGCGAGTAAAACGCGCAGCTTTCTTGTGTCGGTCGGCTTGGCTGGCGTATTTACGCCAAAGCATGCCTCCAGCAACGCTGTGTGGTTGCATGCACTGACGGCGGCGACGCTGTCGCGTACGCTCACGTCCCGCTGTTACCCGATGGAGGGTCGGCCGCATGAGGCCTACCTGTTGGGGCTGCTGCACGACGTGGGCTCCTTCATCCTCCACGGCGTGTTGCCTGACGCTGTCACGAGCCTTGAGACCGACGACGAGGCGTGTATCCGCGCGGAACTCGCCCTATGTGGGTTGGACCACGCGGAAATCGGTGCCCGTGCAGCGACACGATGGGGCTTTGGGCCGCACCTGATCGAAGTGTTGCGACGACATCACGAGACCGCGCCGGTGGCCGGTCCTGTCGGCCGCGACCTCGAAATTCTGCGGATGGCGGATGCCGTCGCACTAGAAAATTCAAAGACCCCGGCGGGCCTGGACGGGGATGACATCGACAAAGCGTCGCCGCGAATCTTCGCCGTGCTTTCGAAGTTCCCTGCAGCGCGTACGCGGAGTAGCCCGGAACTATTGGTGGCCGCGGTGCGCGACGCCATTGCCGCCGCCCGCCTCGAGCACGCCATGCTCCTTTCAGGGTCATGATCGCGTTCGCGGCGTGGTTGGCCGGCGTTGCGGCCGCGGAGCCCGGTGTGGCCACATTGTGGGTGGGGGTCCATCGCGCCGCTGGTTCCTTGGCGGAAATCGCAGCGGATGACACCGCTGGCCAGTGTTGGGTTGGGTCGGCGACCATTTCTTGCCCGGCGAGCGGCGTAGTGACGTTTCGGTGGGCGGGCGACGGCGCCTTTGAGCTCAGTGGCGACGTGGACGCCGCGCCTGGAGAAACTGCGGTTGCTTGGGTTCTCGCGGTGGACGCGACGCTCGTTTCGCAGCGCGCTCAACTCGCTGCAGGGCCGACCGAGGCGTCCATCCGCGCCGTATTCGTCGGGGCTTCGGGCAAGGAACCGCCCCCAGCCAGCAGAAGTTTAATCGACGACCTTGTCCGATGGACGGCTCATGACGACCCGCTCGTACGGCGCGCTTGTGTAGATGGGCTGATTCCCTATTGGCGAAGGACGGCGTCGGATCCGTTTGAAATCGACGCGCCCGAAATCCTGCCTCCTGGCCTGATTGTCACCCTTGCTTCGGATGCAGATTGGCGCGTCCGGCGCTCGCTTGCCCGGTCCCTTCGAGACATTCGATCTCCGGGCCTCCGCGAAGAGGCGCTCAACGCGATGATGCGATTCGAGGCGGACCGTCCACCGGTAGAACGCGCGGCGATTGCGAGCATGACGTCCATGCTTCGAGCAGGGCGCGTGCCGTCCCAAGTGGCCTGGGAACGGGCCCTGGAGACCGTAGTGCGGCCTGGTCCGCCCGGCCGGGCAGCGGCCAATACCCTCGCGTTTCTGTCGGGTGAGTTGGTGCCGAGTTCCACGGTGGACCCGTGGGCCGCGCTAGACGCCACGCTCGCCCACCATCCGGAGCGCGCGTGGAAGGTCTGGTCTTCCTGGCGCAATTCGCTTCCATTTGACCGAGTCCGCGCGGAGTCGTTGGTTCGCCGGACGGTTGGGCTGAATGCTGGGCTGATTCGTTTCTGGGCGGAAACGTCACCGGATGCATTGGCGGCGTTGTTGGTAGCTTGGGAGCCCGTTGCGCCGCATAGCGAGCGGTTCGCCGAAGTCTATGCTGGGCTGGGCGAGATCGAGAATGAGGCCGTGCGTACCGCGCTGGGTCTTTCGGCCCGATGACAGGTTGTCCCGAACCCCTGGTGGGCTTGGCACCGCGGGACAGCTTGTCCGTTCAGCGGCCGTCCGACGGGGCGAGAACGTCGCCTTGCGCATGGCACGGAACTTGCGCTAGCGAGGGTCCGGCCACAAAGGGGAGTTCGTGATTGCTCGGTGCGCCAAATGAGGTCTTGGGTCCTCCCGGTTGCTTTCGCGACGGCTGGCATCGTCGGATTTGTGTCCTCGTGGGGCGTCAACCGCGTAGCCGCGTCCTATGTGATGCCGGAGGAGGGCGCGGGGTCTGGCGTGGCCGTCGTGGACAAGGCTTCGATGCCGCTCCAGCCGAGGTCGGAGCCTGTGGTGCGTGCGAAGAGTCTCAAGACCTTTGTCGACGGAATCATGCGCAGGAATGCTTTCGATCCCGAGGCTGCAGCGGCGTGGGCGCCACGGACGATGGGTGAGGGCGGAGACAGTCCGATTACCGACCTCAAGGTCAAGCTCCTCGGCACAATCGTGGCGGTGCCCGAGTCCTTCAGTTCGGCCCTCATCCTCGACGAGTCGACGTCGACGAGTCGGGGCTACGGAATTCACGATCATATCTACGACGCCGAGGTCATCCAGATTGGACCGAAGCGGGTCACCATCAAGCGGGGGGATGGTACGGAAGAGGTGCTTTCGCTTGGCGAATCCGAGGGCCCCAAGCCGATCGTGACCGATGCTGCCTCATCGCCCACAGAGGAAGGAATCACCAAAGTCAGCGAGACAGAATTCAATATCACTCGCGAGACGTTCGACAAATACATGTCGGACATTGAGGGCCTGTCGAAACTCGGGCGTGGGCTGCTGCACCGTGGACCAGACGGGGCCTTTGACGGCTACCGCCTGACGTCGATCCGGCGCAATTCCGTCGCCGAACAGCTGGGAATTCGCAACGGCGACGTGATCCACTCTGTCAACGGCCAGTCTCTCGATTCCGTTTCGTCCGCGTTGGCGGCCTACAACGGGATGGGCTCTTCCAGTAATTTCAATATCGATGTCACCCGCCGTGGTGAGAAAACGAACTTAACGTACAACATCCAATGACACCAGCGAGATCCACCTTGTTTGGCTCCGTCCCTCGATTGATTGCCCTCCTTGGCGTGCTCGGAATTGCTCCGCTCGCGTATGGCCAGGATCCTGGCAAGGCGCCCGCGAACCCGTCCACGTCGACCTCGTCGACCTCGAGTTCGTCTACGCCGCCACCTCCGCCCGGGGGCTCTTCGTCTTCGTCGACTTCGTCGTCTTCGTCTGCAGGGGCCGCGCCCACCGCGGGAAACCCGACCACGCCGGCCGCTCGTCCAGGGACACCGGGCGTCGAAGAAATCCTCGCGCCGGATGGCACGACGATCATTAAACCGGAGACGCTGCCGCCCGAAATCAAAGGCGCCAGTGAAGTCACCCTGGACTTCCCGGACGTCAGTTTATACGACCTGGTAGTCTATTTTGCTCGCATCACGCGACGCAACTTCATCCTCGCGGATGTGAAGGACCTTCAAGGGAAGAAAGTCACGATTCTCAGTCACCACCCGGTCAAGGTGGACGCTGCGTGGGAGGCCTTCCTTTCTGCGATGCAGGTGTCCGGATACACCGTATACGACCGAGACGGCACGTCCAAAGTGGTCAAAGTGGCCGACGCCGCAAAATCCCCGATCGGCGTGGGGACCGGCCAGCCCGACGGCGGTTCGGACCGCATTGTCACCCAGCTCATCACGCTCGATAATGTCAACGTGGGGGATGTCAGCAAGATTGTCGCCGGTCTGGTTCCCGCCGAAGCCAATGTCACAGCGTACGCGCCGACAAACACGCTGATCATCACCGATAGCGCCCACAACCTGCGGCGGGTTTACGATATTTTGCGCGAGTTGGACGTGGCGGCGCCCAAGTCCACGCTGGCCGTGATCAATCTCCGTTACGCGGAAGCCGCGGAGATGAAACGAATCATCGAGGAGCTGTTCGGAACGGTGGAATCCACCGATTCTCGGACGTCCAGCCGCACGCCGTCTCGGACAACCCCGACCCGTCGCCCGGAGCGGACGCGCGGATCGACCAGCGCGACCAACAGCGGAGCAGCCGAGGGCGGCGAAGGGTCGGTAGGCGCAGAATCGAAGTTTATCGACAAAGTGATCGATGATGAGCGAACCAACTCGCTCATCGTGTTGGCGAATGAGATCGGGCACCAGGCCGTGAAACAGCTCGTGGCCGACCTCGACGTGGACGTGGACCCGTCTAGCCGTGCGACCATCCACGTGGTTTACCTGGAACACGCCAAGGCCGAGGAGGTGGCCCAGGTCCTCGCCGAGTTGTCGCAAGAACAAAGTTCTGGTCGGGGTCGTCGAGGTGCGCCGACCAGCCCTACGACGCCTACACGTCCAGGACCTGTCGCGGCCGTCGACGAGGCCGAATCCAGCGCCATCGCCGCGTTCGATTCCGGCATGCGGGTTGCGGCGGATGAGGCGACCAATTCGTTGGTCATCATCGCGAGCCAGGAGGATTTTCGGATCGTCGATTCGGTCCTGCGGCAGCTTGATGTCGAACGGAAACAGGTATTCGTGGATGCCGTAGTGCTCGAGCTGTCGAGTGACGATTCACTTGACCTGGGTCTTGCTGCTCATATTCCGACCAATCCGTCGTCGGACAGTATCGGGTTCTTGGGGGGGCAACTCAACTCACAATCGCTCGGACTGACGCAGGACTTGCTGTCGGGCCTCGCCGTCGGTGTGTTCGGTCCGTCGGTGGACGTGCCGTTGGCCGATGGAACGGTGTTGCCGGTCCCGGCCTTCGGCGTGGTCCTCAATGCGCTGAAAACCTCGAGTTCGGTCAACATCCTTTCCAACCCAAACCTGATGGCGCTGGACAACGAAGAGGCGAAAATCGTGGTCGGCCGGAAGATCCCGTTTCCGACGACGGCCGGGCTGAACAACTTAGGGCAGCCTGTGGTGAGCTTTCAGCGCGAAGATGTGGCCATCACCTTGGAGTTTACGCCGCGGGTGAACTCGCTCAACTACGTCACGTTCGAACTCAAGTTGGAAGTGTCGGAGGTGGAAGAGGACGACCAAGGCCTCAATATTCAGCAGTCCGGTCCGATCACGTCCAAGCGCGAATTGGAGACCACGGTCCTCGTCAAGGACAACGAGACGGTCGTCTTGGGTGGACTCGTTGGCGAAACGAATACCAAGGTGGAAACAAAGATTCCGATCCTGGGAGACCTCCCGTTGATCGGCGCTCTGTTCCGCGGCTCCCGGGACAGTGAGCGCAAGACCAACCTGATGATCTTCTTGACGCCCCACATTATCGACGATGAGAACGACCTCCTCGAAGTCATGCAAGTCAAGGAGGCACAGCGTCGCGAATTCCTACGTCGTTTCTACGGGAAGTCCGGGGACGAATATATGCGCGAACTCGACGATTTGCTCCAGTTCTCCATGAACCAGGTCGATCAACCCTCGATGTTCCGCGGACCTGCGGATGTGGGCGAAGTGGAAATTGATGGCGAGGAGATTTCTGACGAGAGTCGTGCAGCGCTACAGCGAGCGCTCGAAGGCGCGCGCATCGACAACCCTGGAGACGGCGCGGGCGAGTTGCCTGAGGCGCCCGACACCACCATCGAAGACGGCACGTCTCCTCCGGCCCCGATCGAGGAGCCCTAAGTGGCGGTCCGACGCGTCGAACTCCAGTCCACGCTGCGTGAACTCGGCGTCGGAGATGCAGCGTTCCTGAAAGCACGTCAACTCGCCGACAAGCAGGGCCTTCCTCTGCGGCAAATCGTCCTCAAATCAGAGGACCTGAGTCCACTTGCGCTGACGCGGGCGCTTTCTCGCCTGTCGGGACTGCCCGTAGTGGAGGCGATCGACCACGAGGCGCTCGACCCCGAGTTGGTGCGAAGCCTGCCGCTGCAACATGCCCGTGAAGTGGGCGTACTTCCGCTGTATGTGGCGGACGGCGAGGTCGTGGCCGGTATTGCGGACCTTTCGGGCTTGGCCGCCCTCGATGACCTACGCGTGCTGTACGGCAAACCTGTCCGGGTGGCGCTGGTCCCGGCCGACGTGCTCGACGCTGCGACCAACGCTGCGTACGACCGGGCAAGCCAGAGCGCCCACTCCGTGTTGGCGGACGCCGACGCTGTGGAAGACGCGTCGGACCTCAATCTCGAGGACGCTGAGCTGCTCGACGACCCCAATCAAGCACCCATCATCCGATTTGTGAACGCGATGCTTGCCCAGGCCATCAAAGAGCGGGCGAGTGATATCCATGTGGAACCCTACGAAAAGGATTTAGTGGTTCGTTACCGCATCGACGGTGTGCTTCACGAATCGCTTCGTCCCAGCGTGAAGTTCAAGAACACGATTGTCGCGCGCGTCAAAATCATGGCGGGGTTGAACATCGCCGAGAAACGCCTGCCGCAAGACGGGAGAATTCGCCGAAAAATGGGCGGGCGCGAGATCGACCTGCGCGTCAGTACGGTTCCGGTGAGGCACGGCGAACGTGTCGTGATGCGTATTCTTGAAAAAGGCGGCGTATTTTCGCTCGATCGCATCGGCATGTCAGGCGACATCTTGGTCACGGTCAGAAAGATTATCCAGAAACCGCATGGCATCCTTCTGGTGTGTGGGCCGACGGGGTCTGGAAAGAGCACGACGCTGTATTCCGCCATATCGGAGATCAATACGCCGGAGCTCAACATCCTCACCATCGAGGACCCGGTCGAATACGAGGTCCAGGGGATTGGCCAGGTCCAAGTCAATCACAAAATTCAGCTGACCTTTGCCAGTGCGCTCCGGTCCTTCTTGCGGCAAGACCCCGACGTCATTCTTGTGGGCGAGATTCGAGACCGGGAAACGGCGGAGAACGCGGTTCAGGCCTCGCTGACGGGCCATCTCGTATTTTCGACGATTCACACGAACGACGCTGCGGGCGCCTTCGCGCGACTCGTCGATATGGGGGTCGAGCCCTTCTTGGTCGCCAGTTCGCTGCTCGGGGTGTTGGCTCAACGGTTGGTTCGACGATTGTGTGTGCACTGCCGTGAGGGTTATATTCCGAGCGACGAGGAGTTGACGGACCTAGGCCTGTCGCGCAAGGTCGTGCCCGGAACCGTGTACCGGGCCGTGGGTTGTGCCGAATGCACGAATATCGGGTACGACGGCAGAACGGGTATCTATGAATTCATGCCGGCCATGGAGGAAGTCAAACGGCTCGTTCTGATCAACTCCGATGCCGGTACGATCAAACGGGCTGCGGTGGCTGGCGGCATGACGACCCTGCGCGACGACGGCGTGCGAAAAGTGCTCGCTGGGCTCACTTCGTTCGACGAAGTGATGCGCGTCACGCAGGAGGACGGGGACGCCGAGTAAATCATGCCAGTCTTCGAATACAAGGGCCTAGACGGTGGTGGCAAGGGCGTTTCCGGCGTCATTGATGCCGATACTGCGAAGGTGGCGCGGACGCGGCTGCGACGGCAGGGATACTTCGTTACCGACGTAAAGGAACAACTCGCCCAGGCCACCACCGGCAAAGGGCTGAATGTACAAATCGATTTTACGCGGTGGTTGCAGTTTATCACTACCCGCGACTTGAGCACGGTGACGACGCAATTGTCCACGCTCGTGGGCGCCCATGTCCCGATCGGCGAGGGGCTGGCCGCGCTCGTCGAGCAGACAGAAAAGGCGAAACTCAAGATTGTTCTGTCGCAGATCAAGGAAAAGGTCAACGAAGGCGTGCCGTTGGCAGATGCGATGGGAGAGCACCCGAGAATTTTCGACGAACTGTACGTGCAAATGATTCGCGCTGGCGAGAAGTCCGGCGCGTTGGCGGTCGTCTTGACCCGCCTCGCTAAGTTTATCGATTCGCGGGTTCGGCTTCAGGGGAAGGTATCGACGGCGTTGGCCTACCCGATCATCATGACCATTCTTGGCGGATTGATCCTGCTCGGGTTGTTCAATTTCGTCATTCCACGTGTGCGCGGGATGTTCGAGAGCCGTGGAGGGGAGGACATGTTGCCCCTTCTGACGCGGCTCGTTTTTTTCGCCGGGGATACGTTCACTGCCTGGTGGTGGACGCTCCCCATCTTAGGATTCTTGGGCGTGTGGGGCTTCCGGCGGTATGCGCGCACCCCCGCAGGTCGGAAGAACATCGACCGTCTCCAACTGCGCATTCCGATGATCGGGAACCTCAACAGATTGATTGCAGTCTCCCGTTTTTGTCGCACATTGTCCACGTTGCTGGTCAGCGGGGTTCCTATCCTCCAAGCTCTATCCATCGTGGAGGGCACGGTGGGAAACCTGGTGATCGCCGATGCGATCCGGAGCGCAGCTACGAATATCCAGGAGGGCCAGAGTATCGCTGCGCCGCTCAAGGCCTCGGGTCAGTTTCCGCCGCTCGTCACCCACATGATCGCGATCGGCGAACGCACGGGTGAGTTAGAGAAGATGCTGACCACGGTGGCCGATGCCTACGAGGAGCAGGTGGAAACCAGCATCGCCGCGATTACGAGCCTGCTCGCCCCGCTGGCCATCGTCGTCATGGGCGGAATCGTGCTCATTGTAGCGTTGGGGCTGCTGTTGCCGATGACGCAACTCAGCAAGATGATTTGAAACCTAGTCACCGGAGTCGACCATGAGACAACTGCAGTTCCTGCGCCGCGCGGCCCGTCGGGGCATGACCCTCGTCGAGGTCATGGTGGTTATTGCCATCGTGCTGACCCTCATGAGCGCCTTGGCCTTTGGTGTTTGGTCTGCGTTTTCCGACGCCCAGGTCGATACCACGACACTGACCATGAATCGCGTGGCCCAAAAGGTAGAAATTTACTACCTGCGCAAGAAGAAAATTCCCGCGGAGCTCAGCGAGGTGTTCACCGACGAGTCTGAGCCCGTGGACGGGTGGGGCAACAAATTCCAATTGCGGGCAGGCGGAACCGGCAATCGGAAGTTCGACATCGTGTCTTATGGTGCGGATGGTTCCGAGGGCGGAGCCGGGAACGACGCCGATATCAAGCTTTCGGAACAATGACATGATTCGGATGGGCGCTCGCCGACTCGTCCGTCGCTTCCGCCGCGCCATGACGCTGGTGGAAGTGATGGTGGTCATCGCGTTGCTGCTCCTCATGGCAGGGGTATTTCTGCCGGCTGTCGCGGACCTGGGTACGATGGAACAACGGCGTTCGGCGCGTGAACTTGCGTTCTTGTACAACCGGCTCAGAGATGAAGCGGTCATGCAGAACGTGAGTTTTCGTGTCACCTACCGTCTCAACAAAGGCACTTGGCGTGTAGAGACCGGCGAGCCGGGCGCGCTAATTCACGCAGATCGGGAGTCGCGAGAGGACTGGGAGCGCCAACAGGAGGAGAAACTCTCGCTGATGGATGAGGCCGAGCGCAAGGCCTGGGCGCATACGCGAAAGCCCTTCGAAAAGATGTCGTCGGCGCTCGATCAAGAGTTCTCGCTTCCGTCCGGGCTTGTATTCGGAGCGATCTACACACCCGCCGATACTGAACCGGTCGAACCCGATGGAAAAGACCAGGAACGGGAACGAAAAGGCGAGGGGACCAACGGACCCAGTGAAGAGGAGCGCTTTCAGAAGGTGTATAGCCACGTCTTCGCGGACGGAACCGTGGAGCAAACGGTGTTGTGGATTGTGGACGCCGATGACCCGGAGGAGGGGTACACAATCGAAATCGAACCACTCTCGGGCAGAGTCCAGGTCACGGGGGAGGTGATCGAGTTTAGGGACTTGCAGAAGGAATTGCCTGATTCGCCGCCGGAGCTGCCAGGGTGACACGCACAAACCGCCGTGGTTTCTCCCTCCTTGAGGTGATGGTGGCGTTGGGAATCCTCGTCACGTCGCTGGCGATTCTCATGGAAACCTCTGCCGATAGTGCCTTCATGACGGCGGAAGCCGAGCAGGCGATTCTCGGTACGGATCTTGCCCAATCGATCGCTCAAGACGCGGCGTTACGCGTCGAATTCGATGGCTTCTTGCAGGGTGATATCCACGAGGAGGGAGACTTCACCGATCATGGGAACGCCACGATTCAAGCGGAGTTTGGCGAGACGCTCGACGACTTCAAGTGGGAATATTGGATTTCTGAAATCGACCTGGCCATGGCGGGCGACCTTGCGAGCGCGGCGCAGAGCCTCGATAAATCGAGTTCTTATGGGTCCGACGCGAGTGAGACCTCGGATGTCGGCGCAGGTGGAGCGAGTCCGATGGACGGGCTGGGCGCGATGGGTTTTTCCGGCGACATGCTGGGCGCTATCCTTGGGCCCTACATCCGAGAGGTGCGTGTACGTGTGTGGTGGGGCAAAGACTCCGACGTCGCAGAAGAGCGGGGCGACGAAGTCATCATCACCACACACGTGATCAACCCCACCGGTATTACTGCCCTCGAGGGGAGCTTACCCCAATGACAGTAGCGCCCACCTCAACCGCCGTAGGCGCTGCTGTGTGGCGGGCGCGACGGGTGCGCAGGGGCATGACGCTCGTCGAGGTCATGGTCGCGTTGATGGTGCTAACCGTGATGTCCGTGGTGGTGTTTGAAACGCTGTCAAATACCGCGGAACTCGACGAATTGTTGGGCGACCGCGATGAGACGACCCGAGGCGCTCGTGTCGCCATGGCGCGTTTGCACCGAGACCTTCAACTCGCCTACCTCACGCCGAATCGGGACGCTGCGCTCACGTACCAGACTGTATTCGTCGGCACGGATGACAGCCCCGACCAGCTCATTTTTGCGTCCCTCGCGCACGAAAGGTTGTATTTGAACGCGCGGGAGTGCGATCAGACCGAAATCTCGATTTGGGCGGAACAGGCGCCAGACCGAGGGAAGGGGTACACATTGTACCACCGGGAAGGCCCTCGAATCGACGACAAACCAGATGAAGACGGTGTGATTCAGCCGCTTGCGTATAATGTCCGGAGCTTTGACGTTCGGTACCTCGATGGTCAGACCAACGAATGGGTAGAAGAGTGGGATACGCGCGGCGTGGACACGCCTTACCGTCTCCCACGCATGGTAGAGTTGTCTTTGGTGCTGATCGGCCGGGATCCGGAGGACCGTGAGCGGTCGATCGATGTGCCCTTCCTCACGAAGGTGCCGATTGAGTTTGCGCCGCCCGTATTCAACCCCGCCAACCCGGCGAGTTTGCTCGCCCAACAATTTGGCGGCGGGGCCGCAGGTGCGGCGGGTGCCGGCAGCGCCGGAAATTCGGGCGCCACGGTGACCAGCGGGGGCGGGAAACCGGCTCCCGGTGGTTTGGGCAACGTTGGGGGAGGCTTGTACGCACCGGGCGCATTCGGCGGAGCGGTGAAGCGATGACGTCCATGCTTCGGGCCTTGTTGCGGCCTCGTGGCCGTGGTCGGATGCCTCGAGGGCCTCGGCGTTCGCGGGCTGGCATCGCGTTGCTCATGGTTTTGTCGAGTATTCTTCTCATTTCGGTTCTCGTCACGGAGATGGCGCGCGGCGCGACAATCCGCCTGGAGTTGGCGGCCCATTACCGAGACGAGGTCAAGGCAGAAGCGCTCGCGCGAACCGGCGTGCAAATCTACAGATTGGTGTTGATGGCGAGTAAGTCGCTGGGAAAGAACCCCATGGTCGTTTCCTTCGGCCAGGCGTTTGG
This sequence comes from Klebsiella pneumoniae, assembly GCA_945861065.1. GTDB lineage: Bacteria > Myxococcota_A > UBA796 > UBA796 > SXOB01. The sequence goes on along the minus strand of CAMASI010000025.1, from coordinate 28,959 downwards.
GATCAACGGAGATTCGCTTTGGCAGATGGTACCTGCGGTCAACACGACGCTCATGCGCATGCTCTTTGTTTCCGGTGCCGACATCGACGACGAAGAAGCCGACCAACTTCGCGCCGAGGGAATCTCGGAGGAAGTACGGGATGAAAGTCGCGAGGGTGGAATCATTGATCGCAACTTCTTGGACTTCGACGGCGACTTCTTTGCGGAAGTGAGCGACGAAACACGTTTTGTCTACGTCGGCCGCTTGTCGGCGAATACGTTTGGTGAACTGTTGGAGTTGCCGGCGGCACAGGAGTTGTTGGGTCTGATGCGCAAGCAGCGGTACGAGGACTGGTTCCTCGACAATGGATTGGACCGCTACGAGTTAGTCGCAAACCTCGCCGATTGGACCGACCCAGACGACAATCGCCTGTACCAAGGTGGGTCGGAAAGCACACTCTACGAGAACCTGGATTCGCCGTACAAACCCAAGAATGCTGCGTTTGACACCCGCCAAGAGATCAGGCTCGTGGAAGGCTGGCACCTCGATGGCGTTTGGGAGCGTGTCGGGCGCCACTTGACGATCTATGGCGGCGGCAAGATCAACGTCAACAGCGCCCATCAACCTGTCATGCACGCCTTACTCGCCGCTTACCTCGATGGGAACTATACGCCCGAGTATGTAGATCAGCTGGTGGACATGATTGCCGAACGCAGGGGTACCCCAATGGCGTCAGGCGGCGTGAACTTTACAAGTGCTGCCCATTTCAAAACCTTCGTGGAAAAAGAATTCGGTGTGGCCTTTAAGAAGGAAATCGTCAACGCGATAACAACGGAGTCCACGACCTACCGGGTCGTGTCTGTGGGTGAGGTGGGCGACGCCCGCGTCGAAATCCACGTTGTGCTCGATTATTCAAAAAACCCGACCGGGCAAATCGTCGCCTGGTCGATTCAGTGAGAAGTTCATGGCTCGTTTGATGTGCATCGATGTGGGTAGTCACGCGGTGAAGGTGGCCGTGTGGCGCCAGAACCGCGGCGCGTGGGAGCCCGACGAGGTCTTCCGTGAGCCTGTGCCGCAAGACGGCTCGGTTCCGACGCTTGAGGTTCGGCTTTCAGCCCTGCGCGATTTGGTGCGCACCAAGGGACTGAATATCCGGGGTGGGGACTCCGTGGTCGCCGCGTTGCCAGGTGAACTCGCGACGTTTCACCGGATGTCCGTGCCTTTTACGGCCCGGGACCAAATCGAACGCACGTTGCCCTTCGCAGTGGAGGCCGAGGTCCCCTTCGACTTGGCCGACATGGTTTTTGGATGGCGAATCGTTTCTACTGGCGAAAAGACAAGCCTGTTGGTGGCGCTGGCCCGCGTAGAATCGATGACGACCTGGTTGTCCGGCCTGGCGGCGATGGGCGTGGACCCAAGCTGGTTGGCGTCGGACTCCGAAGTGGTGGGTGTCCTGGCGCCGAACGAGGCCCACGACAGCGGCGCCACCGTCGTCGTGGATGTGGGTCACGCGCACACCTTGGTATCGGTGTCGGTGGGTGGTGTGGTGGTGTGGTGCCGCGCCTTGGACGTTGGGGGACTCACGTTCACTCGGGCGATCCAAGGGGCGCTTCGCTGTAGTTTTGAAGAGGCCGAAGGGCTCAAACACGGCGAAGAGGAGCCTACCGAGGGTGGTCGTGCCCAATCTGGCCGGGCCAACCTGCCGCCAGCAGCGAGGGAGGCGTTCGACGCTTCCGTGGGGCTGTTGCTCGCAGAAGTGCGCGCCACATTGGTTCAGGCGGAAGACGTGATCGGCGTCGGCGTCGATCGAGTGCTTCTCACCGGTGGTTCTTCGCGGATTCCCGAGTTGTGGAATTGGATGCGAGCGGACCTCGGTGTTCCGGTGGAAGCGCTTGGGACCGGCGGCGCGACCGTGACTCCCGGCAGTGCTGTGGTGGTCGCTTTGGGCAAACTCGCCGTGAGTCGGGATCTGGAACGTGTCATTGATTTACGCGTCGGCGCCCAGGCCTTCCACGGCGGGTCGAGCGGCCTGCGAAATCTGCTGACCTATGGTGGTTTCGGCCTGGGCACCTTCGTCCTGGCCGCACTCGTATTGTTCGGCGTGCAATTGTGGTCCTTATCGAGTGAACGGGAGGACGTTCGAACTCGGATTTTCGAGGTCGTTGGCTCTACATTTCCTGAGGTAGACGTCGCCTCGTTGGAGGACGGCGGTGCAGCCCTGGAATTGATGGCAGGTCTGACGGAAGATGCTTCACAGCGAGCAGAACTGCTGGGCACCGCGAATGGATTGGCGCCGACCGTAGACGCGTTGGACGCGTTGTTCGCTGCGTTGCCCGCCTTGGAGGAAACGCCGATCGAGATCTCCGACCTCACCATCACCCGTGAAAATATTGAGTTTCAGGGGGAGGCCGCGGGCTACGCCGAGTCCTCCACGGTGGAAGAGACGCTAAAACAGACACAGCGCTTTGCTCGGGTCACCAAAGGTGCGGAAACGCGGTTGCCCACGGGCCGCGTGCGTTTTCCGATTACGATACCGTTGGGTGAGGACCCGTTGGCGACGGCGGACGAGCCTCTGCAGGAGGGGGAATGAGCACGTCCAAAGGCCTCGCAGGCACGATCGAGGCGCAGCTAGAGACGCTGTCGCCGCGGGATCGCAGGCTGCTCGTCGGACTCATGCTGTTCGGCGGCGTCGTCGGGGTTGGGCTGTTGTGGTACCTGCTCTATGGCGTCGTTTCAGACCGTGCCGCGAGGGTTCGGGATGCCAAAGCGCAGCTCACAGAGGTGCTCGAACTTCAGGGTGAGTACGTGGACGCAGCGGCCATTTTGCGCGCGCAGGAGAGTCGGCTCCGTCAACATGCCGGCACACCCGTCACCGCGTTTGTCGAGCGGCTGGCCGGGGAGGCCGACCTGTCCGCCGCCCTGAAGTCGGTCAATGAGCGGGGCAAGGCCGAATCCGTAGGGAGTTTGACCCAGTCTACGTGGAGCATCGACCTGGCAAAAGCGCCGTTAGACGCCCTGGTAGAGTTCCTGTATGAGATGGAAACGAGCGGCTACCCCATCGCCGTGCAGAAAGCGGACTTCAAGGCGACAGGCAAAGCTGGCGCGCGCGTGATCGACTTGAAGCTCGACGTGCTCGTTTACGACGTCGCGCTGGAATCGACTGCCGACGTTCCTCTTGAAGAAGATGAGACAGAAATGGAGGTGGTTCCATGATCCGTTGGCTGCTGGGTGGCGTTGGAAGTGTTCTGTTTGGCGGCGCATGTTTCGTGATTGGCTTGTGGGTGACCTTTCCTGCCGATGAGGTCATGGCTCGGCTGAGTCACGAAGTGGACGTGAACTCCAACGGGGAGCTTCGGCTAGAGATTGGTGGGGTTGCGCCGTGGTGGCTCGGTGTGTCCGCGCATGACATCCAGCTGTACAGCGTGCCGAGGGTGCAAACCGAGCCTCCGACCGAGGGCGAATTGGTGTTTTTCTCGGAGCGGGTGAGGCTGCGCGCCGCACTTGTTTCTTTGTTGCTTCGGCAACCCCGCGCCATCGGCACGGTGCAAGTAGGGTCCGGAGAGCTCGATTTCGACGTAGCGGTGCAATTGGTTGAAAAGGGTCCTCCGGAGCCGACCGCAGTGCATATTGCCGCTGAAGGATTCCCGATCATCGAGCTGATGGGCCTGATGGGCGTTTCTGTGGAAGGGGAGGGAACGATTGACGTTGCCCTGGACCTGGAAGCACCGAAAGGGATGAAGAATGCGACCGGCGCCTTGCGCATTTCCGGGGCGGACATTTCCGTCTCGAAAATGGACCTCTCCAAGATGGGTATTCCCGACCTGGGGGCGATCGAAGTGACGCGGGTCGACATCTCGGCTGAGGTCGCTGATGGGCGGGCGAAACTGAGCTCGGGCATCGTGGAAAGCCCGCTCGCGAACGCCGACGTTTCCGGCGAGATCACGCTCCGCGATGACCTCCATCGCAGCCTCATTCGATTGGACGTGGGGGTTGATTTCGGCGATACGTTGGAGAAACTTGCGTCGGCGTTTGCCAAGGACGCGTTGGGAACGGACAATAAATACCATTGGACGTGCACCGGCACGCTCAACCGGTTGCCGCCTACCTGCCGGCCTGTACGGTCTCGCACCGCGACCGCGTCGTCCGCACGGGGGAATTCGACTGCTGGGGTATTTGGCCAGGAGGGGCCTACCGGGCGAGGCGCAGACGAAGAAGAGCGTCGGCGGTTGCGGGATGAGACGATCGAACGTGTGCGCGGAGGCCGCAAAGGCGGCGCGGTTCCAACGTCGGCGACAGGAACGGCGAATGGTGCGACGCGGGCCGAACCGCTCCCAGAAGACGACTTGGAACTTGCTCCGCCCGACGATCTTGAGGCAGATGACTGGGATTTTGGCGAGCCGGAAGTGCAGGACGAAGAACAGTAGTGAATGCCTCAGCGGTCCAACGTGTCGTCGGTTTGTACGTCTTATGTGACGCCGGTGCGTCAGGCGGCGACCCGGGGCGAATTGCGGCCGCGGCGCTAAGCGCGGGATGCCGCGTGTTGCAGCTACGGGCGAAGGGTTGGGATTTTGACGACACGGTTCGGGTAGGGCGGGACATTGTGGCACGCGCCCGCGCCTGTGGCGCCGTCGTTTTCGCGAATGACGACCCAGCTTTGGTGGACCCGATGGATGCCGACGGTGTGCACCTGGGTGCGCTGGACGGCGAAATACAGAGCGCGCGTAAAGCGATGACACCGGGCAGGTGGGTGGGTCGGTCGACCAACGATGTGTCTGGTGTGGACAACGCCTTGCTTTCTGGTGCGGATGTCATCGCGTTTGGACCGGTTTTTGATACCGGACATGCATCCAGACCGAAGCTGGTGCGCGGGCTTGCGGGCCTTCGGGAGGCTGCCGATCGGGTTCTAGGCCGAGTCCCGTTGGTGGCCATTGGCGGTATCAACGTTCACCGATTGGCCGACGTTCGAGCCGCGGGTGCGAACAGTTGGGCCGTGATTTCGGCGGTGAACACGGCCGATGACCCAACAGCGGCTGCATCGGCCTTGTTGGCCTGAGATGGTACGGTCGGTGGAGGCAGTGTTTGGCGGGGTCGCTGACCAGCCCGGGGCTGTGTGGCTCGATGGGGGTGCGCGCGGGTGGGGCCTGTACAGTTGGGGACCCGCGGACGTGTGCACGGGGGGAGACTGGATCGGTCAGGCCCGGGCATGGACACGAGCCGGTCACCTGGTGATCGGATTCGTAGGCTACGACGCAGCCGCGGGACGCGACGGAGATCGGCGGATTCCGTCGGTCTGGCTGGGTCGGTACCCTGGCGCGGTGTGGAGGCGGGCCGGGAGATGGGTCGCGGAAGGAGACAGCGCTTTTCGAGCCGCCGCTGCGGCGCGCGTTGCGTCTGCAAAACGTTTGGGGTCTGTCCCCGCCATCGGCCCGTTGCCCTCACTGACGTGGGACGAGCCGAAATGGGCAAGGGCTGTGCGGGCCGTCCAACAGCGAATCGCGGAAGGCGACTGCTACCAGATCAACCTGGCACGGCCAGTCATAGGCCCCGGTTCGCGGGAGGCATTCGGGCTGTGGCGTCGACTTCGACGTGAGACAGATGCGGCGCGGGGCGCTTTTCTGCGGGTGAATGCCGATACGGCCATCCTGAGTGCGAGCCCGGAGCGCTTGTTGGATGTGCAGGGCGACGTCATCAGCAGCTGTCCGGTGAAAGGAACCAGACCGCGAGGTGAGGGAGATGCGGCGTTGGCTGCGGCGTTGGAAGCCTCACCGAAGGATCGGGCGGAACTGGCGATGATTGTCGATTTGGTACGGCACGACTTGGGTCGCGTCAGCAAGTTGGGTTCTGTGCGGGTCGGGCCCCGGTGTGTGGTTCAACATTCCACCGTTTGGCACGCCCATCAGCGTGTGCGAGCTAGGTTGGCGGAGGGCAAAGACAGTTGGGACGCGCTTTCGTCGTTGCTTCCGGCGGGATCGGTGACGGGTGCGCCCAAGCAGCGGGTGATCGAACGGATTGCCGAACTCGAGGGTGGGCCTCGGGGCGTCAGCTACGGAACGGTCGGATGGATGACGGCGGACGCCGGGGCCTGGAGCGTCGCAATCCGAACCGCGGTGGTGCAGCCGGACGCTTCGTGGTTTCATGTCGGTGGCGGAATCACGTGGGGATCGGACGCGGCTGAGGAATGGGTCGAGACGCGCGCAAAGTCTCGGGCGCTGGCCAGGGCGTTGTTGGGGGTGTCGGAAGCGTGAGCGTACGGCTCTCAGCACCCAATTGCTGGCGCGGCGACTGCGCGAGATAGGCGCAGGTGCGCTGCTCCCGTAGCTCAGCCCGGATAGAGCAACGGCCTTCTAAGCCGTGGGTCGGAGGTTCAAATCCTCCCGGGGGCGCCATTTCCGGGCGTAGCAAGAACTCGTCGGATCTGGTTTACACCCCTCCCGCCGGGGCCGGTCGAGCCGGTGTGGCCGGGGATGGTGTACTCGACCCCGATCAGGCGGCCGGTGGCGGTGATCTCGCGGATCCAGGCCTGGAGGAAGCCGCGGCGCTCGTCGAGCGGGCGGGTCGCGAGGACGCCGCGCAGGCCCTCGACGTAGGCGCGGAGGTCGTCGTCGGTGAGCTCGACAGGCTTCGCCTCGGCGAGGCGGGCCTCGTAGTTGGCGATCTGGGCCTGCAGGAGGTCGGTCGAGCGCTTGAGGTCGTTGATCCGGTCGGCAATGGCGGCAGGGTCGATGGTGCCGAGCGCCAGGGCGTCGATCAGGCGGGTGAGCTGCTGGCGCTGGGTGGCGAGCTGGCCGCGCTTCGCGTCGGCCTCGGTGGACAGCGCGGCGGTCGTCACGTCGAGGGTCGCGTTGATGTCGTCGAGGATCGAGCGCAGGTGGGCCACCTGGAGGACGTGCTCGGAGAGATGCTGGACGACAGCGGCCTCGACCGCGTCGCGGTTGAGGAGGACGGCGGGGCACTGGTCGGCACCGGACTTCATCTTCGTCGGGCAGCCGTAGTAGTGGACCTTCCCGCTCTTCGCGCCGTGGCCGATCATCGCGAGGCCGCAGTGACCGCAGCGGATCAGGCCCGAGAGCAGGTAGTCACCGCCGAGCCGGCGCGGTGAGGAGCGCTCGATCGCGCGGTCGCTGATCATCGCGCCGATGCGGGCGAAGGTCTCCTCGTCGATCAGGGCCTCGTGGGCGTTGGGGACGAGGGCGGCGGGGGTGCCATCCTCGTTGCGACCCCAGCGCAGCTCGCCGAGGTAGGCGCGGTTCCGCAGCAGGTAGAGGACGACGTCGACCGTCCACTTCCGGCCCTTGCGGGTCGTGGTCCCCTCGCGGTTCAGGATCCGGGCGATCGTGGCCGCGCCCACGCCACGCGCGGCGTCCGCGAAGATCCGACGGACGAGCGGTGCCTCGTTCTCGTCGAGGATCATCCGCGCTTCCTTGGGCTTGAGGCCAGGGGACTGATCGAGGCGGTAGCCGTAGGGCAGCGTTCCGCCGGCCCACTGTCCCTGGCGTACCTTGCGGATCATCCCGCGCTTCGTGTCCTGAGCGAGGTTCTCGCTGTAGAACTCGTCCATCGCCTCGAAGATGCCCTCGATCAGGCGCCCCTGGGCGCTGTCGTCGACGCGCTCGTGCAGCGAGGTGACGGTGACGCCGCGCTTGCGGAGCATGTTCTTGTAGAACGTGGCGTGCTCGCGGTTCCGGGCGAACCGGGAGAGCTTCCAGAGCATGATCGTGTCGAACGGGCGCGGGTTCTCCTTCGAGCGCGCGATCATGTCCTGGAACGCGGGCCGGACGTCGGTGCGCCCGCTGATGCCCTCGTCCACGAACTCCTGCACGACGATCCAGCCCTGGCGAGCGGCCTCGGCGCGGCACGCGTCGAGCTGAGCGGGGATCGACAGCTCCTTCTCGGCCTGCTTGGTGTCGGAGCAGCGGGCGTAGATGACGACGCGGGTGGTCATTCCTCACCTCCGTCCTGCCGGAGCCAGCCTTCGAGGTCGAAGTCCTGCTCGCGGACAACGCGGGCGACGTTGAGCGCGAGGTCGACGAACTGCTGTTTCACGAGGGGCGACAAGAACTGCTCCTCGTCGGGGTGGAAGCCGGAGGGACGGAACCGGGGATCGTTGAGCAGCTTCCGGAACGCCTCGTCGACAGCCATCTTGAGGTCGAGCGAGGGCGGGATGTCGTAGCGGTAGCCTGCTTCGTGCATCACCTCGCGGAAGTCGAGCCCGTAGACGTCGGCGACCTTGCGGAGGATGTCGGTGCCGGGCGGGCGCTTCCGGTCGGTGTTCTCGAGCTTCGTGACGTAAGCTTGGCTGACGCCGAACTTCTCGGCGGCGACGCGCGTGGTCCACCCCTTCCGGTTGCGGACGGCCTTCAGGTACGCGCCGAAGTCCGCTTCTCGGTCCCAGAGCAGCGGGACGTCGTGCTCGGTGCCCTTCGAGCGAGGCCCCTTGATGCCGAGATCCTTCGGAGAACGCAGCGCCATCGCGGCACCTCGTGAAGTGTGAACGGAAGCGAACACTAACTCGACCACAAATGGGTTGTCAAGGGTCGCGAGCCGGGTCATCCTCTGAACACCTGTACGAACACTAACGAGGTGGCACGATGTCCCGAACCGAAGCTCATGTCTACCGCCTGAACGCCTTCCGCGTGGATCAGCTCCTGGAGGAGCACCACCTGACCCATGGCGAGATCGCCCAGCAGCTCGGCTACTCGCGCAGCTACTGGAGCCTGCTCGTGAACGGCCATCGCGGGCTGTCGCCGAAGGTGCGCCGGTGCCTCCGGAAGCACGCGATCCTCTCCTGCGTGCCCGAAGACGAGCTGTGGACGCGGATCCCGCGCCAGGAGGCGGCCTGATGGGCGCCGCGCTGAAGCTCGACGATGAGGTGGTGCGGGCCCACCGCGCATTGGCGTCGGTGATCCGTGAAGCGGTCGCGGCCGGGGTGAAGCCGAGCGTACCCGAGCCGATCGCCGCCCGGCCGCGGTTGCAGGTGGTCGAAGTGCAGCGATCCGCAACGTGGATCCGCACGGGGGAAGCGAAACGAAGCGCAGCATCGGCGATGGACGCCGATGTTGCGGGTGCTGCGGATGGTTCAGAACGCTGCGCTTCGGCGCACAGGAGGTCGTGATGCGGAAGGTCTGCCAGTTGGACAGCTGCGGGATCGAGTTCGACGCGACGCGGGAGGACGCGCGGTTCCACTCGGCGGTGTGCCGGGCGAAGGCGAGCCGGGAGCGGCGCGCGGGGGAAGGACCCGATTCGGGTCCTTCTGGCCTGGACGAGGACCCGGTCGGGCCGCAGGACGACGCGGATCGACTGAGCGCGCTGGAGGTCCGTGTTGCGGACCTTCAAGCGGACGTCGAGGCCGTCGAGGAGAACGACGAGCGGGTCCGCGACCTCGCCAAGCGGATCGCTGGGCAGGAGGCCGCGGTGCGACGAGCCGTCCAGGAGCTGGTCGCGCCGATTGTGAGGGAGGTTGCGGCGCTCAAGGCGTCGGTGATCAAGCGCGAGGAGCTGACGGAGGCTTTCGATGCGATCGAGCACCTGAACGCGCGGATGTCGCACTTCGACGCCGCGCCCGTGCCCGTCGGCGATCGGAAGCTCGGCGAGGTCGAGCGGGCGGTGATCACGCTAGCCAGCCGGGTGCGCCGGCTTCGGCACGATTTCGACCAGTTGGTCGGAGCGATCAACTCGGAGTAGAGACCCCCATGTCCGACCGACACCGCGGACGGTGGCATTGAGATACCGGGGTTGTCTACTCTCACCGAGAGTCCGGCACCGACGCCGATCGCCGCCGTGGTGATCCGCAGCGTTGCATCGTCGACATGCTCGAACGACGCCAACGTCGTGCCCGCTATCGAGACCGAAGTGACGCTGTCGAGCCCCGCTCCGCGCAGCACGAGGTGGGGACCCCCCGCGGGATCGACGATCGTCGGGGGAGACGTCGTCGAGGTCACCGGCTCGCTCGTGTCGACCGGGGTGTCGAGGTCGGTGTCGGTGTCCGCGAGGGTCTCGCTGTCCGTGATGGGATCCCGACTTTCGGAGGAGCCGGCCTTGCAGCCCACACAGGCGAGCAGGACGCACGACAACGAGACACGGAACTTCAAAAGGACTCCACAACACTGATCCCCTCGTTGGGGAGTCTGCGGACGCCGGCGACGCCATCGACCTTGCGGTGGCGGTGAGGCGCTCGCCACCCCGACCACGAGGGCAAGGCGGACGCCCTCACGCCTGATGCTCAGCGGACGTGCGGCACGTCCGTCTCGACCACCGGCTTCGGCCAGGCGACCGACAGGGCGATCGCGGCGGCGAGGATCAGCCCGATCACGCCGAGCGAGACCAGGGTCGGGATGACGAACACGCTCCCCAGCAGCATCTTCGAGCCGACGAACGCCAGAATCAGCGACAGGGCCGGCTTCAGGTAGTGGAACCGGTGCACTACGCCGGCGAGCAGGAAGTACATCGAACGGAGGCCGAGGATCGCGAAGATGTTCGACGTGAACACGATGAACGGGTCCTTGGTGACGGCGAAGATCGCCGGGATCGAGTCGACGGCGAACAACAGGTCGGTCGCCTCGACGAGCACGAGCACGGTGAGCAGCGGGGTGGCGAGCCAGCGCCCGTTCTCCTTGACGAAGAACGACGCGCCCCGGTAGTCCTCGGTCGACGGGACGAAGCGGCGGACCAGCCGGTAGACGAAGTTCGACTCGGGGTCCATGTGGCCCTCCTTCGAGACGAACAGCTTGATCGCGGTCGCGATCAGCAGGGCGCCGAACACGTAGATCACCCAGTGGAACTGGTGGATCAGCGCGGCGCCGAGGCCGATGAACAGGCCGCGCATCAACAGCGCGCCGAGGATGCCCCAGAACAGGACCCCGTGCTGGTGCTCAGGCTTGACCCGGAAGAACGAGAACAACAGGACGAAGACGAAGATGTTGTCGACCGCCAGCGCCTTCTCGATCAGGTAGCCGGTGGCGAACTCAAGGCCGGGCGTGGGCCCGAAGGCGAAGCCGACGGCGAGCGCGAACAAACCGCTGAGCAACACCCAGACTACGCTCCAGCCCAGCGCCTCCTTGAAGCTCACCGCGTGCGGCTTGCGGTGGAAGACCCCGAGGTCGATCGCCAACATGCCGAGGACGAACACGCCGAATCCGCCCCACAGCGCCGGCGACCCGATGGTCTGCATGTCCATGACACCCTCCCAGTTCGATGTTCTTCCCACCCTAGGGACGGCCGGAGCGATAGACCAATACGAAGTTCCGATTCGATTCATCGGAGAAAACGATATGATCTCACTCAACTACCACCACCTGCAGTACTTCTGGACGGTGGCCCGCGAGGGCAGTGTCACCGCGGCGGCCGTCCGGCTCCGGCTCTCGCAGCCGACGTTGTCGGGGCAGATCGGACAGCTCGAGGCCACGCTCGGCGAGAAGCTGTTCGAGCGCCGCGGTCGGGGGCTGGTGCTTACCAACGTCGGACGGACCGTGTACCAGTACGCCGACGAGATCTTCACGCTCGGCAACGAACTGCTGGACACGGTGCAGCGGGGCTCGGGCGGCAAGGTGCCCCGCCTGGAGGTGGGCGTGGTCGACGCGATGCCGAAGCTCGTGGTAGCGGCGCTTCTGGAGCCCGCCTGGCACACCCCGGGGGGGCTGCGGCTGCAGGTCCGCGAGAAGCCCATCGAACAGCTGCTGGCCGAGCTGGCGCTCCACGAGATCGACGTGGTGCTGTCCGACGCGCCGGCGCCGAGCGGGACCGGCGTGAAGATCTACACCCACCTGCTGGGCGAGTGCGGGGTGAGCTTCTTCGCGGCTCCGGAGCTCGCGGCGCGGTTGAAGCCGGGCTTCCCGGCCTCGCTGAATGGCGCGGCGATGCTGCTGCCGATGGCGGGCCACACGCTGCGGCGGGGGCTCGACACCTGGTTCGTCACGAGCGGGCTACGGCCGATGGTCGCCGGCGAGTTTGAGGACAGCGCGCTGCTCAAGGCGTGCGGGCAGCGCGGGCACGGCGTGTTCCCGGCGGCGGCGGTCACCGAGGCCGACGTGGTGCGGCAATACGGGGTGGTGGCGCTGGGGCGCATCGACGAGGTGAAGGAGCGGTTCTACGCGATCACAGCCGAGCGGAAGATGAAGCACCCGGCGGTGCTGGCGATCGCGGCGGCGGCACGCTCGGAGCTGCTCGGAGGGTGACCAGGGCGCACGCTGCGATAGAGGCGTCCATCGCTGGCAGGCAGGTATTCGCGCTTCACCGGCCTCGCCCGCGGTCGCGGTCTACCGCACCATCCTCTCGACCCGCCGGACTTCCTGGACGAATTTCGCCAGACGCCGTGGACGAGGCGAGGGCGCCGTCGACCGCAGCACAGGTTGCCTCGCCGATGGGGACTAGCCGGAACGTGCTGGCAGAGGGCACTGCGCGCAGGCCGATCGGCAGCCGGAGCCACCACGTGGACGCCCCGAGCACCGAAGGTTCGGCCTCGACTGTCGCGAGGCCGGACAGCTCGCCCGATGGGGACCACGTGCCGACGAGGAGCGTCCGGGTCGCCTGGGACAGGTAGATGTCGCCGGCGCCGAGCAGGACGTGCTCGACATGAACCGTCACCCCGGGGTTCCCGTCGTCGTCGTCGTCGCCGACGCCGAACGGGGCGTCCCAGGGGCCGATCGACACGGTGTCGCCTTGATACGACGCGCGCGCGTGGACCACGGGCGCCGCCGAAACGAACGCGGGCCCGTAGGTGGTGCGCGTGCCGAGGACGGGTGTGGTCTTGACCGCGCAGGCGCGGAGGGTCAGGTCGTCGCCCTCCCACGTCGCCAAGGACAGGCTGGTCGTGCTGACGACCGCGCCACCTCCGTTCGGGCGGGGGTCGCGCACGTGGGCCACCGTGACGAGCTCGAGCGCGTACGCGATGGCGGCGGTCATTGGTCCTCCAGGACGGCGTTCGCGGCGGCGCGGCCCGACAACGCGCACAACGGCATGCCGCCGCCGGGGTGAGCGGAGCCCGACGCCAGGTACAGCCCCCGCACGCGGGTCCGGTTCGCCGACCGCTGGAACGCCGACATGGCGCCGTGGCTGGCGGGTCCGTAGATCGCCCCGCTCGTACCTGGAAACCTTGCGGCGAGGTCCGTGGCGGTGCGCTCCCACACGACCGGATCGCCGGCGTCGACCAGACCGGCCGCCACCGCCCGGGCGAGGACCTTGCCGCGCAGCGTGGACCAGACGGCCGCGCTCGTGGGCTCCGGGCCCTCGGCGGGTGCGTTGGCCATGAGGAACACCGGCTCGCCGTCGTCCCAGCCCGGTCGGCCGTGGGCGACGCCCTGCGCGCAGGCGTACACGGTGGGATCCGCGGGGACCCGTCGGCGGTCGAACAGATCGACGAACTCGGCGTCGTAGTCTGCGGGGAACACGACCGCGTGGGCGACCCGCGGGCGACGCGTGGCGCGGACCACGCAGGTCCAGCCCGACGTCGACCGCTCGCGCGCCGGTGACGCGGGCACGAGCCCCGCGGCCGCATCGGCATTGACGATGACGGTCTCGGTAGCGATCTGCCCGTGGTCGACCTCGACGCCGACCACCCGACCGGCGACGATGGCGATCTTGCGCACCGGTGTCCCGCAGCTGAGCTCGACGCCGAGCCGAGCGGCGGCGAGGGCCAACGCGTCGACGAGCGCGCCGATGCCGCCCTCGACGCCGAACCCGCCGAGGCCGAGCTCGACGTGCGCGATGCAGCCGAGCGTGCCGGGCGTCCGGCGCGGATCCGAGCCGTTGTACGTCGCGTAGCGCAGCAACAGCGAGCGGAGGTGCGGCTCGCGGACGCGGGCGTCGATCGTCGCCTGTAACGTCGTGAACGGGTCGAGCGACGCGAGCGCGAAGAGGTTGCGCGGCGACAGCAGGAGGTGGGCGCTCGGGGCGGGCCCACGCACGAACCGCTCGGCGCCGCGCTCCCACAGGCCCTTCGCATAGGCGAGGTACGAGGAAAACTCCGCCTCGGCCGAGGCGCCGAACGCCTCGCGCACGGCGTCGAGCGTGCCGTCGACGCTCGGGTGGACGTCGAGCGCGGCCCCGTCGGCCCACGCGTAGCGGAACGCAGGTGACGGCGAGCGCAACCTGGCGTGGTCCTCCAGCTTCATCCCGGCGAGCGCGAGCAGCGAAGCGAACACGTCGGGAAGCGTCAGCACCGACGGCCCCGTGTCGAAGCTCGCCCCGTCGACCGTGACGACGCCGGCCTTTCCTCCCGGTCGATCCAGCGCTTCGAGCACGCGCACCTTGCGTCCGGCGGCAGCGAGCGCGATCGCCGCCGACAACCCGCCGAGCCCGGCGCCGACGACGATCACGTCAGCCATCGGTGAGCCTCGGTCGCGCGGACCAGGCGAGCGCCCGGGAGAACGGGGACCCATCGACGCGTCCGCCGCGCGGGGCGACCAGAGCCGAGAACGCGGGCGCTCCGGTGTCGACGAACGCGTCGACGCGGTCGAGCGCGGCGACGAGCGCCGCTTCCAGGTCCGGCGGGTCGACGGTCGCGCCGAACGAGAGCAACGCGGCCGCGCGCGGCGACTCGCGGAAGGCATAGGTGAGCGCCACCGGGACGATCGCGGCGCCAGAGGTGCGCGCGAGCAGCTCGTGGCCGCGATGCAACCCGAGCGGGCGCAGGTGCGCGGGGCGCTGCCGACCCTGCGGGAACATCCACAACGCACGTCCCGCGCGATCCAGGAACGCCGCGGCGTGGCGCAGCCCGTGGCGCATGGCCGCGGGCGACCGCCGGTCGAGGCCGAGGGCGCCGAGCCAGCGAAAGAAGCCTAGTCTTTGGAGTTGGAGCTCGTCCATCAGCACCCGCCCGTCAGTCTCGAGCGCCTCGTCGACCGGGAGCAGCACGAGCCCGTCCCACCAGGCCACATGGGTCGCGCAGAACAGCACGGGCTGCCGGCGCACGAGCTCGCGAACCTCGGTGAGCCCGTCGACCCAGATCCCGTCGAGCTCTCGGGCGAGGCGGAAGCGCGCGAGCTTTCGCGCGACGGTCAGCGCGGCCGTCACGACCCCACCTCGCGAGCGTCACGCGCGGGGTAGGACCGTCCGCTCCAGTGGATCCGACCGGCGCGCGTCCATCGCCAGGAATTGACGGCGATCGCCAGCAGGAGCCCGACCCCGAGCGGGTGGGCGAGCACGGTCCAGGCCGGATTTCCGAACCTGCGGGCGAGGAGCGCGCGTTGGGCGAGGTTGGCCGCGACCCCCACCAGCGCCCACGGCGCCCACGGCGCGACCACCCAGGCGAGCCAGAAACACGCGACATGCAGCGCGATGACCCCGAGGAGCGCGAGCGGCGTGCCGCCGATGCCCTCGTAGAGGTTCTTCGAAAAGCCCGCCCAGGCGGCGCGATCCGACCGGTACATCCGGCACGAGGCGATGGGGGACCCGTCGACGAAGTCGACCGTGACGCCGGCGCGCTTGGCGTTGCGGCAGAGCGCGACATCGTCGACGACGTCGGCACGCACGCCGGAAAAGCCGCCGGAGCGCTGATAAGCCTCGTGGGTGAACGCCAACACCTGTCCGTTCGCGGCGAGCACGCGCGGGTCGGACACCCGGCGCACCAGCGCGAGCGGCAACCACGACCCGTAGACGAGGTGGAGCTGGGCGATGACCAGGGCCTCGAAGGTCGATCCGGTCCGCTGCTCCGGGAGCGCCGACACGACCCCGGCGCACCGCAAGGCGGCGGCGACGCGCCCGAGGCCGCCGGGCCGGAAGGTCACGTCCGCATCGACGAAGACGAGCACGTCCCCGGTCGCGGTCGCGGCGAGCTGCGCGCAGGCGTGAGGCTTGCCCACCCAGCCCGGCGGCAGCGGCAGGCCGGAGATCACCCGCAACCGGGGCTCGCGGGCGGCGATCCCGGCGAGCAGCTCCGGCGTACCGTCGGTGGAGCCGTCGTCGAGGACCACCACCTCCGCGAACGGCTCGGCGAGCAGCGACGTAATGCAGGCCACAATGTTCGCCGCTTCGTCGCGGGCGGGCACCAGCGCGGACACCCGCCCCGCCGGCGCCGTCGCCGCGACGGGCCGCCAGGTCAGGAGGTTGATCCCGGTGATGCCGAGGGGAACGAGCGCGGCCGCTGCGGCGAGTTCGCCGATCACGGCGACCGCCAGGAACGCACCAGGCGGCCGAGACGACCTTCGGCGGGTCCGGCGAACAGCGGTAGCCACCTCGAGCGCTCCCGGGGCTGCTGCACGCACATCCGCACGAGCGGCCGCATCCAGGCGGCGTCGATCCGCTGCGGCAGGCAGCGCTCGGCGAACCCGCGGCCGGTCTGCCCTGCTGCATCGGTACCGATGACCGGAAAACGAGCGTAGAACGGACTGGACTCAAGCGGCGCTCCGAGCTGCAACCTCCAGCGGCCGTCGACGTCCAGGAGACGGGGGGCGCTCGCACCGAGCGCGAGCCGGCTCCCGCCGCGGACGAGCGCAGGGCAGAACGCGTCCCGCCGCCCGTCCGGCGTCGCCCAGACCGCGAGCCGCAGCGGCGACGCCCCGTCGACGTCCCAGACCACGAGGTCCCCGCCCGGGAAGGCGACCCGCGCCCAGGTCCACGCCGTCATCCCGAGCGCGTCGATGGGCCTCTCGCCGAGGTTGCGGTCCACGTACGCGCGCCCCGCGAGCGACATCGTCCCGGTCGACGTGCGCAGGGTCGCGGCGCCCTCCCCGGCGCCGCAGAGCAGCGACCACGCGTGAGCGACCGGGTCCCCGCCGAGGCTCGGGGCGGATCGCCCGCTCACCCGCACGTTTCCGGTGATGCGCTCCCCCGCGCCGTCGGTGTCGAGCGACGCGACCAGCGTGAACCGGTCACCTTCCCAGGCGACGTCGACGGTGGACCCCCCGAGCACGATCGTGTCGGCGGTCGCCGTGGACGAGAAGCTGGACGACACGGGCACGTCGAAAAGGTAGAAGGCGATCTTTCCGCCGATGTACACCGCGAGCGACAGCGCCGGTCGTTCGCGCGGCGGGACCGGGGCGCCGCGGCGCGCAGCGTCGAGCAGCCCCGGCAGGAACGGCAGACCGAACGAGGCGATGAGGACGAGACCGTCGCCGTGCGCGTCCACCAGGTCGACGTACCACCACACGAACCCGCCCGGCACGTCGAGCGCGCGGCCGTCGGTCGGACCCGGAGGCGTGGCGACGACCGGGATCACGGCGCACCCAGTGCAGCGAGCAGCTCGGAGAACCGGTAGATGAAGCCGAGCTCTGCCGTGGACAGACCCTGCAGGCCGTCGACCGCGGGTCCGCCGACGAACACGCGCGTGTCCGCCCCGGCGCCGGCTCGAACGGCGCGAGCGTAGGCGAGGACCTCGTCCCGCGGACGCTGCCTTACGAGCGACAGGCAGAGCAGCTTCGGGCGTTCGCGGGCCACATAGGCGCAGAGGTCGTCGACCGGGAGCTGCGCGCCGAGCCAGGTCACCCGCCAGCCGCGCAGCGCGAGCTTGATCGCCACCGCGAGCAGGCCGAACTCGTGCTGCTCGTCGGGCGGCAAGGCGCAGCCGACCGTGGGACCGTCGACCGGGCCCGCCCCGAGCGCATGGAACACCGCCCGCATCTGCTCGCCGACCCAACCGGAGGCGAAGTGCTCCTGCGCGACGTCCACGGTCTGATGCGCCCACCGGTCGCCGATCTCGTGGAGGATCGGCAGGTAAACGAGATCGAGCGCGGCTTCGAACGGGAGCTGACCGACCTCGTCGATGGCGGTCTGGTCGGCCGCGGCCCGTTCGAAGGCCACGAGCGACTCCACGAGCCGCCCGACGACGTCCGGCTTCGTCGCGCCGTCCCGCAACGCCGCCCCCTCGCGGACGAGCAGCACGGCCTCGCTGATCGCCTGTCCGCCGTCGACGAGGCTCTTCAGCCGACGGAGCACGGTCACGTCGCGGTCGCTGTACATCCGGTAGCCGGAGGCCGTGCGCTCGGGGTCGAGGATTTGATAGCGGCGCTCCCACGCGAGCAAGGTCGGGCGGGGGATGCCGGTCATCGCGCTGACGGTCTTGATGCGGTAGCTCACGCGACCCCCGGAAGGCCGGCGAGCGACGCGGTGAGCGCCGGGTTCGGCGCGGTTCGCTTCGGCCACAGCCACGCCCCCGACGCGGCGACCGCCGCGACCGCGCGTTCGCCAGCGGAGAGCACCGTCCGCCCGGCGAGCGCGTCGCCGCCGTGTCGAAGCAGCTTCCGACCGATCGCACGATACGTCCTCGCGGCCACCAGCACCGCGAGACGCGAGCGCCACGGCAGGTGCCGCATGCCAGCATCCGCGCTCGCATACCAGCCCTCGGCGAGCTGCAGGACGTCCCGGACCACGCTTGCGATGGCCGCCCGGTCCGCGGTGCCGTCCACCAGCGCCTCCGGGTCGGCCCCCGCGGCGAACAACCGCGAGGCAGGCAGGTAAACCCGACCGTTTCTCGCGTCCTCGAGCACGTCCCTGCAGACGTTGGTGAGCTGCATCGCCACACCGAGGTGGACGGCTGCGGCGGCGGCGGCGGGTGGCGCGCCGAGCAGCGGCGCCATCATCCGGCCGACGGTTCCGGCGACCGCGTAGGCATACCGGATCAACGCCGCGTCGTCCGCGACGCGCACCCGTCCCAGGTCCGAGCGCGCGCCGTCGACGAGGTCGATCGCCGCGCCGACCGGGATCGCGCGCCGGGCGGCGAGATCGAGGAACGCCGCCACCGGACCGCTCGGATCGGAGGCCCCCCCTACCTGTTCCCGCAGCGCGCTCAGCGCGGCGAGGTCGGCGTGCTCGTCGGCGAGGTCGTCGACGAGGCGACAGAACGCGTACAGCACGGCCGCGTCGTCCGCGGTGTCGGCCGGGAGCAGGCGGGCGGCCGCGCGAAACGTCACCGCACGCGTCGCCATCACCGCGCGGGCCGAGGCGATGTCGGTCATCCGACCCGCCGCGCGGTCGCGGGGACGGTCACCGCCGTCACCGGCCGCGGAACCACCTTCTCCAGCACCTTGGCCGAGCACAGCACGCCAGGAACGCCCGCGCCCGGGTGCGTCGACGCCCCGACGAAGAACAGCCCGTCCACGTCCTCGCTGCGGTTGTGGTACCGGAACCAGGCGGACTGGGTGAGCGTGGGTTGTATGCCGAACCCGGCCCCGTCCACCGAGCGCAGGTTCGTCTCGAAGTAGCGTGGGTCGACGGCGAACGGCTCCGTGGTGAGCGCCGCGCGCAGGCCCGGCAGGTGGGTGCGGTCGAGCGCGTCGAGGATCGTGTCGTGGTACCTCGGCGCCTCCCTCGCCCAGTCGATGCCGCTGCGCTGGTTCGGTACGGGAGAGAGGACGTAGAATGCTTCTTGTCCGGCCGGCGCGAGCGATTGGTCGGTGACCGTCGGCGCGTGCAGGTACAGCGAGAAGTCGTCCGCCAACACCTTCTTGTGGAAGATGTCGTTGAGCAGCGGCTTGTAGCGCTTGCCGAGCAGGATCGTGTGGTGGGCGAGGCCCTCCCACTGCTTCTTCGCGCCGAAGTACGACACGAACAACGACATCGACGGGTTCTTGCGGGCGATCGACGCGTCGGTGTGCGTGCGGCGATGCGCCTTGTCGATCATCTTCCCGTACACGAACCGGGGATCGGCGTTGGCGACCACCATCGCGGCCTCGATGCGCTCACCGCTCTCGAGGCGAACCGCCGTAGCCCGCCCGTTTTGGACCTCGATCTCGGCGACGGGTGAATCCGTGCGGACGTCGACGTCGAGCTCGGCGAGCAGGGTGACCAGCGCGCGTACGACCGCGCCCGTCCCACCTTTCGGGAAGTGCACGCCCCACTTTCGCTCGAGCCAGTGGATGAGCAGGTAGATCGACGTGGTGTCGAACGGGTTGCCGCCGACGAGCAGCGGCTGGAACGTGAACACCTGGCGCAGGCGCTCGTCGCGCAGGTAGCTGGCGACGAGGCTGTACACCGAGCGATGCGACGACAGCCTGAGCATGTCCGGCACGACCCGCAGCATGTCTTGCAGGCGATCGAAAGGCTGATCGGCGAGCTTGCTGTAGCCGACGTCGAAGATCCGGTGCGCGTGGGCGGCGAGCTTGCGGTACCCGTCGACGTCGCGCGGCTCGAACTCCTGGATCTGGGCGACGAGTCGGTCTTCCTCGGCGACATAGTCGAAGCGCTCGCCTTCGGGGAAGATCACGCGGTAGAACGGGTCCACCGGGACGAGCTCGTAGTAGTCGCGGGCGTCCCGGCCGACGAGCGAGAACAGCTCGTCGAGCAGGTACGGCGCGGTGATCACCGTGGGACCGGCGTCGAACGTGAAGCCGTCCTTCTGGAACACGCTGGCGCGGCCCCCGGCCTGGTTGGTCGCCTCGACGACGACGACCGGCCACCCCATGGCGCGCAGGCGCACCGCGGCGGCGAGGCCTCCGAAGCCGGCTCCGACGACGACGACCGGCTTGTCTCCCCGGTTCACGACGACCTCCGCATGGACGTGACGAGGCTCTCGGCGACGGCGCGCAGATCGGGCATCGCGCACAGCATGGGCGACGACAGGATCTCGTCTTCGAGCGCGGCGATGCGCGCGTGCGCGGCGGAGAGGGCGCCACCGTCGCGGAAGCGGCGCAGCCAGTGGGCGACGTCGACGTCGGTCGTCTGGTCGCGCGGGGTCTCGAGCACGGCGACGAGCGCGTCGACCTCTTCCGGGTGCAGGCGGGCGTGTGCGACGACGAGCGCGCTCACCTTGCCCTCGCGCAGATCGTTGCCCGGGACGCCGCGGCCCTTGTCGCCGAACGCGTCGGCTACGTCGTCGCGGAGCTGATACAGGACGCCGATCCGGCAGAACGCGGCGGACGCCTCCGCGGCCGTGCGCCCGGCGAGCCCGGCCAGCCACACTGCGCCTTCGACCGGCAGGGCGAGGAGCGCGCCCGACTTGCCTTCGGCGGCGCGCGACCAGTGCAACGCGTCGAGGCGCCCGGTCGCGAGCAGTTCGAGGTCCAGCGCCTGTCCTCGGGCGGTCTGTTCGGCGCGCTTCGCGAGCGTCATCGCCAGACGGAAGCGAACCAGGTCGGACGTGTCCAGGCGTTCGAGCGCCAGGAACGGCAGCATCAGCAGCAGGTCGCCGGTGTTGATCGCCTGGGCGACGCCGTGACGGGCCCACGCGGTCGGGTGTCCGTGGCGGACGCGATCGCCGTCTTCGAGGTCGTCGTGGACGAGAGTGGCGGCGTGGACGAGCTCGCACGCGGCGGCCCACGGCACCATCGCGTCGCGGTCGAGCCCGAGCGCCTCGCCGGCCGCGAGCGCCAGGCGGGCGCGCACGCGCTTGCCGCCGGTTGCGAGCTGCTCCCGGGCGATGGATCCGGCGCGGTCGAGACGCGCGCCGACCGCCAGGTGCACCATCAACGCCTCGGTCTCGTCCACACCGGCGTGGCCAGCGAGGCCGGCGAGCGGCGCTTCGAGTTCGGCGTAGGCAGTTCGGTTCACGGAGCCTCCAGACGGGATCACGGCAGGGCCGCGGACAAGAGATGGTGGAGTCGGCCGCTCGAAGCGGCTTTCCAGCGCAGGCGCGCCGGCAGGTGGGGGAACATTCGGGCCATCGCCATGGCCAGCCGCTCGGGGGGCAGCCTGTCCGCGAGCCAGTCGCGCACGGTCTCGGGCGGGAGAGCGAAGAACGCTCGAAAGAACGCGGTGGTGTCGGCCTGGTCGAGCCCGCTGAGGACCTCCGCCCCGTACAGGTGCAGCGCTCGCTGTCGGCGGCGCGTCGTCGGCCAGACCACATCCCACGCGGCCCGCGCCGCTGCTGCCGGGGAATCGGCCAGCCCCCTGGCGATCGATTCGCCGAGGGCGGGCGCCGTCGCCAGGGAGCGGGCGAGAGAGAAGCCGGTGGATGGATGCACCATCGCCGCGGCCGCGCCGAACGCGACGGTGCGCTGGGGCGCGGGGACCGGCGCGTCCATCGGGATTCGGACGCGTTCTACGCCGTGGACCGCGCGTATGCAGATGCCGTTCCGCGCGAGGCGTGCTTGCAGCCGAGCGCGCAGGGTCTCCCAGGACAGAGCGGGCGCCCGGACGAGCGACGTCTCCTCGACGAGCCACCGCGTCCCACCGAGCGGCAGCGCGTACAGGAACGTCGGCGGCTCGTGCGCGCCGGCGGCGGGCGTGAAGTCCATGAACCGCGGAACCGCCGGATCTAGGTCGTCCGTGTCGACGAGCTCGCCCCAGGCCGTCTGGAAGCGGGTGGCGACGCCCGCGCGGTCGACCAGCGCGGACCCGGGACCCGTCGCGTCGACGATCACCGCGGCGCGGAGCGGCCCGTGGTCGGTGTCGACGGTGGACCCGGCAGCGTCGTGAGTGACGCCGCGCACCGACGTTCGCAGCGCCGTCATCCCGCCGCACCGGGAGAGCAAGGCCTCGCGCAGGGCGACGTTGTCGACGCGCTGGTACGCCCGCTGTATAGGGTTTGCATCCCCGATCCCGAACCGAACCTCGACCGCGTTCCACCGCGCAAACTGGCAGTTCGCCAGCACCGGATCGACGATCTCGTCGACCCAGGCGCCATACCCGTTCGGCCACGCGGCGTCGGGTTCCGGCGCGACGAGAACGGTGGACAAGCCAGCTCCGACGCACGCAGCTGCGGCAGCGAGCCCTGCGGGTCCCGCGCCGGCAATCATCACGTCGATGGAGGGCCTAACCATGCACAGACTATATGCATACGCTGTACAAGCGTCAAGAAGAATCGCGTCGATGGTGGGTATCATGGCGTTCGTCCTGGCTGGATGCCGACCAGCTCCGGCGGCGACCGAGGGGCGCGTGTCCGCTCACGCCGACGACCAGCGCGCGAGCCACTGACGCAGCCGACGTTTGCGGGCGGCCGAGGCTGACGTCATGAAGCGGACCTTGCCGTAGATCGGCCGCTCCGGACCCCAGGCGCGATCGTAGCGACCGAAGCACCAAGCGATCCCGGCCCACGAGCACGGGTCGCGGCCGTCGATCGCGTACCGGTTGTTGAGCTCCACCAGGGTGTCGAAGGCTGCTTCGGGCGACGGGGTCCAGCCGATCACGAGCTTGCCCCACACCATGCGCATCGCGTTGTGGATGCGCCCGTCGGTGACGAGCTGGCGCTGGGCGGCGTTCCAGATCGGGTCCGCCGTGCGCGCCTCGGCCAACGCATCGAGGTCGTACACCGCCAGGCGAGGGTCCGTCGCGTGCTCCGCCAACGTGCGCCGAGCCCACTCAGGGAGCGAGGCGTAGCGCTCGGCGTCCGGTCGTGCCCGTGCACTGTGGTACGCGAGCTCGCGCCAGGTGACGAGCTGGTCGAGAAACGCGGCGGCAGACGCGGTCACCGCGAACGGCCCGACGTCGCCCGGGCACGCGCGCTGAACGGCGTCCACCGCTTCGTGCGCGGAGAGGTGTCCCCAGTGTAGCCACGCCGAAAGCCCGCTCGTGCCGTCCAGATCCGGGTGATCCCGGTCTTCGGCGTACCGCTCGACGCGGCTCAGGAACCCGGCGAGGGCCGCGCGTCCGGCGAGCTCGCCACCGCGCGAAGGTATCGGGGCGAGGCGGGCGATCGGCAGCCGCTCGAGGTCGACATCCACGACCGGCCACCGCGAGACGACGTCCGCCGGGAGAGACGCGCGAGGCAAGTCGTACGTCGCCAGGGGGTCGGCCGTCGGTCGGCCCGAATGCGTCGCCAGCCAGCCGGGCAGCGCGCGCCGAAAGTCAGCGGCCCGCTTGTACTCTTTGCGTGGCGCCCCGAGCGGAACGATCCCGTTCCCGTCGACCGCCTCGACCCGCACGTCGAGGTCGGCTGCCGCAGCGGCCAACATCCGCGGCAGGAAGAACGCCGGATAATCATCGGCCACCACGACGCACGCATGCGCCGCGAGCGCCGCGAGCAGGCCGTGGCCTGCCCCCGGCGAAGGCTCGATCCACGGGTGATAGGCGACGCCGGCCGCGGCGTACCGTCGGGCATTGTCGGCCATGCCCTGGCGGACGAACGTATGAAAGCGGACGCTCGACCACGGCGCGTCCACGCGCAGCGCCTCGAGGACGACGACGCCGCGTCCGAGCGAGCGCCCCCAGGCGAGCGCGCGATCGAGGGCGAAGTTCCAGGTCGTCCGCCGGGCCGCGATCGACCAGTAAAGGATGTACGCCCGATCTCGCACCGGCGCGTCCTGGACGACGCGGACGCGTACGTCGGGAGGTGGGGTCACGCCGCCAGCCGGAGGGCGAGCTCGCTCGCCACGCGGTCGACGAGCGTCGCCCGCGGGAAGCTGCCTCGCCAGACGAACACGGCCTGCCGTCCCACGTCCTCGACGAGCGGCCGGGCGTGAACGTTCGCGTGCGCGGTCTCGATCGCGACCGCACAGTGCGGGAGCAGCGTCGCGCCGGCACCGGACGCGACCATCTGCACGAGCGTGGGCAGGCTCGTCGCGTGGAACGGCGAGGGCGCGAGCGCGTGCTGGCGGCACACCGCTTCGGCCTGGTCGCGAAGGCAGTGGCCGTCGTCGAGCAGGAGGAGCTCGAACGACGCCAGCTCCGCCAGCCGCACCGGGGCGGCCGTCCCTTTCCATAGGAGCAACGCCACGAACGGCTCCCGCCCGACCACGCGGTGGGCGAGGCCGTCTGCCGACGGACGGTCCGCGATCAGCCCGACGTCCAGCTCCCCGCTGACGAGCATCGCCTCGAGGTCGGCGGTCTTCGCTTCCTGCCAGCGGACGGTGAGCGTCGGAAAGGCGGCGTGCAGGTGCGGGTGGAGGCGCGGCAGCAGGTACGGCGCAAACGTGGGTATCACCGGCGTCCACAGATCCGCAAATCCCTCGAACATCGGACCCCCACGCTCAGCGCAGCTGCGCGCCGATCGACACCGTGAGGAAGTTCAGGAAGTTGTCGGCGTACCCGTCGCCCGGCCCGGAGTGGTTGGTGTCGTAGCCCTTGGCACCGCCGCCGAGGTAGCGCAGGTTCGCGAACGGGCGGATGCCGTGCTCCTCGTTCAGGCCGAAGCGCACTGACGTGTCGAGCAGCGAGCCGACCACCTCGTTGTTGTCCCCGTTGAGGTAGCTCACGGGGGCATAAGCGCCGTCGGCCTCCCATTGCCACCACCACCGGGGAAAGTCCTGGCCCAGGCGCGCCGCGAGCAGGGGGACGGGGCCGATGTTGCGCTCGGCGACGCGCTGGGTGCCGTCCGCCGAGGTGAACTCGATGTCGGCGTTGCGGATCTGCATCGACATGCCGAAAGCCGCTTCGAGCTGCGTCCCCTTCGCGACGTCGTACATCCAGCCGGCGCGCCAGAACGTGAACCCGTACAACAGATCGAGCGGCGTGCCGGCGGCGAAAGTCGTGTCGTCTACGGTCAGCGCATCAGGGAGGGCGACGCGGGTGTTCAGGACGAGCGGCTGAAAGAGCAGGCGGACCCGGCTCCGGCCGACGTCGAGCTCGGCCTGCGCGCGCACGAACGGGAACAGGTTGTCCTGACCGCCGTCTTTGACGTAGTCGAGGCGGGTGCCGGCGCTGTCGAACTGGATGTGGTGAGCGAGCGGGGCCAGGAAGCCGAGCTCGGCATGGAAGGACGGGCGGACCTTGGCGTCGTCGGGCACGAACGCGGAGTCAGCGGCATACGCGCCGAACGCCACCAGGGCGATCATCGCCTCACGCCGGCGACGACGAGGGCGGCGTCCATCAGATGCCCGGAACGTCGCGCTTTAGCGAGCAGGTACCGCTCGTTGTGCGGGCCCGCGTCCATCTGGTGGGGCACGCGCGCAGTGACCGGCACGCCGTGGGTCGCTAGCGCCGCCACCTTCCTCGGGTTGTTGGTGAGCAGGCGGACCGAGCGCACGCCGAGCGCGTCCAGCATCTGCGCCGCGCCGCGGTAGTCGCGGGCGTCGTCCGGGAAACCCAGCGCGAGGTTCGCATCGACGGTGTCGAGCCCCTGCTCTTGTAGTGCGTAAGCGCGGATCTTATTGACGAGGCCGATGCCGCGGCCTTCCTGGCGCAGGTAGAGGAGCACTCCCCGGCCCTCGTCGGCGATCGCGCGCAGGCCGGCGTGGAGCTGGGCGCGGCAGTCGCAACGCAGCGAGCCGAACGCGTCGCCGGTCAGGCACTCGGAGTGCAGGCGAGCGAGCACGTCCGCCTCGCCGTCAACGTCACCCATCACCAGGGCGACGTGCTCGCGTCCGTCCGGCGCGCCCCCGAAGCCGACGATGCGGAACTCGCCAAATTCTGTTGGGAGTCGGGCGTGGGCGGCAACCTGGACGTTGACGGTTCGCTCGAGCGGGGTGACCTGCCCCATCTTGTCCTCCTGCGACGCTGAACGGGTTTTGAATAGCATACGAAGCGGCCGCCGGCGAGGACCTTTTTCAGCCGAGCCGGCGGAGCGTCGCGGGGAGGTCCGAGAGACGCTGAACGATCTCGACGCCGGCGTCATCCGAGAGCCCGGTCGGCGCGCCCGCCCCGCCGACGACGAGCGCGACGGACGCGGGCAGCAATCGCCGTAGCTCGCCGAGGCTCGAACGTGAGGACGCGGCGTTCGCGCTCCCGGACACGCCGATCAACACGGCTGTCGCCCCGGACTGCGTCGCCCCGTCGCGCAGGTCGACGAGCGGCGTGTCCTGGCCCACGAAGACGACGCGACGGCCTGCGAGCGCGGCCACGGCGGCGGCCATGTGCAAGCCGAGCACGTGCTGCTCGCCAGGCAGGCCTGCACAGACGACCGGGGCGCCATCGGCGAGCTCGGCCATCGGACGCCACCAGGCGACCAGCAGATCGCGCAGCTGTTCGCTCGCGAAGTGCTCATGAAACGTCTGAAGTTCTCCGGAGGCCCACGCGTTTCCGACCTCGACCAGGAACGGGGAGGCGGCGTCTTCGAGGAAGGCGAGCAGGCCGAGGCGGCCCTGCGCCGCGCGCAGACCGGCGGCGAGAGCGCGCGCGTCGAGCGTGATCGTCGCGTCGAGCCAGCGCCGGATCTCGGGGGATATCGCGGGGTCCCGGCGTCGCCGAGTCGGGTGCGGAACGGAAGGGCTCGCGATGTCCACCGACTCGAGCATCCTGCGGAGCGCCGGCTCGCCGACGCCGAGCACCTGCGCCGCGCGGTGACCCTGCTCGATCGCCGCGGCCACCAGGCGGAGGTAGGGGACGACCCGCATGGCATACCGGCGCTGGTTCGCCTCCGAACGCTCAGCGGACGGCACGCCGTAACGGCGTTCCCACGTACGCAAGGTGCTTATGGGGATACCGGTCGCCCGGCTCACCGCGCCGATGCTAAGCGACGCCTCTGCGGGCTCGGCCATCGTTACCCCCTGACCCAGGCTGTTCAATACCAGTTCACTCCACGCGGGGCAAGCTGGACCGCCCGACGCGGGCTGCCGCCTGGCGGCCAATCGATTCAATGAGCTGTCCAACCCGGCCGCGGTGCGTAACGGGGTTGGTGGAGGTCCGATGCTGAGCTGGCTCATGTCCGCCGCCCTCGCTGCTGAAACGCCGGTCACCGTCGAGCAGGTCGACCTCGACCGTTACGTCGGCGGCTGGTACGAGGTCGCCTCGTTCCCGGCCTGGTTCCAGCGCGGTTGCACCGGGACGACCGCGGAGTACTCGCTGCGGGACGACGGGAAGATCCGTGTGGTCAACACCTGCTTCGACGAGACCCTCGACGGCCGGAAGCGCGTGGCCGAAGGGCGGGCCAAGGTGGTCGAGGGCTCGAACGGATCGAAGCTGAAGGTGTCCTTTTTCGGTCCGTTTTGGGGCGACTACTGGGTCCTGGGGCTCGACGAGAACTACGAGTGGGCCGTCGTGGGCTCCCCCGATCGCGACTACCTGTGGATCCTCTCACGCACCCCCGAGCTGCCGCCCGAGGTCTACGCGGAGGCGATCGGGATCGCCACCGAGCAGAACTTCGAAGTGTCTCGGCTGCGACCGACCGCCCAGCCAGCGGACGCGACGCCGTTCCCGGTCGCCCCTCCGGGCGCGTGAGCCGCGCCATCGCGGGCGCCTCCCCCCGGGCGGGGCGTGCCGGAGCGGAATACGAGCTCGGGGCATGCTCGCCACCAGCCGCGCCCTGCCTGTATTCCGCATCTTCGCGCCGGCAGCCGAGACGTGGAGGTCGGCGGTGGGTGCTGCCGCGAACGCGCCGTTCAGCTACGCCCCGGTGGGCGGCACCGGCGGGCCGCTGCCCGCCGGGTTCGATCACGACGTGCAGCGGCTCGTGGTCGGGAGGGGCGAGGCCTCGTGGCGTCGCGCGGTGGCGGCGCTTCGACGGTGGAAGCAGTTCGACCAGCCGTGGATTCGGTTCCATGACCCCGACCTGGCGATCGCGCCCGGCGCGGTGGTCGCGTTTTCGTCCTGGCAGTACGGAGTGTGGGCGTTGAACCTCTGTCGAATCGTCGACGTCTTCGACGTGCCCGAGGGCCCGGTGGCGAGGTTCGGGTTCGCCCATGGGACCCTCGAGGGCCACACGGTCGCCGGAGAAGAGCGGTTCGAGCTCGCCTGGGACCGCGTCACCGACGAGGTCTCGTTCGAGATCCGGAAGTTCTCGAGGCTACGGCACTGGATGGTGCGGGCCTTCGGTCCGCTAGCGCGCAGCCTTCAGAAGAGGTTCAGCCGCGAGGCGCTCGAGAGCGTTCGCCGCGAAGTGGCGGGTTTGTGAAGATCGTCGTCGCCGGCGCGTCGGGCTTCGTCGGGCGCCGCCTCGTGCCGCGCCTCGTCGCTGACGGTCACACGGTCCACTGCGGCAGCCGCCGCCCGGACTCGAGCCGGCCCGCCGAGTGGACCTGGGTGCGGCTCGACGTCGACGCCCCCGAGACCGTCGACGCCGCGATGCGGGGCGCCGACGTCGTCGTGTACCTGGTGCACCACATGTCCGGGACCCACGGGCCCGAGCTGCTCACCCGGGAAGCGGCGTCCGCGGATGCGTTCGTGGCGGCGGCCGGCAGGGCAGGGGTCCGCCGCATCGTCTACCTCGGCGGTCCGCGCCCGGTAGGCGAACCGTCCCCACATCTGAAAGCCCGCCTGGTCACTGGGGAACGGCTCCGAGGATCCTCGGTGTCGTGCATCGAGCT